>JBKHEF010000004.1:0-159221 GCA_046540955.1 Wenzhouxiangella sp.
CACCCTGATTCCAAGATCATTCGTGCCGGCGGCCCGGCATCAGACCAACCGCCCGGCGGCCCGGCATCAGACCAACCGCCCGTCGGCCGGTTCGCGCCCTCTCCGACCGGCGAGCTTCACTTCGGCTCGCTGGTCGCCGCGGTCGGCAGCTACCTGGATGCCCGCTCCCGCGGTGGGCAATGGCTGGTGCGGATCGAGGATATCGATCCGCCGCGCGAGGTCGCGGGTGCCGCCGAGGGTCAACTGGCCGTGCTCGCCGCCTTTGGCATGCAGCCCGATCAGCCTGTGGTCTACCAGCGCAGATTGGGCGCGGGCCACGAAAAGGCGATCCGGCATCTGGTCGATGCTGGCCGCGCTTTCCCCTGTGCCTGCTCGCGCAAACAATTGCCGGCCGACGGCATCTATCCCGGCACCTGCCGGCACGGCATTCCGGATGGACGCCCGGGCCGCTCGATCCGCTTCCGGGTCGACGATGGCGGCGTCGTTTTCCATGATCGACTGCAGGGCGAGCAGCACCAGGTCCCGGCCCGGCAGTGCGGCGATTTCATCATTCGCCGCGGTGACGGGCTGATCGCCTACCAGTTGGCCGTCGTGGTCGATGACGCCGCCGCCGGGGTGACCGATGTGGTTCGCGGCGCCGACCTGCTCGATTCCACCGCCCGCCAGATCCTGCTGCAACGAGCGCTGGATCTGCCCACGCCGCGGTATCTGCACCTGCCGGTCGTGGTCGACATCAACGGCCGCAAGCTCAGCAAGTCCCAGGCCGACGACCCGGTGGCCGCGCAGCCGCCGGTCCAGGCACTTGCCCTGGCCCTGCGGGTCCTCGGCCACGCGCCGCCGGAGCGTTGTGACCAGATCGCACCACTTTGGCACTGGGCTCTGGCCCATTGGGATCCCGAGCGCATCCCGCGTGGCCCGGTGGTCGTGCAGCAAGGTCGGATCGAAAGCTATACTGCCTCGATCAGTCCATAAACCGTCCGCCAACCGAATGCCCGCCAACTATCTCGATTTCGAGCAGCCGATCGCCGAACTGGAAGCCAAGATTCGCGAGTTGCGCAATGTCGGCTCGGACAATTCGCTCAATATCGAAGAAGAGATCCGGCGCCTGGAGGCCAAGTGCCGGGAACGGACCGAGGCGATCTTCGCCGAGCTCAGCGATTGGCAGATCTCGCAGCTGGCCCGTCATCCCGAGCGACCGTATACGCTTGATTACATTGCCATGATCTTCGACCGCTTCGAGGAACTGCATGGCGATCGCAGTTACGCCGACGATCCGGCGATTGTTGCCGGGCTGGCCGAACTCGACGGCCGCAGCTTTGTCGTCATCGGCCAGCAGAAAGGGCGCGATACGCGCGAAAAGGTGCGCCGGAATTTCGGCATGCCACGGCCCGAAGGCTACCGCAAGGCGCTGCGCCTGATGACCATGGCCAGCCGTTTTGGCCTGCCCGTGGTCACCTTCATCGATACGCCCGGCGCCTACCCCGGCGTCGGGGCCGAGGAGCGCGGACAGTCCGAAGCCATTGCCCACAACCTGGCCTGCATGGCGCGGCTGCCGGTGCCGGTGATCTGCAACGTGATCGGTGAAGGCGGTTCCGGCGGGGCCCTGGCGATCGGCGTGGGCGATCGGACCAATATGCTGCAGTACAGCATCTACAGCGTCATTTCACCGGAAGGCTGTGCCTCGATTCTGTGGAAGGACGCCGAGCGCGCGGCAACCGCAGCCGAAGCCCTGGGTCTGACCGCACCCCGCCTGAAATCGCTGGGCCTGATCGACAAGATCATCAAGGAACCGGCCGGTGGTGCGCATCGCAACCCGCAGGAGGTGGCGGTACGCCTGAAAGAAACCATCATCGCCCAGACCGAAGTCCTGCTCCGCAAGCCGGTCCAGGATCTGCTTGATGAGCGCTACCAGCGACTCATGGCCCCGGGTGTCTTCGAACAGACCTGAAGCGTCGGACGGTCGGGCCGGTAGGCTCGATCCGGACCCGTCTGAGTGGCCGGGATCGGGCGATATTGTGGTTGCCTTCAGCGGTGGACCGGATTCGGCCTGCCTGCTGCACCTGCTTGCCGGCAGCAACACCAGCAGAGTGCTGAAGGCGGTCCATGTCGATCATGGTCTCGACCATGGCAGCGCCCGGCGCGCCGAACAGGCCTGCGCGATGGCCGAGGCCCTGGGAGTGGGCATCACCATTGAGCGCGTCAGGGTGCGCCGGTCCGGATCACTCGAGGCCAATGCGCGCCACGCCCGCTATCAGGCCCTGAGTCGCCATATTCAGCCCGGGGCGGTCCTGGTGACTGCACACCACGCCGACGATGTCGCTGAAACCATGCTCCTGCGACTGTTGCGCGGGTCCGGGCCTGGCGGACTGGGCGGCATTCCGGCGCAACGACCACTGGGTGCCGGATGTCTGATCCGGCCGCTTCTGGGTTGGCGGCGCGAGCAGATCCAGGCCTATCTTGACGACCATGGTTTGACTGCTATCCAGGACCCGGCCAACGACATGGTCAGCCTCGATCGCAATTTCCTCCGCCATGAAATCCTGCCGGTGCTGCGCGAACATTTTCCCGGCTGCATCCAGGCTTTTGCCCGCTCGGCCAAGCTCAACCGGGCCGCCGGAGAAATGATCGCCGAAGTGGCCGAGGCCGACCTCGACCGGGCCGAACAGCCTGGGCCACGCCTGGTGCTCGAGGCGCTCGATGGGCTGACCCCGTTCAGAGTGGCTGAAACGCTCAGGCGCTGGTGTCTGAAACATGCCCGGACACCGCCCCCGGGTCTGCGCCTGGACGAGTTTGTGCGGCAGATCTCACAGGCCGCCGGCGACCGGCAACCGGTCCTCGACTGGGACGATGGTCGGCTGCAGCGCTACGGCGGATCCATCTGGCTTCGTTCACGGATCTCGCCGGCTTCTGCCTGGACGCTCTCCTGGGATGGCAGCGGTGTGCTGACCTTGCCCCACCCGTCCGGTCGGTTGCGCTTTTCCACACCGCCAGACGGTCTCGCCTTGAGCATTCGTTCGGGCGGTCCCGGCGAACGCTTGAGCCTACATCGCCACGGCGGACGGCGGGCGGTCAAGAAAATCCTTGCCGAAACCGGTGTTCCGCCGTGGCTGAGGCCGACCTGGCCTCGCCTGTGGCACGGCAACCGGCTGGTTGGGCTGGGGGATCGATGGCTCGATGCCGACTTTGCCGACCTGCTAAGGAGTCGCAATACCCGGCTGTACTGGGACAGCGACCTGCCCCGACTTTGCACCACGCAAGCCCGCGACAGGCTAGAATCAGGCGATGAATGAAGCTACCGAAAGTCTGCGTTCAGACCCCCTGCCGGATTTCGAGTCCTCACTAAAAGAGTTAGAGGAACTTGTTGAAAAGCTTGAAAATGGAAAACTTTCCTTGCAGGATTCTTTGGCCTGCTTCGAGCGCGGTGTCAGCCTCAGCCGGCACTGCCACGGCATGCTCGAACAAGCCCGCCACAGCGTGACCGTACTGACCGACCCCGATGATCCGGGCTCCGAACAGCCCTTCGACCCGAACTGCGACCGCGCCGACTAATAAATCCGGCGGAAGGTCAGGTTGATGCGTGCCGAACGCACGCGCAGCGCGCGCGGCAGCTGATGCAGCCAGTGGCGCTGGAGATCGCCCCCCATGATGAGCAGACTGCCAGACTCCAGGATCAGTTCCAGCCGGTCGCCCGAGCCATCTCTGCGCTTGAGCAGAAA
The DNA here is from genome assembly GCA_046540955.1 of Wenzhouxiangella sp. Taxonomy (GTDB): domain Bacteria; phylum Pseudomonadota; class Gammaproteobacteria; order Xanthomonadales; family Wenzhouxiangellaceae; genus Wenzhouxiangella. The sequence goes on from JBKHEF010000004.1 coordinate 3,717, forward strand.
ACGGCGATGGGCGCCGAAACTCAACGATGCCACCACTGGATCGGGCCCGAGTTCCGGCTCATCGTCGGCGTGCCAGCCCATGTAATCCCGACCATCCCGGTAGAGGTTGCACAGCACCGAGTTGAAGCGCTCACCACTGCATTCCTGAACCAGATGCCTTAGCTGATCAAGCTCATCGCTCCAGCGGCAGGCATTCAGCGACAAACCGGAATAGCGGTAAACCACCCCCGGATCACCATGAAAAGCGGTCATTCGAGGCTGCGGGATACTGCGGCCAAACAGCCGCACCGGCTGTTGCTGCCAGTCCAGATTCGTGCGCAGCCGGGCAAAAATCCGATCGGCCGGCAGGCCCAGGGCGGCGGCAGGCCAGTAGGTCATGTATCCGGCCGGTGCCAGATCGAATTGCTCGACAAGATTGGCTGATTGTTCGGGCATCACAACTCCGGCCGCGCTGGGCTGCTAACCTATTCTTCCGGTATTGAGGCCGGATTAGTCTGCATTCGATGAGGAGAGCACAACATGAAAACCTGTTCACGGCGTAATCTGTTCCGCCTGGCCGGTGCCGGCTCGTTGGCACTGCTGTTGCCTGCCATGAGCCGCATGTCGGCCGGCCTGGCCTGGGCCGAGGAAGACCGACTCGATCCCGAAGGCGCCCAGGCCAAAGCCCTGGGTTATGTTCATCACTACAGCGAAGTCGACCAGTCACGCTGGCCGCGTTATCAGGAAGGTCAGATCTGCGCCAACTGCCAGCTGGCCCAGGGCGACTTGTCGGCCGACTGGTTCGGCTGCAGCATTTTCCCGGGCAAGCAAGTCGCCCACGACGGCTGGTGCAACGCCTGGGTTGAGCGCCAGGGTTGACTCACCGGGATTCTCGCTGGACCGGCCGGCATGGCCGGTTCAGCGCGCCTTGATCAGTAGCCACCATGACAGGATGGCCAGCGCCAGTGCCGGCCCCACAGCCACCGCAATCACCGGCCAGGCCAGAACCAGTCCCAGGTAAGCCATCAGTTCGGCAAGCATCTGGAATCCAAGGCCCAGGGTCAGCGCCGCCACCAACCGCACACTGACCGCCCGGCTCTTGATCGGCACGGCAGCGGTGGCCATGGCCGCCAGCACCATGCCAACACAGGCCAGCGGCAGTGCCAGACGTCGCCACAATACCATTTCGAACTCGGCGACTTCCTGACCCCGCCCTTTCAGTGCGGCAACGTACTGCCACAGATCGCTCAAGGCCAGGCTGGCCGGGGGACTGAGCAGCAACTCCAGCTGGCGAGCAGACAGAAACGAGTCCCAGGCGGTCCGTTCCAGGCTGCGGAACTCCGGCCGACCATCGGCGTTGTAGTCACGCACCGTGACCGCTTCAAGCTGCCAGATCCCGTCCGGCTGGATGACCGCGCTGGCAGCTTCAACATGTTCGGCAAGACCGCCACCCGGGTCAAAGCGGTACAGGCTGATCCCGGTCGGAATGCGCCCCAGGTAGAGATCCTGGACGTTCAGAAACTCTTCCCCGCTGCGCACCCAAAGACCGTGGGAAGGATGCCACAAACCGCTTTCACCCAGCGAGGCGCCTATCAGTCGTTCGGGGCCCTCGTGGATCAGCGGCGTCAGCCACTGCAGGCTGGCCAGAGCCAACCCGGCCACCAGCATCCCGGGCAGAAGAGCAACGGCGGTCAAGCGCCATAACGACACCCCGGCCGCGCGCATCACGGTCAGCTCATTGCGGACCTGCAAGCCACCCATGGCAGCAGCGGTTGCCAGCACGGTGATGACCGGGAGCAGGTCGATGAGCGCCTGGGGCAGAGCCTGTGCTGCCGCCAGCGCCAGCCGGACCAGGTCGACCGCGCCACCCAGACCATCTTCCAGGCCATCAAGCACTTCCAGCAACCACAACAGGGCACCAATCGACATGCCGGTGACCAGGTAGGCTGCAAGCAGGCGGCCCAGCAGATATTCGCGCAGAATTCTCATAACGGCGGCCCCGGACCGCGCTGAACCAGCCAGTAGCGCCCGGCCAGCACAAGCAGCACCGTCAGTGGCACGATAAAGGCGCCCGGCAGGATTGGGAAACGGGCCTGCTCAAGCCAGTTGATAACCACCCCCAGGGTACTGAAATAAATCGTACCGGCCAGGGTTGCGCTGAGCACCCGGGCTGATCGGCCACTGCGTGGATTGATCCGGCTCAACGCCAGACCGGCCAGCCCCAGGACAAGGACCGAGAATGGAGCCGTCAGACGCCACTGCAACTCGGCCAATTCAACCGGAGTCGGCGCATCCAGCAGACGAATCGTCGACATGGCTCGGCGCAGACGCTCCCGTCCCGGGGGTTCAGGGACCCGCAACAGCATGTCGAAGCGTTCGAACCGGGCCACGATGTCCGGTTCTCCGGTCGGGGCCATGGTGTAGCTGTGCACATTACCTTCGAAAACCAGCCGGACCTGGCCGTCTCCAGCCGACTCCTGGCGCAGACGCCGGGCACGGATCAAGCCGCTGAAGCGATCGGCCCGCTGGCGGACCATGACGTTTTCCAGACCAGCCTCGGACCGTCCCTGGGCATGGATCAGCCACTGTTCGTCGCCGACCTGGAACCGGCCCGGCTCGATCCGTTCCAGATCCAGTTCGGCCGCCAGGTCCTGCTCCAGAGCGTACAGGGTGCCGTAGGCCCATGGGCGGAACAGCATTGAGGCCAGGGCAACAATCAATGCCAGGCCGACGATGCCAGCCAGCAGCGCCTTGACCACCCGGCGGCGGCCACCACCGGCAGCTGCCAGGGCGATGATCTCGTGGCCCGCCTGCAGTCGCCCAAGTCCGATGACGCAACCCAGCAGCAATGAAATCGGCACCAGCACGTCAACAAACAGGCCCAGCCGCAGCGCGGCCATGCTGAGCACACTGCCCATGGGCAGTCCTTCCAGGGCAGCCCGCCCCAGCAGTTGACTGGCATAAAAAACCAGTACGACAACGGTCAGAAACAGGAAGATCGATCCGACCGGACGAAGAATCTGGCGGGCCAGGTAACGCTCGATCAGCACCACTGCTGCCCTCGCCCGGCCAGGACCTGTTCGACCAGCGCCAGATCGTCCGGGCTATCCACGTCCACAGCCGCCAGCGGGTCATCGATCAGGACTGGTTCAATCGGCGTGCCGACGCGGGCCGACAAGGCCCGAAAAGCCTCTTCCAGGCTCAGCCTTCCGGCCAGGTATCGACTCAGGTTGGCCCAGCCCAGCAGCGCGATGATCCGCCAGGGTTTCTTGCGCTGCTGTTCAACCTCGCGCCAAAGCGCCAGAATCCGGCCCACCCCGACCGGATCGTTGAGCAAAAACAGGTTGGTGCCGCAGGCGGCCTGGTCACTGAAACGATAGCGGGTCCGCCGACTGCCCGGAAAACGGGCCATCACCCGGTGCCAGTCGGCCAGGCCCACCGCCAGGCTTGCCGGCCTTGGCCCCTGCCTGCTCAGCACATCCTCCAGCCAGGCTGTATCGAGCAGCACGTGATCGGCGGTCAGCAGGAAACTGCGGCTTGACCGACTCTGCGCCAGCGCGCGCTCGACGCTGTCGATGAGCGAGCTGGCCGGGGTCACGCGGACAAGGTCACTTGCCCGCGCGCCCGCCGCATCAAGCGCTGTCTGCCAATAAGCCGGTCGATCCGGTGCGACCAGAATGATCCGACCGACCCTCGCCCAGTCGGCCAGGGTCTCGATCACGTGGCCGAGCATGGCCTTGCCGACCACCGGCACCAGCGCCTTGCCAGGCACACCGGCCGCCACCGCCAGCGGGTCGGCATTGCTGCGATCCCCGGCCAGCACGATGCAGTCCACGCGCGCGGCAGATTCAGTCGATGGCCCGGCCATACATTCGATAACGTTTGTAGAGTTGACCGCCCATCGCGCTGATGAGCGAATTCATGCCCTGGTTGGTTTCCAGTATCCACGACATCTCGACCTGGCGGATGCCGTCACGGTGCAGGGCCTGGCGAACCTGGTCGATCATGGCGAAGCTGATCGCAGCCCCCAGTGGGCCACCCTGGTGGCGCCGCCGCACGCCCATCAGCGGGACCCTGGCCGTTGTGGCACCACGGCGCTTGATCCGCCACAGCAGGCGCGCCCAGCCGGTCGGAAACAGGCGCCCGCCCAGGTCAGCCAGCCACTCGTTGATATTGGGCAATGCGATGAGGAAACCGGCCGCCTGGCCGTCGATTTCGGCAATGCAGGCATGATCAGGATCGAGAATGCGCCGGATCTCGCGCCCGGTGTGGGCAAACTCCTCGCGCGTCAGCGGAACGAAGCCCCAGTTCTCGGCCCAGGCGTCATTGAACAGTTCGCGCAGCAGTTCCACCTCCTGCTCATAACGATCCATCGCCAGCGCCCGCAGGCGCAGACGGCCACGGCTGCGATCGACCATGCGCCGCATGGCCGCCGGGGCCGGAAAGTCCGGCGCCACCAGGTAGGCCAGCAGGTCCATTTCCCCGACCAGGCCCGATTGTTCCAGCAAGGTCCGGTAGTAGGGCGGCGCATGGCCCATCAGGATCATCGGCGGGGTCTCGTAACCGTCGACCAGCAGGCCGCAACTCTGGTTGATCCCCAGATCATAGGGACCACGCATCCAGTCACGGTCATGCGCCTTCAGCCACCGGGCGGCCCGCTCCAGCAGGGCATCGGCCACCCGACCATCGTCGAGACAGTCGAACTGGCCGAAATAACCGATCCGCCGCCCTTCTTCCGGCGGTTGCAGCCGATCGACCTGAGCGCTGATCGAACCGACCGGTTGGCCCGCCCTGAAGGCCAGGAACAACTGGCCGCTGGCATGCCGAAACCATGGATTGCGCTTGGACCACAACGCCTTGCGCTCCAGTCGCAACGGCTCGATCCAGGCCGGATCGTGCCCGTGGACTGCCCGGCAAAGCTGCCACAGCGCCTGCCAATCCCGGTGCCGGGTGACGGGGGTGATGGTGATCGAGGTCATGGACTGGGAATGTAACGGATTTGAATGCTATGTTTTCTTTACGGTAGCCGCGCCCTATAATGAACGATTCGTCCGTTCCCCGAGCAGGTGCCGTGCGGGCCAGGTCAAAAAAAGAAGGGAAACCCACGCTTTGATGCCGCAGCCGACTCCGACAGACAACTCCCTACCCCTGAAAACCGCCGGTTATCGCAGCCTTGCCGAAGCGCTGGACTATGCTTCGCGCGGCGAGACCGGCTGCAATTTCTACAACGGTCGCGGCGAGCTGCAGGGCAGCATGACGTATGCCACGCTCCGCGACCGAGCGCTGCAGCTGGCCGCCCGTCTGCATGGTCTCGACCTGCCACGCGGCAGCCGGATCGCATTGGTGGCCGACACTCATCCGGACTTCCTGGTGCTGTTTTTCGCCTGCCAGTACGCCGGTCTGGTACCGGTACCGTTGCCGGCTGCCGTGCACCTCGGCGGGCGCGATGCCTTCGTCGAGCACCTGCGGGCCATGCTGCGCGACTGCAGTGCCCGCGCTGCCTTTGCGCCGGCGGACTTTGCCGGTTTTCTGGAACAAGCCGCCGCTGGTCTTGACCTGGTCGTTTCCGGCACACTTGACGCCTTTGCCGACCTGCCCCCGGCCGATAATCTGCCGCCATCCCCGCAGCCCGACGAACTGGCCTACCTGCAATACACCTCCGGCAGCACGCGCTTTCCGCGCGGCACCATGATCACCCAGGCGGCCGTGCTCGACAACCTGGCCGGCATCCTGCAGTTCGGCGTCCAGATCCGGCGCGGCGATCGCTTCATGTCCTGGCTGCCCTATTATCACGACATGGGGCTGGTGGGCCTGATCCTCGGACCGGTTGTTTCCCAGTTGTCAGTGGATTACCTCGGCACGCGCGAGTTCGCCATGCGTCCACGCCTGTGGCTGCGCCTGATGTCGCGCAATCGCTCGACGATCTCGTTCAGCCCACCCTTCGGCTACGCTTTGTGTGCCCGTCGCCTGCGGGCCGGCGATGTTGAAAACCTTGACCTGACTGCCTGGCGCGTGGCCGGAGTCGGGGCCGAGATGATCCGCGCGCCATGGCTGCAGGACTTTGCCGACACCCTTGAGCCGGCCGGCTTCCGACGTTCGTCCTTCCTGCCCTGCTACGGCATGGCCGAATGCTCGCTGGCGGTCAGTTTCGCGCCGCTGGGCCAGGGCCTGGAGACCGATCGCCTGGATGCCGATCGTCTCGCCGCCGATCGACTTGCCGTACCGCGGACCGATGCCGGCGACGCCGGACGAGCCACCGAGTTCGTCAACTGCGGCCGACCCCTGCCGGGCTACGAGGTTGAACTGCGCACCGCCGACGGTCGCCTTGCCGCCGAGCGCGAATGCGGCGTGATCCACCTGCGTGGCAAGAGTGTCATGAGCGGCTACGCCAATAACCCGGAAGCGACCGCTGCCGCGCTCGGTCCGGATGGCTGGCTGAATACCGGCGATGTCGGCTATCGGGCCGGTGATTCGCTGTTCATCACCGGGCGGGCCAAGGACCTGCTGATCATCAATGGGCGCAATATCTGGCCGCAGGACCTGGAATTCGTGGCCGAGCAGCAGCCCGAGGTGCGTCCCGAAGACGCCTCGGCCTTTTCCATTCCGGGAGAAGACGGTAGCGAAGTGGCCGTGCTGGTGGTTCAGTGCCGCGAACAGGACGCGTTCCGCCAGGCCGACCTGGTCGAGCGCCTCAAGCAGCGCATCCAGTCGGAATTCGGCATTGCCTGCCTGATCGAACTGGTGCCGCTGCATACCTTGCCGAGAACATCCTCGGGCAAGCTCTCGCGCAGCGGCGCCCGCCTGGATTTCCTCCAGCGCAACGATCTCCAGGAGCGTCCGATCCTGCCGCGCGAGCTGGTCGATCGGACACCGCACACGGAGGCGGCCGAACCTTCCCGCAGTTGACCGCGGCTGCACAGTCGTCGTGGATATCTCGCAGACCGTTGCCGTGACCGGCGCGACCGGCTTTGTCGGCAAGACGCTGGTGCAACAGCTGCTGGCCGCCGGCCACAAGGTCCGCGCCCTGAGTCGGAAAGCCGGGGGTTGCCGGCCGCACCGGAATCTGCTTGAGATCAATGGCAGCCTGGAAGACCGTGAGGCACTGGCCAGGCTTGTGACCGGCAGCGACAGCCTGGTCCACCTGGCCGCCGCCATCGCCGGCCGAAACCGGCACGACTTTGTCCGGGTCAACGCCGCGGGTACTCGGCAGCTGGTGGAAACCATGGAACAGGTCAACGCCGGCTGCCGTCTGATCCATGTCTCCAGCCTGGCCGCGCGCGCGCCGCAGTTGTCGGACTATGCCCGCAGCAAGCACCTGGCCGAGCAGGTCGTCCAGAGCAGCCATTTGACCTGGATCATCGTGCGCCCACCCGCCGTTTACGGGCCGCATGACCCTGCCCTGGCCGCGCTGTGGCGCGCACTGGCCCGCGGCTGGCTGATTCAGACCGGCTCCGATCAGGCGCGCTTCTCGCTCCTCCACGTCGACGATCTGTGCGCGGCTGTCGCCGAACTGATCAGGCAGCCCTGGCCAAGCGGACGAACGCTCTGGCTGGATGACGGACGCCAGGACGGCTATGCCTGGAAAGACCTCGCCGATCTGGCCGCTCGCAGGCGCGACCGGCAGATACGCACGCTCAAATTGTCCCGTCGCCTCCTGGCGCTGATCGCAACGGTCAACCAGTTGGCGGGACGTGCAACCGGACGCGTCCCGCTGCTCAACCCCGGCAAGGTCCGGGAACTCACACATCCTGACTGGGTTTGCGGTAATAATGTCGCCCAGATAATCCCCGACTGGCGTCCCGAGCAGCAGCTCGAACGGGCGCTGGGCCAACTTCCCGGATGGAGTCAACTGCTTGATGGACGTGCGCGCACAGGCTGAGCAGGCCATCAATCTGGCCCTGGAGCGAGCTTTGCCGGATCTGTCCAGGGTCGACTGGCAGGCCGGACTGACCGGCGATATCGGCCTGGACTCGGTCCAGATCATGAACCTGGTCATGGAGATCGAAGACGAACTCGATGTCTCGGTACCCGTGGAAACCCTGGCCGATGTCCAGACCCTGGAGCAGTTGGCCGACCACCTTTGTCGTCTGCTGAAAGCGCAAACATGAGCCTGTTCGACAAATTCCAGGCCGTCGCCGAAGCCCGTGCCGCGTTGGCCGGCACCAGTGGTCCGGCTGCGATCGCCACGCCGATCGAATCGGTCCAGTCTGCCACCCGGGGACGCATTGGCGGGCAGGAAGTACTCCTGGCCGGGACCAACAACTACCTTGGCCTGACCTTTGATGAGCACGTTCTCGACGCTGCCGGTTCGGCGCTGCGCGAACTGGGCTCGGGCACGACCGGCTCGCGGATGGCCAACGGCAGTTACGATGCCCATCGTGCCCTCGAAGACGAACTGGCCGCCGCCTTCGGCTGGCCGGCTGCGATCGTTTTCTCAACCGGCTACCAGGCCAACCTGGGTGCGCTGTCGACCCTGGCCGGGCGCGGCGAGTACCTCGTCCTTGACGCTGACAGCCACGCCAGCATCTACGATGGGGCCCGTCTCAGCCAGGCCGAAACCATCCGTTTCCGCCACAATGACCCGGATAACCTTGATCGTCGTCTGGCTCGCCTGGGCCGCGAAGCCAGCAAGGCCCTGATCGTGGTCGAAGGCCTGTATTCGATGCTCGGTGACCAGCCGCCGCTGGAAGCATTTGTCGAAGTCAAGGAACGCCACGGTGCCTGGCTGCTGGTCGATGAGGCCCACTCCTTCGGCGTGTTCGGCGAACGCGGCCTTGGGCTGACCGAAGCCAGTGGCCTGCTCGACCGGGTCGACTTCATCGTCGGGACGTTTTCCAAGAGCCTGGCCGGGCTGGGCGGTTTCTGCGTCTCGCCGCATCCCCAACTCGACAGCATGCGCCTGGCCAGTCGGCCGTACATCTTTACCGCCTCGCCCTCGCCGGCGACCATTGCCGGCACCCGTGCGGCGCTGCACAAAGTGCTTGGCGGACAGCACTTGCGTGCCCAGCTGCGGCGCAATTTCGAGCGTCTGTACGCGGCCGCAGAGCAGATGGGTTATCGCCTGGGCAGCACGACTGCAGGCCCGGTGGCCGCCCTTGTGCTGCCGGACCGCGAAACCGCGCTGGCCCACTGGCACGGTCTGCTGGCCGCCGGCGTCTATGCCAACCTGATGATTCCGCCGGCCACCCCGGCCGGACTGCATCTGCTGCGCATCTCGCTGAGTGCCGCCCATACGGATCAGGACATCGACCAGATGATCGGCGCCTTGCGCGGGCTGGCCGTTGCCGAGACCTGTCATCAGACGGCATGAACGAACGCGAACAAAAGGTCTGGATCCGCCAGGCGCATGCCGAGGTTGGTGATCTGTTTGACCGCAGCCCCGGCTTGTACTGGGCCGATTTGCTGCTCAGCGCCAGCATTGCCTGGATGGCGACCGTGGCCTACTTTACCCTCCCCTGGGGCTCGCTCGGGCAGGTTGCCGGCCTGCTGATTGCCGGCATCGCGTTTTATCGCGCCGGTACCTTCATGCACGAGATCATCCACATGGCCCGCGGCGAGATGACGGGCTTCAAGCGCGCCTGGAATCTGCTGATCGGGATCCCGCTGCTGATGCCGTGGATCCTCTACCGCAATCATATCGAGCATCACTCGCGGGCCCACTTCGGCACGCCGCGCGATGGCGAGTACCTGCCGCTGGCCGCCGCGCCGCTGCGCGAGACCCTGCTCTACCTGGTCCGCCTGCCCTTCCTGCCATTGATGGCCCTGGCCCGATTCGGCCTGGCCGGACCGCTGTCGCGCCTGGTCCCGCGCTTGCGCGCCTGGCTGCTGCGACGCGGCACGGCCTATGCCTCGAATCCCTATTACAGCAAGCCATTTCCGGAAAAAGAGCGGCCGAAACTGGAGCGCGCGGAATGGCTGGCGCTGGGCTGGATCCTGTTCTGGCTGGTCCTGACGGTGTTTGGCCCGGTCGAGGGCGTGCACTGGCTGATGGCCTGGCTGCTGCACGCCTGGACCCTGGGGCTGAACTGGATCCGCAACCTGGCCGCCCACAGCTATGCCCGGCGCGGCGAACCGATGTCGCATCTCGAACAACTCGAAGATTCGGTCAACATCACCGGGCAGACCTGGCTGACCGTCTGGCTGTTTCCGGTGGGGCTGCGTTACCATGCCCTGCACCATCTCTTTCCGGGGCTGCCGTACCACAACATGGGACGCGCCCATCGTCGCCTGATGGACCGATTCGGCGAGGATTCACCCTACGCGGTCGCCAACCACGACAACTATTTCCGGGTGGTGGCTACCCTGCTGCGACGGGCGGCGGCCGTACCGGCTTCGGAATCCGCGGTCACGACCTGGCGCAACGGGCAGGCCGCCTGAGCCGCGGCCGACCCAGCAGCGCCAGGCCCGCGCCCTTAAGTGATGTCAACCCCGATAACCGAGCCTGCGCCGACCGGCACAGACCATTCGCCGGTCCCGGCAGGCCTGCCCGCCGAGACCTGTATCCTGGTCAATCCGCGCAGTTTCCGCATCAGCGACGGCGCCCGGCTCGATCAGGTCTGCCGCACCGCCGGCCGGGCCGACACGCCGGTCCATATCGTCCATGAACCCGACGAGATCGCCGCAGCCCTGCAAGCCCACCGGGACGAGCCACCGCGGCGGCTGGTGGTGATCGGTGGCGACGGCACGGTTCAGGCTGCGCTGAGTGCGCTGAGCAACCAGTTCGCCGATCCGCTGCCGCCGGTGCTCGTCCTCGGCGGTGGCAGGACCAATTTCACCGCGCGCGACCTCGGCACCCATCGATCGCTGGTCGGCCTGTTGCAGCGCGTCCTCCGGAATCCCCAGGGGCTGAATACCGAACAGCGCCGCATGCTGATCCTGGAACAACCGGCCAGCCGATGCAGAGTGCAGGGCTTTTTCATCGCCGGGGCGCTGGTCGATCATGTCATCCGTGACTGCCACCGCTACCGCGCTCGTCACCGCGGCTGGTTGCGTACCGGCCACCCGTCGTCGGCCTGGCGGGTTGCCCAGCTGGCCGCCCTCGCTGCTCTTGGCCGGAGCGATTTCGAGCCGCCCGTGATGCGGATCGATGCCGGCCGTCTGGGCGTTGTGGAGCAGCCAGTGCGCATTCTGATCTTCAGTTCCCTGAGCCATCAGCGCGGCTGGCTCGACCCCTACGCTGCCCGCGGCAGCGGCGCCGTTCGCCTGACCGCCATTGCCCGCTCGGCACCCGGTTTCTGGCGCCGGCTGCCGGGACTTCTGCGGGGACGTCTCGGACCCGACCAGCAAGCCGGCAACGGCTACCTCAGCGGACGCACCGATCAGGTCGTCGTCCACGGCCTGCCTGGCGTGTGCGTGGACGGTCAGGAATACCCTTTGCGGCCGGATTGCGAGGTCCTGATCCGACCTGGCCCGACCTTTCGCTTCCTGGTGCCATGAAGGCGCTCAACCGGATCATGCGCGATGACCTGGCCCGTCCGGCGCCGCACGGCATAGAGCCGCTGCTGGCCGCCCTGCAGTTACGCTACGGCGATCAATTGCAGGCGGTGCTGCTGTACGGGTCCTGCCGGCGTGACCAGGACGTGCATGACGGTCTCGTCGACCTGCTGGTCCTGGTGAAGGATTACCATGCCGTCCACGGGATGCATCCGGCAACCTTGCTGAACTGGCTGCTGCCGCCCAATGTCTATTTCCTGCAGGCCGATAGTGACCCGTCTGTAGTTCGGTGCAAGTACGCATTGATCACCCTGGCCCAGTTCGAGCGCCGCTGTACCAGCTTCAGTGATCACTACTTCTGGGCCCGCTTCACCCAGCCGGCCCGGCTGGTCCTGACCGGCACGGACCGCACCATCGCCGAGCGAATCGCCGCCGCCCGGGCAGCTGCCGCACGCCAGTACTGTCGGCGAATCGCGCCGCTGATGAGATCAGCCATGGGTCCCGACGAGTTCTGGCAACTGGCTCTGACCACGACTTACCGCTGCGAACTGCGCCCGGAACCCCCCGGCAACGCCCAGCGCCTGATCGGTAACGACCCGGCTTTCTGGAGAGAGCTGAGCATGGCCCTGGCCGGCCAGGCGCGGGCCGGACTGGTCAATGAGGGTGGTGGGCAGTTCAAAGCGCCGGCCGGCTTGGCCAGGCGCGCTCTTGCACGGCTGGAGTGGCAACTGCGCCGGCTGACCGGCAAGCTCTACAACCTGGCCCGCCTGTTCAAGGCGGCCGGGACGTTCAGCAACGGGATTGACTACATCACCTGGAAGGTCGAACGCCACAGTGGTGTCCGCTTCGAACCGACCGAGCGCATGCGCCGCCACCCCCGGCTGGCCGCCTGGGGACTGGCCTGGCGGATGTGGCGCCAGGGAGGCTTCCGGTGAGCGAGCAAAGACAGGGCGCATTGGCCATGCTGATGACCTTCGCCCGCGCCTATCCCGGGCGCACCGCACTGGCCCTGGCCGCGCTGGTGATCGCCGGACTGCTCGACGGGCTGGGCCTGTCACTGCTGCTGTCCATGCTCAACCTGGCCACCGGCGAGCAGGACGATCCGTCGCTGCCCGAACAGGTCGCGCTCGGGGTAGTTGACCGCCTCGGCCTGGACCCGACGCTGGTCACCTTGTTGAGCCTGGGGGTCGGGATGATCGCGATCAAGGCAGGGATCGTCCTGCTGGCCAACCGCCAGGTCGGCTACACGGTGGCCCACGTCGCCACCGATCTGCGCCTGAACCTGGTGCGCTCGGTGATGGCAAGCCGCTGGCGCTACTACCTCGCCCAGCCGGTCGGCAAGCTCTCCAATGCCATGGCCACCGAAGCCCACCGGGCCTCGGAGGGCTTCTTCCATGGCGCCATCATGGCCACCCAGATCATCAACGCCGTCATCTACGCCACCCTGGCCCTGCTGATCTCCTGGCAGGCCAGCCTCGTCGCCCTGCTGTTCGGCGGCTTCCTGCTCGGGCTGTTGCATTTCCTGGTTCGCATGGCCGGCGGTGCCGGCCGTCGCCAGACCGGCCTGCTGAAAACCCTGTTGTCGGCCATGACCGACCAGCTCGGCGCGGTCAAGCCGCTCAAGGCCATGGGCCGCGAAGACCACGTCGACAGCATGCTGTCCAACCAGACCCGTGAACTCAAGCGCGCGCTGAAAAACCAGGTGTTTGCCAAGGCCGCGCTGCTGGCCCTGCAGGAACCCATGCTGGCGATCCTGGTCGGGATCGGATTTTTCTTCTTCCTGGTCCAGATGAACCTGCCGATGGCCACGGTGATGATCATGATTTTCCTGATCGCCCGCTCGGTCAACCATCTGGCCAAGGCCCAACGCGCCTGGCAGCACATGGCAATCAGCGAGAGCGCTTACTGGTCACTGGCCGCCACCATTGACGAGGCGATCAGCGAGGCCGAACCGCCGCGCGGATTCCGCGTCCCGACGCTTTCCGATGAGATTCGCTTTGAACAGGTCGGATTCTGCTACGAGGCGCGCCCGGTACTCACTGGAATCAACCTGACCCTCCCCGCCGGCCTGCTGACGGTCCTGACCGGCCCGTCTGGCTCCGGCAAAACCACCCTGATCGATCTGGTCGCCGGCCTGCTCCATCCGGATGCCGGCCGGATCCTGATCGATGGCGTCGATCTGCAGGAAATCGATCACCGGCGCTGGCGCCGGCTGATCGGGTACGTGCCCCAGGATCCGTTGCTGATCAACGACACGGTCATCCGCAACCTGACCCTGGGCGATCCCGCACTTGGCCCGGACGACGCTGAACGAGCGCTGAAAATGGCCGATGCATGGGACTTCATCCGGACCCTGCCCGAAGGCATGGACACCGTGCTGGGCGAGCGTGGCGGGCGCCTGTCCGGTGGTCAGCGCCAGCGCCTGGCAATAGCCCGTGCCCTCATCCATCGCCCGGCCCTGCTGATCCTCGACGAAGCCACCAGCAACCTTGACCAGGCTTCTGAGGGCGCCGTCATCTCGACGATCAACCAGCTCAAAGGGCAGCTGACCATGCTCGCAGTCAGCCATGACGACGCCCTCGTCGCCGCCGCCGATTGCGCCGTTCGGCTCCAGGATGGCAAGGTAACGGGATGCTGAAGACCCGACGGTGGTTGCGGCGCAGCGGGTTTCACCTGCTCAAGACGCTGGCTCGCCTGGCCGCGCTCGGTGGGCCCGAGCGGGTCCGGCGGGTTGGCGAGATGGTCGGAGACCTGCACTACCGCTTCGGCCGCGCGCAACGCCGCCGACTGCTGGAACAGATGGCCTGCCTGATGCCCAAACGGGCGCATGGCAACCATCTGGCCGCTGATCTGCGCCAGGCTTACCGGTTCAACGACCGCGCCATTCTCGAGATCCTGGCCGCCTACAGCGGCGCCCTGTCTCCCGACCAGGCCGCTGCCACCTGCATGCTAAAAGACACCGGTCCGCTGGATCGGGCGCTGGCCGGCGGCAGTGGCGCGGTGATGTTGGGGATGCACATGGGTAATGGCGTCGCCCTGGCCATCCACCTGGCCCGACGCGGCTATCCGGTCAGCGTGGTGTACCGCGAATCGAACAAGATCAGCCCGGAATTTTTCGCCCGTGGCATCCGCCGTCAGGGCATCGATGCGATCGCCGCACTCCCGGCAGCGGCCGGCTTTCGACGCATGCTGCGGGCGGTCCGTAACGGCGGGGTGGTATTCATCCTGATGGACCAGGCCAGCAAGCGCGGCGGGATCCCGGTCCGGTTCCTCGGCAAGACGCTCGACATGCCGCCCGGGCCGGCCGAACTGGCCCGCCGGACCGGGGTGCCGGTGGTGCCTGCACTGCTCGACGGTGTGGGTGAGCGCTGGCAGTTCAAACTCGGCGAGCCGCTTGAGCTGGATCCGGCCCAGCCGATTGATGGACAGGTTAAAATGCTGGCTCGGCTCATGGAAGCGCATATCCTCACGCACCCGCAGTGGTGGACCTGGCACCAGCGCCGCTGGCACCGTCACCCGTTCGGCCCCGCTGCGGGCGATTGAAGCGAGAACAGCCATGCCTCTTCTGATCCAGAGAATCGCCCGGGGACTGCGCCCGGCTGCCTTCCACCCCGACCGGCCGCCGGCCCGCCGCAGCAGCCCCGACCGGATCGTCCTCGGGGTGCGCAAAGGCTGGCGTCCATCGGCCCAGCCGCCGGTCAGAATCTATCTGGGCACCGAGCGCGGCCAGTTCCGGGCTGAACGGATCTTTATCTGGTCCATAGAAAAACATCGTGATCCTTCAAGGATTTACGAGATATACCTGATGCGAGATCTGGCTGGCTTTCGGCGCCGTTTCTGGCTGACCGGCTTCACCAACTACCGCTTTGCCATCCCGGCTTTTGCCGGCTACCAGGGGCGGGCGATCTACAACGACGCCGACCAGGTCTATCTCAAGGATCCAGCCGAACTGTTCGACACTCCGATGGACAATGCCGGCTTCCTGTCGATCAACGATCGCGACACCTCGGTGATGCTGATCGATTGTCACCGCATGCGCGATGTCTGGAATGCGCGCGATGTCCGTCGCCTGGATCGCAAGGGGCTGGAGCACAGGGCCCGCCAGGCCGGGCTTTGGGGGCCATTGGACAAGGGCTGGAACGCGCGCGACAGCGAGTACCACCCGGAACGCTCCCATCTGGTCCACTTCACCACCCTGCATACCCAGCCCTGGCGGCCGTTTCCGGCAGAATTCGTCTATTTCGACAACCCCACCGATCCGCTATGGCCCGATCTGGAAGCCGAAGCCGATCGCCATGGTTTTCTGCCGGTCAGCGCAAGCTGCCCGTCCCCGGCCTGGCCAGCAGCCTGCGCCGGACTGCCGGATGCCGAGATGCGTGCCTTGCTGGCTCCCACGCCGCCGGCTGAACGGCACCGCATATTGACCGTCAAGGACGTGCTCGAGCGCATCCCGGATGCGGATCTACCCTGGGTACTCGAGCGCCTGTTCGGCCTGGCCGATAAGCTTCAGGTGACGATCCGCGAGCCCCGCCGGCATGGTCTGGAGCGGACCCGCCGAAGTCTATGGTTCTGGCAGCAGCAGTTCGCGGCTGCCGGACGCCTGCATCCGCAAACTCGCTGGAGGCTCGAGTACCGCCATCCCTGGGGACGAACCGAACAACAGGCCGGCGGACCGGTATCGGAGGGTGCCGTCGTCGTCCTGACCCATCGCAAGCCGGGCCACGCCAACCAGTCGCGCGCGCTTGGACAACAACTGGCCGAGCGTTCCGGACGCCCCTTGCGCGAACTGGTCATCGGCTGCAGTGAAACCGGATTTTTCCTCGGCCGCGCATTCAGGCGGCCGCCACTGCCCGCCCTGGGTGATGATGCAGCAATCATCGTTGCTGGCGGCTGGCTGGCATGCCGGATTGCCCGCCATCTTCAGCGGCGCCATCCCCGATTGCGACTGCTCCTGAGCGGCCGCAAGGCCGGGCCCGCCGAAGCGTCCGGCAGCGTGGTCGTGCAGTGCCGTCACTTTGGCCTGCCGCCCCACCCCAATCGCTTGCCCACCCTGCTGCCGCTCAACGCCGGCCGGGCGGGTGCCGCCAGCCGAACACAGCGCTGGTCTGACTGGCAGGAAGCGCCGCGCAGAATCGCGCTGCTGGTTGGCGGCAGCTCGCGCTCCCACCGACTCGATCCGACCCAGGCCGAGCGCCTGGCGCGTCAGGCATCCACTTTCGCCCGCCAGCAAGATGCCCGCCTGCTGGTGGTGGGCAGTCGCCGCAGCGCCGGCATCATGGACGCCATCGAAGCGGGATTAGCGCCAGACGACGTCCTCTATCGCTGGCAAGCCGAGGATGCGGAAAACCCTTATCCGCTGGCCCTGGCCGAAGCCGATGCCCTGATCGTCACCGGCGAGAGCGAGTCCATGCTGGCCGACGCGGCCAGTCGGGGACAAGGTTTCCTGGTCTGGCCGATCGCCCGGCGCTCGCCAGGGTTATGGGCCCGGCTGAGCCGGTCAGTCGCTGAACGTGCAGTCCGACCACGCTTCAACCGGCGCGGCAGCATCCGTCCACAACAGGGCCAGACATACCTGTGCGCGCGTGCCCTGGAGCGTGGCTGGATCCTGCCCCCGCGCGACATCGAGATGCTGCACACCGCCCTGTACCAGGCTGGCATGGCGGCCCCTTTCGGTCAGCCGATCCCGACCAGCTTTGGCCATTTCCCGACCAGCGAACTCGAGCGCATCGTCGAGCAGGCAGCCGCACGGCTTTCAATCAGGCTGGCCGATCGGCCCGCCCCGATCAAGCACACAGTAAATTCCCATGAGCACTGAACAGATGATTCTGGATCCCGACCGCCTCAACGCCATCGAGACCGCCAGTTTTCGCCAGGCCCATCCTTATCCCTGGCTGAATCCGGAAGGCTTGCTAAGCCCTGAGGGCTTCGACCTGCTGCGCCAGAATCTGCCGGACATCGGGCAGATGAAAGCCAGCTTCGGCCGCAAGCGCGCCCATGGGCAAAAGCCCCATGACCGTTACGCACTGGAATATCGGCCCGATCTCGATCTGCACCCGGCCTGGCATCAATTCATCGCCGAACTCAATGGTCCGGTCTACCAGGACTGGCTGGCAAGGCTGTTTGCCACCCGCCGCTTCCGTCTGAGCTACCACTGGCACTATGCCCCGCGCGGCGCCTCGGTCTCGCCCCACTGCGACGCAAAGCGCAAGCTCGGGTCGCACATTTTCTACTTCAATACCGAAGATGAGTGGGATCGCAACTGGGGCGGCCAGACCGTCATCCTCGACGATGGCGGACGTTTTGCCCGCAGCAGCGCACCCGATTTCGATGATTTCGATCAGTCCTGGGTGGCCGACGCCATGGGGAATCGCTCGCTGCTGTTCCAGCGTCAGGGCAACTCCTGGCATGGCGTGCAGGCGCTGGAGTGTCCCGAGGGACGGCTGCGCAAGGTGTTCATCGTGGTGGTCAACGCCGACAACCTCCAGGCCCGCCTGCGCCGACTGTTTCACCGTCCGGACGGGGCCTGATGGACGACCGCCAGCCCCACCTCCGGCGCCTTGTGGCCGGGCTGGTCATGCTCGCAGCCGGGATGGCAATGAACTCGGCAGCGGCAGAGACGGTTTATCGCTGCGCCGGGTCCGACGGCAGTGTCGTGTTCAGTGACACGCCCTGCGATCAGCAGGCCCTGCCCTACAAGGCCACCCGCCGCCTGAGCGTCATTGACCCACCGCCACGGCTCGAGGAACGGATCGCGGCCAACCAGGCCTTTCTCGAGCAGCGTCGCGCCCGCCTTCAGCGCCCACAGCCTCCCGAGACCACCGCGCCCGCGCCCGTGCCACGGCGACCGGCGACCGATCGCAGCTCCCCACCCCTGCTGCAGGTCCCTTACTGGCCGCCACCGACCGCCGCGCCGCACCCGGAACGACAGCCAACACCGCGGGCAGATCGGTTTTCCGCCCTCAGTGGACGTTTCCCCGGTACCGATCGCCGCCGGCCTGCCCGGCAGGACCCGCCTGACGATCAATAACCCTCAAGCACATCGACCCCGGCCGGGGGCTCGAAATGGAACAGGCCGTCGTCCAGTTCAGGATTGCGCTGGAGTGAATCGAACTCGATGACCGTCATCTGGCCGACCAGACGATCGATGAACTCCAGCGCCACCGGGATGCCGTCGACAAAACGCAGGCTGGCACGCTCGAACCCGGCCTCGCTGTCGAGCGGCACGAATCGCAGCTCATCGGCCAGTCCGGATGGCTCGACGCGGTAGAAACGCTCAATCAGATCGGGCCGGGTCAAGACCAGCAGGGCCGATTCCGCGGCCTCGGGCTGGTCGCGCACGGTGACCTGCTCCAATCCTTCATCAAAGTGCCAGAGACGTTCACCATCAGCGATCAGTTGTTGCGGAAATGGCTCGGCATAATCCCAGCGGAAGCGATCAGGGGCGCGGAAATACAGCTCGCCTTCGGATTCCTCTACAACAAAACCATCGCTGTCAACAATAATCTGGCGAAAACTCCCCGACAGCGTCTCCAGCCCCCCGGCGAAGCGGTCAAGATCGGCCTCGGCATCGGCCCGCAGCAGGCCCGGCAGAATCACCAGCAGGCACATCATCAGCCGCAGCATGGCGGACTCCTTGGCAGACAGTGAATGGATCAATCGCGCGGCGGCGCAGGCGCCAGCACTTCGCGCTGGCCATTATGCTCCGGCGGGCTGACAACGCCCTGGGCCTCCATTTCCTCGATCAGGCGGGCGGCCCGGTTATAGCCGATGCGCAATTGCCGCTGCACGCTGGATATCGAGGCCCGCCGGCTCTCCAGCACATAGGCAACGGCCTTGTCGTAAAGTTCATCGTCGGAGTCGCTGCCGCCGGACTCCGGCAGGCCGTTGGCTCCGATCGTCTGGCCGTCGGCCGTGGTCTGGGTCTCGGCCAGCACTTCCTCGAGATAGTCCGGCTCACCCTGCTGCTTGAGCCAGCTGACCACGGCGTGGACCTCGTGGTCATCGACGAAGGCGCCGTGGATGCGCTCGGGCAGGCCGGAGCCTGGCGGCAGGTAGAGCATGTCGCCGTGGCCCAGCAATTGCTCGGCGCCCTGCTGGTCGAGGATGGTGCGCGAATCGATGCGCGATGAGACCTGGAAGGCCATCCGGGTGGGAATGTTGGCCTTGATCAGGCCGGTAATCACGTCGACCGACGGCCGCTGGGTCGCCAGGATGAGGTGAATGCCCGAGGCACGCGCCTTCTGGGCCAGGCGCGCAATCAGCTGCTCGACCTTCTTGCCGACGATCATCATCATGTCGGCGAACTCGTCGACGACAACGACAATGAACGGCAGTCGCTCCAGGGTCGGCGGCGATTCACCCTCGGCCAGGGTCTCGGGTGGCACCATCGGGTCGGGTATAGGCCGGTTGTGCTGGATGGCGTCGAGCACCTTGCGATTGTAGCCGGCCAGGTTGCGCACCCCGAGGGCGGCCATCAGCCGGTAGCGCCGCTCCATTTCGGCCACGCACCAGCGCAGCGCGTTGGCCGCCTCCTTCATGTCGGTCACCACCGGGGTCAGCAGGTGGCCGATCCCCTCGTAGACCGACAGTTCGAGCATTTTCGGATCAACCATGATCAGGCGGACCTGGTCGGGGGTGGCCTTGTAGAGCAGGCTCAGGATCATGGCGTTGATCGCCACCGACTTGCCCGATCCGGTGGTGCCGGCGACCAGCAGGTGCGGCATGCGCGAGATGTCGGCGGTCAGGGGCTTGCCCGAAATGCTCTTGCCCAGGCCGAGGGTCAGGGGCGAGGAGGCCTTGGTGTAGGCCTCGGCGGCAAGAATCTCGCGCAGATGGACGATCTCGCGGTTCTGATTGGGAATTTCCAGACCGATCACGCTCTTGCCAGGGATGACATCGACGACCCGGACCGAAATCACACTGAGGGCCCGGGCCAGGTCCTTGGCCAGGTTGGAAATCTGGGAACCCTTGACACCGGGCGCCGGCTGCAGCTCGAAGCGGGTGATCACCGGCCCGGGATGCACCGCCACCACCTCGGCCTCGACTCCGAAATCGGCCAGCTTGAGTTCGACCTGGCGGCTCATCGCCTTGAGGGTCTCCTCCGAGTAGCCGGCCCGCTGTATCCCGGGCTCGTCAAGCAGGTCCAGCGGCGGCAGCCCGCCTTCCGGCAAGTTCTTGAACAGGGGCTGCTGACGCTGACGCAGATCCTCGCGCCTGGAGACCTGCGGTTCGACCTGGGGCTCGATCTTGACTTCGGCCCGGCCCTTGCGCTTGATCGTATCCTGTTTGCGGACTTCCTCGCGCACCGCCCGCGCCTGGCGGCCATGCCACCACTCGCGGGCATGATTGACCTTGCCGGCCAGCCCCTCAACCCCGGCCAGGGCCCAGTAGCCGGTGCGATCGACCACCGCGATCCAGGACAGCCCGGTCAGCAGGGTGGTACCGGCCAGAAACAGGGCCAGGTGAATCAGGACGGAGCCGGTCAGGCCCAGTACCGAGGTCAGCGGCTCGGCCAGCATGTCCCCAAGCGCACCTCCCGCCTGGGGCAGGCTGCCCCGCGTTTGCAGGGCCAGCAGCACGCATCCGGTCACCACCATCAGCACCATGCCGCCGGCGCGTACCGACCACTCCACCAGCCCGGCCGGCTCGGTCCGCTCGCGCAACAGGCGCAAACCCAGCACGAGGATCAGCACCGGCGCAGCGTAGGCCATGTAGCCGAACAGAAAAAGGAACAGGTCGGCCAGCCAGGCGCCCAACCGCCCGCCGAGATTGCGAATATCCGCTTCTGCCGCTGCCCGCGACCAGCCCGGATCAAGCGGGTCATGGCTGGCCAGGCTGAGCAACAAATACAAGGCAACGACGAGGATCAGCAGAAACGACGCTTCTGACAGCCGCCGGGCCATGGCCACGGCGCGCGCATCCTGGACCGCAGGTTTCTTGCTCGACGCTCGCGGCATGCCCGAAACCCTCTGCTCTACCCTGTCGTCGTCGCCGCGCTCATTCGTCGCGGCGCAACGCTGGATGGACGATCTGGCCGGCGCGCACGTTGATGCCGCGCGAAAGCTCGGCCGACTGGGCCCAGTCCGGTCGCGCCATGCGCTGCACATAGGGGAGAATGGCCGCCGACAGCGCCTGGCTGGAGGTGCGCGGCACCGCACCGGGCATGTTGGTGACGGCAAAATGGGTCACGCCATCGACCTGGTAGGTCGGATCGGCGTAAGTTGTCGGGTGAGTCGTCTCGAAACAGCCGCCCTGATCAACCGAAATATCGACCACTACGCTGCCGTCGGCCATGGCCCTGATCATCTCCCGACTGACCACGTGGGGGGCGCGCGCGCCAGTCACCAGGACCGCGCCGATGACCATGTCCGCGCCAGCGACGAAATCAGCGACCGTTTCGGCATAGGGATAGAGCGCCGAGACATTGGGCCCGATGGCCATCATCTCGGCCAGCCGGTCCGGGCGCTTGTCGAACACCGTCACCCGGGCCCCGGTTGCGGCGGCCAGCCGCGCGGCATTGCCGCCGGCAGCCCCGGCACCCAGAACCACCACGTGGCCGCGATCGGCGGCCGGCAGGCCGCCCAGCAGAATGCCGCGTCCGCCCTGGGGCTGGTGCAGCAGATGGGTCGCCACCTGGACCCCGATCCGCCCGGCGATGTTGCTCATCGGGGCCAGCAACGGCAGTGAGCCGTCGTCCATTTCGACCGTCTCGAAAGCAACCCCGGTCAGACCGATGTCCAGCAGGCGCTCGGTCAGTTCAGGCTCGGCGGCCAGGTGGAGATAACAGAACAGCAGGTGCTCGGCGCGCAGGTGATCGAGATCGCCCGCAACCGGTTCCTTGACCTTGACGACCAGTTGGGCCTGACCGAACAGGGCGGCCGCGTCAGGCAGGACCTGGACGCCGACTCGTTCGAAATCCGCGTCGGCAAAACCACTCTTCAGTCCGGCACCGGCCTGCACGAAAACCTCGTGCCCGGCCCTGACCAGATCACCGCAAGCCGCCGGCACCAGACCGACGCGCCCCTCCAGTGTCTTGATCTCCGTCGGTATCCCAATCCGCATCCGTGCTCTCCATCCATGGTTGTCAAATTGCCATCACGGTGATGTCAGCCACCGTTCCCGGCCTCACTGCCGTCTCATCGGCTGTTATCTTAGAAAGGTTGCCTTCAGGCGCTTGTAATACCGCATTGACGACCCGACCTGAACCGGTTGGCCGTTTGACCCTGAAATATCCGGAGAAGTATACATGTCCGACCCCCGCCACATTCGCCTGCTGATCCTCGGTTCCGGACCGGCCGGCTACACTGCAGCGGTCTACGCCGC
Organism: Wenzhouxiangella sp.; assembly: GCA_046540955.1. Classification (GTDB taxonomy): domain Bacteria; phylum Pseudomonadota; class Gammaproteobacteria; order Xanthomonadales; family Wenzhouxiangellaceae; genus Wenzhouxiangella. The sequence goes on from JBKHEF010000004.1 coordinate 26,451, forward strand.
GCGCGCCAACCTCAAGCCGGCGATCATCACCGGCATCCAGCAGGGCGGGCAGCTGACCACTACCACCGATGTTGAAAACTGGCCCGGCGACTACCCCGATCTGCAGGGCCCGGAGCTGATGCAACGCATGGCCGCGCATGCCGAGGCGTTCAACACCGAAATGATTTTCGACCATATTCACACAGCCGACCTCGCTACAAGGCCTTTCCGGCTTGAAGGCGACAACGGCGTCTATACCTGCGATGCCCTGATCATCGCCACCGGCGCTTCGGCCCGCTACCTCGGCCTGGCGTCCGAGCAGGCCCTGCTCGGCCGCGGTGTGTCGGCCTGCGCAACCTGCGATGGCTTCTTTTACCGCAACAAGCCGGTAGCGGTGATCGGCGGCGGCAATACCGCGGTCGAGGAAGCGCTGTACCTGGCCAACATCGCCAGCAAGGTCACCCTGGTCCACCGCCGGGATGAACTGCGGGCGGAAAAAATCCTCCAGCAACGCCTGCTCCAGCGGGTTGAAGAAGGCCGGGTCGAGCTGTGCTGGAACCACGTCCTCGATGAGGTCCTGGGCGATGAGGATGGCGTGGTCGGCATGCGGGTGCGCGATGTCCACTCTGGGGCGACCAGCGAGATCGATCTTGATGCGGTCTTCATCGCCATTGGCCATGATCCAAATACCAGGATCTTCGTCGGCCAACTGGACATGAAAGATGGCTACATCCAGATTCGCAGCGGGCTGGAAGGCATGGCCACCGCCACCAGCGTCCCGGGCGTGTTTGCCGCCGGTGATGTGGCTGACCATGTCTACCGCCAGGCCGTGACTTCGGCAGGCTTCGGCTGCATGGCCGCTCTGGATGCCGAAAAGTTCCTTGACGATCAGACCGCCTGAGCTTGATCCGCTCGAGGCCCCGGCGCTGCCCGACCGGGCAAGCTGGCAGGGTCTGAGCCCGAACACCGGCCCTTTTGTCCACTGGGATTTCCTTGATGGGCTGGATCAGGCCGGCTGCATCGCCGGGTCGACCGGATGGGCGCCCTTGTTCCTGACCGAGCGCGATGGCGATGCGGTCAGGGCCGCCCTGCCCGGCTGGATCAAACATCACTCCCACGGCGAATTCGTGTTCGACTGGGCCTGGGCACGGGCTGCCCACCAGGCCGGGCTGCGCTGGTATCCCAAGCTGCTGGTGGCCGCTCCGCTGTCGCCGGTCACCGGGCCGCGCCTGCTCGGTGCCCAATCGGATCCGTCGGCAGCAGCTGCGCTGGTCGACCGCCTGGTCGAGATCGTGCAGCGCGACGGCTTGTCCTCAGCCGGGGTCAATTTCTGCCGCGAAGAAGACGCCAGGATCCTGCGCGCGGCCGGCTGGCTGGAGCGCTTTGACTGGCAGTTTCACTGGCACAACCCGGGCTACCGCGACTTTGATGACTTCCTCGATCGTTTCCGGCGCAAGGCCCGCAAGAATATCCGCGCTGAACGCCGCAAGGTCGTCGATGCCGGCTGGCAGCTGCGCTGGAAAGGCGGCCCCAGCCTGAACGATGACGACTTCGATCTGATCACTCGCTGCTACGAGACCACGTTTGCCCTCTACGGCAATCTGCCCAGCCTCAACCGCGATTTTTTTGCCGACACCGCACGCCGGTTCGGCAACCAGTTCCAGGTCTGCCTGGCCGCGCGTGATGGGGAAGACCTGGCCGCAGCGATATTCTGGCATGACGGTCACCGGCTTTACGGCCGCTACTGGGGCAGCCTGGTCGACAGCAGGGACGTCCACTTTGAAGCCTGTTACTACCAGGGCATCGAGTTCTGTATCCGGCATGGCCTGACGGCCTTCGAGCCCGGCGCCCAGGGCGAACACAAGATCCGGCGCGGCTTTGTGCCGACCCGGACGCGATCGTTCCACTATATCCGCCATCCGGGCATGCGCCAGGCGATCGCGCGCTACCTCGAAGGCGAAGCGCAGGCACTGATGCAATATCGCCAGCACCTCGACAGCCTGGTGCCGTTTGCCTGAACACTCCTTGCCCTTGAAGCACCGACCATGGTTCGCCACCGCATTCCCCAACTCTCTCCGGACCCAGCAGGGCGCTTCCCCGATCCAGCAGCGGTCACCCACCCGGACGGCCTGCTTGCCTGGGGTGGCGACCTGGAGCCGGAACGTCTGTTGCGGGCCTATCGCCAGGGTATATTTCCGTGGTACGAAACAGCTCCGATTCTGTGGTGGTCACCATCGCCGCGCGCGGTCCTGCTGCCCGGTTTCATCCACATCAGCCGGCGCTTGCGCCGGACCCTGCGCGGTGGCGGCTTCCGCCTGAGCATGGATGAGGATTTCGTCGGCGTCATCGATGGCTGCGCAGCTCCCCGCGATGACCAGAGGGGTACCTGGATCACGCCTGAGTTGCGCGAGGCCTTCATCCAGTTGCACCACGACGGGCACGCCCACAGTCTCGAGGTCTGGATTGATGACGATCTGGCCGGCGGCCTGTACGGCCTGGCTGTGGGCAAGATCTTCTTCGCCGAATCGAAGTTTCATCGCCGGCGCGATGCCTCGAAGATTGCCCTGGTCGCGCTCATGCACGCCTTGCAGCGCTGGGACTTCCTGCTCGCCGACTGCCAGGTCTGGAACCCGCATCTGGAACGCATGGGCGCGCGCCTGCTCGACGGCGATGAGTTCGGCGCCGTTCTCTCAGCCGGCACTTCACGACCTGACTACATCGGAAACTGGCAGCACCGCTTCCAGGCCTTGGCCATCACGCCGGAGCAACTTGCCGAAAGCGGATCAACCGCCTGAAGATGTTTCCTCAGGCGGCAGTGGTGGCATTCCCGGGTGGGCTTCGAGGTAGTCCGCCAGTTGCTCCAGCCCACGTGCATACTCCGGGCCAATCAGTCCAGGCAACAGCAGAAACATATAGCGCCCGACCAGATCGAAGCGGTCCGCTTCAACGCGCAGGCCCCAGGTCACCAACTGGCTGGCACCGGCAGCTGGTTCTATCAGGAAAAAGCCTTCGCTTTCGGTCTCACCGAGTTCCATCTTCAGATCGATCCGACGCGGTGCCTCCACCCCGGTCACCCACATGCGTCCGCCACCGCCATGCTCGGCGCTCCAGACCAGGGTTGATCCAACCCCGCTGACCGGACCTTCCAGGCGATAGTTGATTTCCGCACCGCGCTCGAACCAGGGCGCCCAGTGAGGGAAATGGCGCAAGTCCTGCAGGGCCTCGAACACCAGCTCGGCCGGCCGCTCGATGACCAGGGAACGTTGGACCACCGTCACCCGGGGCAGAAAAAAACCAACCATCACGACCAGAATGGCCAAAGTCAGCAGCAGCGCGAAGACCCGTCGGACCAGCATCTCATTGCTTCCAGTCAGTGCAGCCCGGGCCAGTCGCGATCATGCTGTCGCCGCTCGTCTTGATGCGCCTTCGGTGCCCACGCTGAGGCTGGCATGTCTTCCTCATGCTCCCAGTCATAGGTCCTGACCGGCGCCCGATCCCAGCCCCGGTATAACCAGGCCAGCATCGCCCCCAGCACCAGGCCGCTGGCATGCAACTCCCAGCTCATCCGGGCAGCCAGCGGGAACACGCCCCAGACCATTGAGCCATAAAAGAACCAGATCATCAGCGATACGCCGACCGAGCGCAGATCGCGGCGCAGGATGCCGGCCAGGAACACGTAGGTGAGCATGCCATAGACCAGCCCGCTGGCACCGATATGAATGCTCGGTCGGGCAAAAGTCCAGGCCAGTGCGGCCGAACCCAGATAAAGCACGGGCAGGACCCGCAGGCTGGAGTTGGGATACAGGAAGAGCAGCGCCACCCCACCGACAAACAGCGGCACCGTGTTCGACACCAGGTGGGCCAGGCTGCCGTGCAACAGCGGTGTCGTCACCAGTCCGACCAGCCCGGACAGCTCACGCGGACGCAGGCCCAGGCGCGTCATCTCCGGACCGATCACAGCCTGGATACCGAAGGCCAGCCAGACCAGCACCACAAAGCCAAAAGCCAGTTTGACGGCCAGCACGAAGCTGGTTTTTGCCCGCGCAGAGGTCGTATAGCGCGGATCGGGAACATGCAGCTGCATCAGCCCGCACCCGGCAGCGCCGAAGCGATGCGGTCACGGACCCGGTGACGCAAGTCATCCAGATCGCCCACCGCCAGACCTGCCACCGGCACCGGCGGGTGGATCTGCAGGCGCACCGTGCCCGGTCGCAGGCGCAAGGTGCCGGGCGGCAAGACATCCCGGGTACCGCTGACGGTCATCGGCAAAATCGGCCACTGCTGATCCACCGCCACCCGGAACGCCCCCTTCTTGAACGGCAGCAGGGCGCCGCTGCGGCTGCGCGTGCCTTCGGCGAAAAACAGGATGCCGGTGCCCGGCTGCAGACGGCCCACGGCTTGATTGATGGCATCTCGGGCCTGCCCGGGATCCGAACGGTCGATGAAGATATGGCCGATGGCGCGGCAGCCCGAGGCGATGAACGGGATGCGATTGAGTTCGGCCTTCATGACCCAGCGCAGATCCAGGCCGCAGTAACCATAGACCAGGGGAATGTCAAACTGGCTTTGGTGGTTGGCCACGACCACGTAGGACTGGCCCGGCACGATATGCTCCCGCCCGTCCACCTCGACCCTGGCCGGGGTCAGCCGGGCCAGGATCCGGCTCCAGGTCACGGCGATTGACAGATTGGCCGCGCGCGGCGAGACCAGCGAAACCGGAACCGCCAGCAGGCCACCAATCACGGTGATCGCGACCGCCACCGGCATGAACACCAGCCATTGCCAGAGCGGATACAGAACGAGCCAGGGGGAAGATTTTTCCAGGGTGGCCGACATCGGCCCATTATCGTATAAAAACGGGGCACCCGAAGTCGGGTGCCCCTGTGATGTCACCGGATCGGTGAACCGGCGCCAGGATCAGGCGGCCTTGGCCTTCTTTTCGCTGTCGATCAGACGGCCGCTACCGATTTCGATCTTGCGCGGCTTCATCTGCTCGGGCAGTTCACGCTTGAGCTCGATATGCAGCAGACCGTTCTCCAGCCGGGCGCCGTGGACTTCGACATGGTCGGCCAGCTGGAACCGCCGTTCGAACGAGCGCGTCGCAATGCCGCGGTAGAGCAGCTCACCTTCGCTGGACTCATCGTTTTCGGACTTGCTGCCGGAAACGGTCAGCGTATTGCGCTCGGTCACGATATCCAGCTCGTCTTCGGCAAACCCGGCCACCGCCATGGTAATGCGGTAGCGATCCTCGCCCAGCGACTCGATGTTGTAGGGCGGATAACCGCCGGACTCCACGCGCGAGGCGTTGGACAGCATGTCGGCCAGGCGGTCAAAGCCGATCGCGGTGCGGTACAGGGGTGTGAGATCAAAGTTGGTCATGGTCTTATCCTCCATCAGAAGCAATAAGTGGTAAGTTAGATTGCGATCCGCCTGCCCATCAGGCCGGACCTTAACGAGAGCCCTTCCGGCGCTCTCGTTGGCTTAGATGGGAATGGCCCGGGAAAGTTTCAAGAGCCCGGATAGTCGATCGCCCGCACGACCAGGCAGCGCTCACCCTCGGGCACGGGCACCAGCACCTCCTCGTCCAGGCGCCGGCCCAGCAGGGCCCGGGCCACCGGTGAGTCGACCGAGATGTGTTCCGGTGACCAGCCGATTTCGTCGGCCCCGACGATCCGGTAGGTGGCGAGCTGCCCGGCCTGATCCTCGACCTCGACCCTGGCACCGAAAAAGATCCGGTCGCGATCACCGGGCGGATCCCCGACCGGCCGGACCTGGTCGAGACGCTTTTGCAGGTAGCGGATCCGCCGGTCCATCTCGCGCAACTGCTTCTTGCGATAGATGTACTCGGCGTTTTCCGAGCGATCGCCCTCGGCCGCCGCCGCGCTCAGCGCGGCGACCACATCGCGACGGGCCGGCCACAACTGCTCGAGCTCACCGCGCAGCCGGCGGAAACCGGCTGCGGTGACGTAGCGGCTCGACTGCTCCGGCGGCGGACGCCAGCGCATCAATCGATGTTCAGGCGGCTACAGCCCGCCCCGGGTGAGCTTGAGTGGGTCGAGCAGCTTTTCCAGCTCTTCGCGGGTCAGATCGGTCACCTCGAGGGCAACATCAATGATCGGCCGACCCTCGCGGTAGGCCTGCTTGGCTGCTGCGGCGCCTTTTTCATAGCCGATGACCGAGTTCAATGCCGTCACCAGAATGGGATTGCGGCTGAGCGCGGCCTCGAGCTGGTCGTGGCGCACCGCAAACGTGGCAATCGCCTTGTCAGCCATCAGGCGCACCACGTTGCCCAGGATGTCCAGACTCTCCAGCAGCGTTGCCGCGACCACCGGCAGCATGACGTTGAGCTGGAAATTGCCCGACTGCCCGGCCACAGTGATCGTGGTGTCGTTGCCGATGACCCGGGCGGCCACCATGCAGGCGGCTTCCGGGATGACCGGGTTGACCTTGCCGGGCATGATCGAGCTGCCCGGCTGCAGCGCCTCCAGCTCGATTTCACCCAGTCCGGCCAGTGGTCCGGAATTCATCCAGCGCAAGTCGTTGGCCATTTTCATCAGGGCCACGGCCAGGCTCTTGAGCTGGCCCGACAACTCGACCGCCGCGTCCTGGCTGCCGATGCCTTCGAACTTGTTGTCGGCCGAGGCAAATTCGAATCCGGTTTCCGCGCTGAGCGCCGCGGCGACCCGGACGCCGAACTCCGGGTGGGCGTTGATGCCGGTTCCAACCGCCGTCCCGCCCTGGGGCAGGCGACGCAGCCGGCCCAGGGCATCGTGGATGCGGGCCCGGGCGCTGGCCATCTGGGCCGCCCAGGCTTCCAGTTCCTGGCCGAGGGTCACCGGCATGGCGTCCATCAGATGGGTGCGTCCGGTCTTGGCCACGTCAGCCAGTTCCGCCGCGCGCTTGAGCAGCACCGCGTGGAGGTGATCGAGGGCCGGCAGCAGGTGTCCGCTGGCCTGAAGGCAGGCACTGACCTGGATCGCGGTCGGAATCACGTCATTGGAACTCTGGCCCATGTTGACGTGATCGTTGGGGTGGATGCCCAGTTCACCATCAGGATCGGCCAGGCGGGCAATGACCTCGTTGGCATTCATGTTGGAACTGGTCCCCGATCCGGTCTGGTAAACGTCAACCGGAAAATGCGCGTCGAGCTCGTTGCCGGCCACCTGCCGGGCAGCCGCCCGAATCGAGCGGGCACGATCCGGTTCGAGCAGGCCGAGGGCCTCGTTGGCTTCGGCACAGGCGCCCTTGATCAGCCCCAGCGCGCGGATGAAGGCCGCCGGCATGGCCTGGCCGCTGACCGGAAAATTGTTGACGGCGCGCTGGGTCTGGGCGCCCCACAGGGCATCTGCCGGCACCTGCAGTTCACCCATGCTGTCGCGTTCGCTGCGAAATGTGGTCATGTGTTCTCCATATTGCTTAGTGGGACAAGGTTTTCTCGGCGACGATGTAGGCGATCCAGCCGGCATCAGCGTCACCGACCTCGGCCGGTGAATATTCGCCATCACCCTCGCCGGTCTCTTCGTCGGTCCCCTCCCAATAGACCGTCGCCCGGGCAAACCCGGCCTCGAGCAGGATCTCGCGAATCTCCGGCAGCGTCCACAGCCGCCAGTGGTACTCGAAGGCATTCTGCAGGGCCGAACCGTCGCTGAATTCGAAGTGGATCCGGCAGGTCATGTGGTGATGGATGGGATCGAAGCTGGCCTGGTCCCAGACGTAGGTGAAATCGTCGTACTCGGTGCGCTCCTCGATTTCGCGGTGCGCGTCGTAGCCACCGAAGGCATCGAGGAACAGGATGCCGTCATCGCAAAGCCCGGCCCGGGCACGCTCGAAGTAGGCCCGCAGCAGGTCGCGCCGGGTAAACAGGTAATAGCTGAAATTCATCGCCAGGATGGCATCGACTGGCTCGCTGGCGACTTCCAGGACATTGCTTTCGATCAAACGCAACCGCTGCCGCGCCTCCGGCTTGAGCGCGGTCAGGTGGTGTCTTCGTCCCCAGTCGAGCACGGCCGGGTCCAGATCGACGCCGATCGCCTCGTGCGAGCGATCCATTCTTACCCACTGGCAGGCGGTATTGGCCGTGCCGCAGAAGTCCTCGCGGATCCGCCTGAGCGGTCGGCCGGTCAGCCCGCGAAAGGTCTCGGCGACGAATTCCAGTTCAGCCTCGGGATCCTGCACGCTGGCCTCGTACAGGACATGGCGGTCAGCCTGCTCGGCCTGGTTGGGTTGGTTTTTGGCGGATTTCTTGCCCATCAGCGCACCTCGTCTCAGCGTTGCTGCCGCACCGCCGGCCAGGCCGCACGCAGGTAGCTGATCATGGAAACAATGGTCAGGATGGCGGCCGCGACCAGCAGCCAGATTCCAATCGTCAGAACCGGTAAACCCAGAAGATCCTGGGCATAGAGCAGAAAACCTATCGCGACCATCTGCAGAACGGTCTTGATCTTGCCGGCCCAGGCGACCTTGACCCGGGCGCCCTCGCCCAATGCGGCCATCCATTCGCGCAGCGCCGAGACCGTGATCTCGCGGCCGATGATGACTGCCGCGGAAATCGCCACCAGCAACTCCGGGTTGCGCTGGACGATCAGAATCAGCGCTGCGGCCACCATCAGTTTGTCGGCAACCGGGTCGAGAAATGCGCCGAACGCGCTCATCATGCCAAATCGCCGGGCAATCCAGCCGTCCAGCCAGTCGGTGATGGCAGCGCCGATAAAAACCAGCAGCGCGGCCAGGTTGGCCCAGGAAAACGGCAGATAGAACACGATCACCAGGACCGGGATCATGACGATCCGAAGCAGGGTCAGAATGGTGGGAATGGTCAGCTGCACTTGCCGGAATCCTGTCTCAAGTGGCCAATTATCCCGTACTTTGCCCTCCCGGTCAGGGCTTTGACTCAGATTGACGCGTCTCGCAGGAACTCGACAATCCGTTCGGCCAGGGCGCGATGAATGCCCGGGACTTTCATCAGGTCGTCCGCGCTGGCCTTGGCCAATCCCTGGAGGCCGCCAAAATGGCTGAGCAACTTCTGTCGGCGCGCCGGGCCCACGCCGGCGATACCCTCCAGCGGTGAGGACTGGGCCCGTTTCTGACGCCGCCGGCGATGTCCGGTAATGGCGAAGCGGTGGGCTTCGTCACGAACCTGCTGAATCAGATGCGAGGCTGGATGATGCGGGCCGGGAACGACTTGCCGGTCACCGACGATGAGACGCTCGTGGCCGGCCTTGCGCGCGGCACCCTTGGCCACGCCAACCAGCCGGATGGCGTCCAACCCCAGTTCGCCCAGGACCTGGCGGGCCCGGCCAAGCTGGCCCGCGCCACCATCGATCAGGATCAGATCCGGCAGGTTTTCAGCCTGCTCCAGAGCGCCGCGGTAGCGCCGGACGAGTACCTGGGCCATGGCCGCGTAATCATCGCCGGGCTCGATCCCGCTGATATTGTAGCGTCGGTACTGTTTCTTCAGCGCGCCTTCAGGCCCGAATGCAACGCAGGCACCAACCGTTTCAGTCCCGGAAATATGGCTGATGTCGAAGCATTCGATGCGCTGCGGTGGCTGATCCAGATCAATCAGCTCGGCCAGCGCCTGCAAGCCACGACCCACCTGGTCGCGCTCGACCCGGCGCCGGCGCAGGGCATCAGCGGCGTTGGTCTCGGCCAGGCGCACCCATTGCCGGCGCTGACCGCGCAGGCGCCAGCGCAACGCCACCCGGGCTGAGCGCCGCCGGCCCAGCGCTTCGGTCCACAGGTCAGCCTCGGCCGGCGAGTGCGACAGCAGGATTTCGGCCGGCGGAATGCGCTCGGCGTAATACTGGCCGATAAATGCGCTCATGATGTCGCTGTCGGTCAGGCCCTCGTGCAGATTGCCGGGAAAGAAACAGCGCCCACCCGTGTTGCGACCCTGGCGGAACTCGACCACCTGCACCGCCGCCTGGCCGCCTTCCAGGTACAAGCCGATAACGTCCAGGCTTTCGCTGCCACCGGCCACGAACTGGCTGGAGCGCACCCGCTGCAGCGACTGGATATGATCACGCAGCCGGGCTGCCTGTTCGAAATCCAGCGCCTGGCTGGCCGCCCGCATCCGCTCGGCCAGGTATTCAATCACCGCGGCATCCTCACCCTTGAGCAGGCGCCGGGCGGCATCGACGTCACGGGCGTAGTCTGCGGACGACACATAGCCGACACACGGCGCCGAACAGCGTCCGATCTGGTACTGCAGGCAGGGTCGGCTGCGATGGGCAAAAACGCTGTCGCGACACTGGCGCAGCCCGAACAGACGGTAGATCTCGCTCAAGGATTCGCGCACCGCGCCAGCACTGGAGTAAGGCCCGAAGTACTCCCCCGGCGGCTTGCGACTGCCCCGGTAAAAAGCGATGCGAGGGAACTCATGCGAGGTATCGAGCCGGATCCAGGGATAGCTCTTGTCGTCGCGCAGATTGATGTTGAAGCGCGGCCGGAACGACTTGATCCACTCGTTCTCCAGCAGCAGGGCCTCGGCCTCGGTCCGGGTCAGGCTGACCTCCATGGCAGCCGTCTTGCCGACCATGAGGTTGATCCTCGGCCCTTTGTCGCGGCGGTCGAAATAACTCGCCACCCGGCGCCGCAGATTGCGCGCCTTGCCGACATACAGCACCCGGCCTTCGGCGTCTTTCATCAGGTAAACGCCCGGGCCGGTGGTCAGACTGCGGGCGAAAGCAGCACCATCGAAAGAACTCATCGGGGTCGGGCGTGCAACTCCGCGATCAGCCGGTCGGCCGCGCTTTCCAGCATGTCGATGACCCGCTGGAAGCCGTCGTCACCGCCATAGTAGGGATCAGGCACCTCGTCGAGACCGTAGTCGGGGGCCAGACTCATGACCAGCTCGACCCGGGCGATGGCATCGGCCGGGGCCATGCGCTGCAGGGCGCTCAGGTTGGCGCGGTCCATGGCATAAATCCGGTCGAAGCGGACAAAGTCCTGCGGCTGGACCTGACGGGCCCGCTGGTTACTCATGTCCACACCCCAGCGATGGGCGAAAGCCAGCGAGCGCGGATCCGGCGGGTGGCCGATGTGCCAGTCGCCGGTCCCGGCCGAGTCGGTGACCAGATCGATCCCGGCCGCGGCCAGCTTGTGGTCAAACACCGCCTTGGCGGTGGGGCTGCGACAGATATTGCCCAGACAGACGAACAGGATGCTTTTCATGGCGTCATGATGGTTTGGAAATGTCGGGCCCGGATGCGCGCCAGATCTTCCGCTGTGTCGATGCCGGGCGGCACCGGTTCCGGCGCCTGGCCGCAGGCAATCGCCCAGCCGGCAGCCAGCGCGCGCAGCTGTTCCAGCGATTCCAGCGCCTCCAGGCGGCTGGGCGGCAGATCCGGCCAGGCGGCCAGCGCGGCGACGCGATAGGCGTACAGTCCGATGTGGCGGCAGCCGTCGCCGGCCTGAAAAGCGCGTCCGCGCGGCCACGGTACCGGCGCGCGCGAAAAATACAGTGCCCGGCCCTGCTCGTCGGCGACCAGCTTGACCACGTTGGGATCGCGCCATTGCCTCTCATCGTCCAGCGCCTGCCAGAGCGTGGCCATGCGCGCTTCCGGATCGGCTGCCAGCACTTCGACCACCCGTCGGATGGCCGAAACCGGCATCAATGGCTCGTCGCCCTGCAGGTTGACCACGATCCGATCGGCCGGCAGATCCAGTCGTGCCACGGCCTCGACCAGGCGGTCGGTTCCGGACAGATGATCGGCCCGGGTCATGATCACCGCGCCTCCGGCCTGCTCCACCGCCACGGCAATGCGCTCGCTGTCGGTGGCCACATGCACACTGGCCGCGCCGGCGGCCAGGGCCCGTTCAAGCACCCGGACCACCAGACATTTGCCGCCCAGGTCGGCCAGCGGCTTGTCTGGCAATCGGCTCGAGGCCAGGCGGGCCGGAATCAAAACATGAAACTGCTCGCTCATGGCTGGAATTGTTGCACATGTGCGTCCACCGCCTGCAACAGCCCGGCCGGCAGGATGGCACTGACCTCAAGCACATGGAGCGCTTCAGGCAGTCGCGCCAGCCGGCGCAGCTTGACCGCATCCTTGGCAGTGGTCACGATCGGCTCCGGGATGCCATCCAGATCGGCCTGGGCGAAACGATGATGGTCGGGGAAGGCGTGGACCACTGGCCGCTGGCCGAGGGCTTGCAGGGTGGCTCCGAACTGGTCCGGATCGGCAATTCCGCACAGCGCGCTGACCGCTTGACCGGCCAGCGCGTCCGGGGCCAGGCGCTCACCGTCGCTCAGGCGCAGCAGGGCCTCGGCCTGCAGATGGAAACAGCGGGTCGGATCGATCGTCGGACCGTCCAGACTGTCCAGACCGTCAGCCGGCGTCCGGTAGAGCACTGCATCGACCTGGGCCAGGCGTTCAGCCGGTTGGCGCAGCGGCCCGGCCGGAAGCAATCGGCCGTTGCCAAAGCGGCGGCGCGCGTCGACCAGGGCAATCTCGAAACTGCGCGCCAGGCCACTGTGCTGCAGACCATCGTCGGCCAACACGACTTCGACGCCAGCGGTCACTGCCGCATTCAGCGCCGCGGCGCGATCGCGACCCACCCAGACCGGCAGACCGGTACCCTGGGCCAACAGCACCGGCTCGTCACCGCAGCGGTCAGGATCGCTGTCCGGACCCACCGGGATCGGATGCCGACCACCGCCGCGCCGCCGGTAACCACGACTGATGATGCCGGCCCGCAGGCCGGCCGCTGCCAGATGGCGGGCCAGGGCGATCACGGTCGGGGTCTTGCCACAGCCACCGACGGCCAGGTTGCCGACCACGATCACCGGTACCGGCGGCCACCCGGCCGGGCGCTGCCAGCGCCCACCCAGCAACGCCTGGTGCAGGGCGGACAGCATCCGCCACGGCCAGGCCGGCCTGGCGGTCTGGTACCACAAGCGGTTGGCGTAGCGCTCCAGCCGGGCGCGCATGTCGACCACCATCGCAGATCAGGACTCCACCAGCTGCAGCTTGTGCAAATGGTGATAAATGCCATCCCGATTGGCCAGCAATGACTCGTGGGTGCCGCTTTCCACCACCCGACCGGCATCGAGTACCACCACCTGGTCGGCCTTCTGCACCGTCGCCAGGCGGTGGGCAATGACCAGCGTGGTCCTGCCCGCCATCAGCACCTCGAGTGCGGCCTGCACCGCCTGTTCGGATTCAGCGTCGAGGGCCGATGTTGCTTCATCCAGAATCAGGATCGGGGCATTTTTCAACAGCGCCCGGGCAATCGCCAGGCGCTGGCGCTGGCCGCCGGACAGCAAGGCCCCGCCTTCCCCGATCGACGCATCCAGCCCACCCGGCAGGCGCTCGATGAAGTCCATGGCATGGGCGGCCCTGGCCGCCTGCTCAATCGCCTCGCGCGATGGACTGGCCAGTCCACCATAGGCAATGTTGGCGGCCACGCTGTCATTGAACAGCACCACGTCCTGGCTGACCAGGGCAATCTGGCGGCGCAGCGCGCCGAGCGCGTAGTCGGCCAGATCCACGCCGTCGATCCGAATCCGGCCACTGTCGGGACTGTAGAAACGCGGCAACAGCTTGGCCAGGGTGGTCTTGCCGGAACCCGAACGGCCCACCAGCGCGGTGACCGTACCTGGGGCCATGCGCAGACTGATGTCGTGCAGGGTCGCGAGTTCTGCGGCCGGATAGCGGAAACCGACCCGATCGAACTCGATCTCGCCGCGCACCCGCCCCGGATCGACTTCTCCCTCGTCCGGCTCCGGCGGGGTGTCAAGTACGGCAAAAATGCTGTCGGCGGCGGCCAGGCCTTTCTCGATGACCACGTGCATCTTGGTCAGGCGCTTGAGCGGCGGAATGCAGGCGACCATGGCCGCCAGTACCGACATGAAGATACCGGCGGTGACCTCGGCACGCATGAAATCACTGGCGGCAATGATCAGCAGCACGATCACAGCCGCGCCGGCAGCGAGCTGGATCAGCGATGACGAAACCAACTGGGTGGCGGTCAACTTCAAGTGAAGTATTCGATTGTGTTCATTAATTTTTGAAAATGCTTGCTTTTCTTTATTCTTGGCGCCAAAAACCTTGATCACCTCGTGGCCGTTGACCGCCTCCTCGGTTACATGGGTCACGTCACCCATGGAGTCCTGGATACGGGTCGAGATGCGCCGGAAGCGGCGGCTGATGACGGTCACCACCAGGGCAATCACCGGCACCAGCAACAGCATGGTCATGGTCAGACGCCACGACTGGATCAGCATGACGGTAAGCAGTGCAACCACGGTCAGGATGTCGCGGACTGAGCCGATCAGGGCGGTCGTGGTGGCCTGGGCAACCTGTTCGGCGTTGTAGGTCACCCGCGAAATCATCTGGCCGGAAGAATGGCGGTCAAAATAGGCCGCCGGCAGTTCCAGGTAGCGGCCAAACAGATCGCCGCGCAGATCGGCGATCACCCGCCGGCCGACCCATTCCATGCCGAACACGCCGCCGAAATTGCCCAGGATGCGCAATACCACCGCGGCCAGCACGAGCGTCGGCAACCACAGGTTGAGGGTCGGATCCGGCGCCGCGATCGTGTCATCGATCAGCGGACGGAGGAGGTAGAAAAACAACCCCTGCCCGGCCGCATCCAGGGCCACGGCCATGACCGCCAGCGCGAAGATGCCGCGCTGGCGGCCGACATAGCCCAGCAGACGCCGGTACAGGCGCGGCGCCTCGCCAACTGCCGGGCTCACCCGTCTTCCCCGTCCACTTCAACGGTGGCAATACCCACCCGATCGATCCCTTCGGCCGACGCCGCATCGAGAACCAGCACCACCAGGCCGTGCGCGGCCCGGGCATCAGCCCGGACCACCAGCGGGATCTCCGGGCTGGTGGCACGCCGCTCGCTCAACACGGCTCGAATGGCCGCCTGCGTATTGCTCGTCAACAGGCTGTTGTCGATGAAGATACGCCCGTCCTCGCTGATGGTGACTTCGATCAACTGCGGAACGGCGTCGGCTTCCGAGGTGGCCGCTTCCGGCAGTTCCAGACGCAACAGGGCCTGGCGATCAAAGGTGGTCGAGACCATGAAGAAGATCAGCAGCAGAAAGACCACGTCAATCAGCGAGGTCAGGTTGATATCCGGTTCCTCACGGTCTTCATCCTGCAGGCGCATGGCGCAATCCTCCGCTCAATTGCCGCCGCGAGTGTGGAATTTCTGGCGGCTGATCTGACCGTGCTCGATGGCCTGCAGCAGCTTCAGCGCCTGGGCCTCCATCTGCAGCACGTAATCGCGCACCAGGCCGCGGAAATAGCGGTAGAAGAAATAGGTCGGGATAGCCACGCTCAAACCCGCAGCGGTGGTAATCAAGGCTTCGGAAATACCGCCGGCCATTTCATTAGGATCGCCAACACCGTGCAGCATGATGGCACTGAACACCCGGATCATGCCGATCACCGTGCCAAGCAGACCCAGCAGCGGGGTGATTCCGGCGATGGTCCCGAGGGTGTTGAGAAACCGCTCCAGGCTGTGGATGACCTGACGTCCGGTATCTTCGACCGCCTCCTTGATCACCTCGCGGCGCCGGTCGCGATGCTCCAGGGCAGCGGCCAGTACCTCGCCGAGTGGCGAACTCAGGCGCAACTGCTCGATGTGCTGCTGATCCAGTTCTTCCTGGGCCGCCCAGCGCTGGACCTGATCCGGCAGACCCTGGGGCACAACCCGCGACCGCCTGAGGGCGAGAAAGCGTTCCAGAATGATCGCCACTGCCAGCACCGAACAAAGCAGGATCGGGGCCATCAGCCAGCCACCAGCCATCACGATTTCTAACATGCTGCATCCATTCTCATCGGCACAATCCCGACCACAATCGCCTCGTCAATGTGCATGATAACGGCTTTGCCCCGGGCAATCGCTCCGCGCCGGTTGCGCGCGTTCACGGACAGTCCTCTGCGCGATGCCAGAACTGGCGACGGCGGCCGCGTTCTGTGGTGACCGTGGGTGCCTGACCTGGCGCCAGGCGCACGCGCACCGCGCCGCAGCGGCCAGTATCGAGCCAGTCGATCGAGCGCTGCTCGAGTCGCTCGATCACCTCTCGGTGGGGTCGGCCGAAGCGGTCATGGCGATCAACCGATGCCAGCGCAAGCCGCGGTGCCAGGCGGTCCAGAAAGGAGCCACTCGTGGCCCGCCGATGACCACCCGCGGCCATGACCAGCACATCCGCCTCCAGCCCCGGATCATCGGCCAGCAAGCGGTCTTCGACCAGCCGGTCGACGCCAGCGGCCAACAGCACACGGCCACCCGGGCCGTCGAGCAGGACAACACAGCCACTGTTGTCGCCGAGATCCGGCAGGGCCGCCGAAGGATGCAGGAAGCGCCAGTGGTAGCGCCCCAGGACCCAGGTCTCCCCCGCCCGGCAAGGGCGCCCGGACAGACCCGGTGGCACCCGGATTCTTAGCGGATGCGACCAGCCGCGGGCCGTGGCCAGCCCGCCGGAATGACCGCGATGAGATCGAGCCACCACAACGCCGTCAAGCGCATATCCATCCTGATGGGCTGAGGCCGGCCCCAGCAAACGGCCGATGGCATCCCGACCCTCGCCATCGCCAGGCCCGGTGTCGTACAGCATGCGCCGGCCGGCACTCTCCAGCAGCACGGCCTGGCCGTCGCCGACGTCGAACAGGGTCAGCTCCAGCACCTCCGGATCCAGGTCTTCTCGAGCCGGCAGCAGCAGGGGCAACAGCAGAACAGCGCCGAGGCTGCGCGCCGGCCAGCCAGGCGGGCCCAGCAGCCAGAGCGCGCCGAGCATCGCCATCCCGACCGACAAGGCGCCGGCGGCAGCGGCCGGATAATGCGTCCAGGCCTGGCCATCAAGCCAGTTCAGCGCTGCCAGCAACAGCCCCAGGCCGGCTTCGGCCATGGCGATCGTCAGATCGGCCGGCAGACCCGCCAGCATGGCCAGCAGGGTGGCCAGCAGCGATGGCAGGATCCACAACCCGACCAGCGGGATGGCGACCAGGTTGGCCGGCAAGGCGCCGGGAATCCACTGCTGGAAGACCCCGACATTGAGCGGCAGCATGCCGACTGCAATCACCAGTTGGGCAAGAATCAGTCCGCGCAACCAGCCATGACTGCCCGCCCCCGGCCGCCAGGCAAAGGCCCATACCAGCACGGCAACGGCACTGAAAGACAGCCAGAAACCGGTCGCCAGCGGGGCCAGCGGGTCGATCAGCAACACGGTCACCAGCGCCAGAAGCAGGGCGTGGGCTGGTTGTACACCGCGGCGCAATGACAGCGCGGTGGCCGCAACCGACAGCATGATCAGGGCGCGGACCGTGGGCAAGGTAAACCCGGCCAGCCAGGCATAACCCAGTCCGGTCACCAGCCCGGTCATCAGCGCGATTCGGCGCCGATCCAAAGCCGGCTGAACAAGCAGCAATGGGCTTAGCAGCCAGCCGCCAAGAAAACCGGCCAATCCCGCGACCATACCGATGTGGAGACCCGAAATCGCCAATAAATGAGCCGTGCCGGTCCGTTGCAGCAGTTCGCGCAATTCCGGGTCAATGGCACTGCGATCGGCCAGGCCCAGCGCGCGCAACAGCGCGGCATGATCAAGACCCGTGGTTTCAGCCTGCAGCCGCTCGCCAAGATACTGGCGCTGCCGATCCACCGCACCGGCCCAATCCCCGGAGGACAGGCGCACCGCCCTGCCGCGGACTGAAGCTGTGGCCGTCACACCCTGGGCAATCAGGTGCCGGGTCAGGTCAAAGCCATCCGGGTTGAGACGGCCAGCGGGCGGGTACAGGCGAAGATTCATTTGCCAGCGTTCGCCGGGCTGCAGGTATACCCGCGGCCGGTACCAGCTGACCTGGATCCGCTCCGGCAGCATCTGTGGTCCTGATTGATCGGTCACCAGGATGAAGCGCAGCAGATCGCCCTGGCGCTCCGGCAGCCCGGCCACCCGGCCAGCAACCGTTCGTTCAGCACCCGCCTGTTCCGCCGGCCAGGTCGCCGCCAGATGCAGATGAGCATGGCTCAAGAACCAGCAGGCGCCCAGCACGAAGGCGGCCGGCAGGCGGGTCGCAGGATAGCCAATGAAACCGATGATCGCCCCCAGCGCAGCCAATGCCAGCCAGATCGGTGCCGGCAGTGACGGCACGGCCACGGCCGCCAGGGCGCCAAGAGCTGCAGCGAATCCGGGGCGCCAGTCCATCGGCGACCCTGCTGCGGTCAGTCCAGCGGGCGCAGGCTTCCGCCGGTCATTTCCAGCCGCCGGTCCATGCGCTGCGCCAGTTTCAGGTCATGGGTCACCAGCACGATGCTGGTCTGCATTTCCCGGTTCAACTCGAGCATCAGGCCATGGATCTGGTCGGCGTTGGCCTCGTCGAGGTTGCCGGTCGGCTCGTCGCCGAGTACGCAGGCCGGCCGGTTGATCAGGGCCCGCGCCACCGCCGCGCGCTGGCGCTCGCCGCCCGAGAGCTCGCCGGGCTTGTGATGCAGCCGCTGCCCCAGACCCACCCGCTCAAGCAGTTCACCGGCGCGCCGGGCGGCGTCCTCGGCCCGATCACCCCGGATCATCAGCGGCATGGCCACATTCTCCAGCGCACTGAATTCGGCAAGAAGATGGTGGAACTGGTAGATAAACCCCAGTGAACGATTGCGGATCAGGGCGCGCTGCTTTTCGTCGGCCGTGGCCATGTCCTGGCCGGCGATCCGGACGCTGCCGGCAGTCGGCTGATCCAGACCACCGAGCAGGTGCAGCAGGGTGCTCTTGCCCACCCCGGAAGCGCCGACAATCGCCAGCCGTTCGCCAGCCGCGACGTCGAAATCCACCCCGGTCAGCACCCGGACTTCGGCCGGGCCCTGGGAGAAGGTCTTGACCAGGCCGCGGCAGCTGACCACGCTCTCCGGGTTATTCATAGCGCAATGCCTCCACGGCCTCGGTCCGCGCCGCCCGCCAGGCCGGGTACAAAGTCGACAACAGCGACAGGACCAGGGCCAGGCCAGCGAACCGGACCACGTCCCCGGCCCGCAATTCCGAGGGCAGATCGCTGATGTAGTAGACCTCCGCCGACAGGAACTCGATGCTCATCAGGTTCTCGATCGCCGCGACCACTGCCTCGACGTTCAGCGCCAGCGCGATGCCCGCCACCACGCCCAGCAGGGTTCCGATCACCCCGATCAATGAGCCCTGGATCATGAACACCGCCATGATCTTGCGCGGGGTCAGTCCCATGGTCTTGAGGATGGCGATATCGGCCTGCTTGTCGGTCACCACCATCACCAGGGTGGAGATGATATTGAACGCGGCCACCGCGATGATCAGCGACAGGATGATGAACATCACGGTCTTCTCGGTCTGCACCGCCCGGAAGAAGTTGGCATGCTGCTGGGTCCAGTCGCGCACCTGGTACAGGCCCGGCAACTGGGCGCTGAGATCGCGGGCGATCCAGCGCGCCCGCATCATGTCATCCAGTTTCAGACGTACACCGCTGATGTCCTCACCCAGACGGAACAGGCGCTGGGCATCCTGGTAATGAATCAGGGCCAGCGCCGTGTCGTATTCGTGAACACCGGCCTCGAACAGGCCGCTGACCTCAAACCGCCGGACCTGGGGGATCACCCCGCCGGGCGTGGCCCGGATCTCGGGGGCAAAAATGGTCACGGCATCACCCGGGCCGACGCCCAGCCGACTGGCCAGTCCGGCGCCGAGCACAACCTGCCAGCGACCCGGCTGCAGCGAGTCCAGGCTGCCGGCTCGCATCATCCCGAGAATATCAGAGACCTCGGGCTCGGCGTCAGGATCGATCCCGCGAATCAAGGCCCCGGCGGTCCGCCGGCCGCGCAACATGGTCTCCTGTTCCACGAATGGCGCGGCTCCGACCACGTTGGCCTGGGCCCGGGCCATCTCGACCACCTCCCGCCAATCGGGAAAACGCCCGTCATAGCCCTGGATGGTGGCATGCGAGACCATGCCGAGGATGCGCTCGCGCAGTTCACGCTCGAACCCGTTCATCACGCTCAGGACCGTGATCAGGGTCATCACCCCTAGCGCGATGCCGGCCATGGAAATCAGGGAAATGAACGAAATGAAGTGGTTTCGGCGCTTGGCGCGCAGATAGCGCAGGCCAACAAACAGGGGCAAAGGCTGATACATGGGCCGGGGTCAGTCCGTAGTGCCGTGCCGACGAAGGGCCTTCAGAACGACACCCAATTCTTCCGGCAGCGGCGCGTTGAAAAGTTGATCCTCCGGCCACGGCAGACGCAGGAAGTGCGCATGCAGGAACAGGCGCTTGAGGCCGGATGGCGGTTCGGCTGGATTGTAGCGCGAGTCGCCCGCCACCGGATGACCCATGCCAGCGGCATGGGCGCGAATCTGATGGGTCCGGCCGGTTTCGATCGTGACTTCGGCATAAGCGTGGCCCGGCAGTCGCTCCAGAACGCGGAAGTGTGAGCGCGCCGGCTGACCCTCGTCATCGATAATGACCCGGTGCTGGCCACTGGCATTGCGAATCTTCTTTAAGGGTCGGTCGATGGTAAAGGCATCCTCGGCCGGCTGGCCGGTTAACAGCGCCAGGTAGCGCTTGTCGACCTGGCGGCCGGCGAAGCAGCGTTGCAGGGCGACCACGGCCGGATGCCGACAGGCCAGGATCACCAACCCGCTGGTCGCCCGATCGAGCCGATGAACCGGGCGCCACTCCGGCGAGATCGCGGCCATGACGTCGACCAGCCCGAAGGCCAGACCTGATCCGCCGTGGATCGCCAGACCGGCCGGCTTGTCGATGACGCAGAAATCCGAGGATTCAAACACGATTCGTGAACGGATCTCGGCAACCAGGCGATCAGGCACGCGCGCCGGACCACTGGGACTGCTGGTGACCGGCGGAATCCGCACCTCGTCGCCAGCCTGCAGCTTTTTCATCGGCTTGGCACGACCCCCATTAACCCGCACCTGGCCGGTCCGCACCAGCCGATAGACCAGGCTGCGCGGCACCCCCTCCAGCAAGCTGACCAGGAAGTTGTCCAGCCGCTGACCGGCATGATCGGCCGGCACGCGTACGTGCCGAACCCGGGAGGAAACGCGCTCGACACTCATAAATGCTTGCGCTGCAACCGGAAAATCATGAATTTGCCTATCGCTGGAAAGCCTGGGGTGATAACATAGCAGGGTTGAAGGTGGGCGTTGTGTGACCATGGGCCGCTGCGACTCTGGCGGGTCACGGTTCCGCCCGACCCGTTGCCTTCGACGAGAATGTTTTGCATGTGCGGCCTGCGCCTGGCGCGGTTGCACGGCGCCTCCGCAGCAGGTGCTGACCGGAGGCACTGACAAACACAGGCCGGCACCAGTGCCGGCATGGACTCAACGACAAGCCCGTTCCCGGCGCCGGCAGCAAGTTCCGACAGCCGGGATTGGTGAAGAAAGACATCCTGAATAAGCGATTGCGCCTGCGAAGAATCGGCGCGTCGGAGCACGGCCCCGCAGAGTGCCTGACCCGAACAAGGCACCTGCCCGGCCCTGCCTTGTGCCAGCTCAAGCAAATGGCCGAAGCCGCATGGCGGCCCGGCCAGGAATGCTTCGACCTATGCACCGCCGGCGTTGACCCGGCGCTTTCAAGGATGTCTCCGTCACCGGTTCCGGTCCGCTAGGCGGCTGGAACGGCGGAGGAAAAACAACAATGAAACGCATGCTGATCAACGCAACTCAACCCGAAGAGTTGCGCGTGGCAATCGCCGATGGCCAGATCCTGCTCGACCTCGATATCGAGGTGCCGGCCCAGGAGCAGAAGAAATCCAACATCTACAAGGGCAGGATCACCCGGGTCGAGCCCAGTCTCGATGCCTGCTTCGTCGAGTTCGGCTCGGAACGGCACGGCTTTTTGTCGATGAAGGAAATCGCCCGCGAGTACTTCTCGGAGGCGGCCCAAAAGGCGCTCGACGAAGGCACCAAGGTCGAGATCAAGGAGGCCGTGCGCGCCGGACAGGAGGTCATTGTCCAGGTTGACAAGGAAGAGCGCGGCACCAAGGGTGCAGCCCTGACCACCTTCATCAGCCTGGCCGGGCGCTACATGGTGCTGATGCCGAACAACCCGCGCGCCGGCGGTGTATCACGCCAGATTTCGCGCGATGAACGCAAGGACATCCTCGATACCCTCAAGCAGGTCGAGATCCCCAACGGCATGGGTCTGATCGTGCGCACCGCCGGCGTCGGCCGGGAACAGGAAGAACTGCAGTGGGATCTTGACTACCTGCTGCAGTTGTGGACCGCTATCCAGGAAGCCGCCAAGACCCGGGCGGCCCCGTTCCTGATCTACCAGGAAAGCAACCTCATCATCCGCGCATTGCGCGACTACCTGCGCGAAGACATCGGCGAGATCCTGATTGATGATGACCGGGTCTTCGAGGACGCCCGCGAGTTCATGCAGCAGGTCATGCCGCATAACCTGCGCAAGCTCAAGGCCTACCGCGACGATACCCCGCTGTTTTCCCGCTACCAGATCGAAAGCCAGATCGAGTCGGCCTTCGCCCGCGAGGTTCGCCTGCCCTCCGGCGGTGCGGTGGTCATCGACCATACCGAGGCGTTGCTGTCGATCGACATCAACTCAGCCCGTGCCACCAAAGGCGCCGACATCGAGGAAACCGCACTCCAGACCAACCTGGAGGCGGCCGATGAAATCGCCCGCCAACTGCGCATCCGGGACCTCGGTGGCCTGATCGTGATCGATTTCATCGACATGCTCAGCAAGGACGCCCAGCGTCAGGTCGAAAACCAGCTGCGCGACGCCATGCGCATGGACAAGGCACGGGTCCAGATCGGCCGCATTTCCCGCTTCGGACTGCTGGAAATGTCGCGCCAGCGTCTGCGTCCATCGCTGGGTGAGTCCAGCCATATCACCTGCCCGCGCTGCGACGGCTACGGCTCGATCCGCTCGGTCGAATCTCTGGCCCTCGCCATTCTGCGTCTGGCTGAAGAAGAAGCGATGAAGGATCACACCGCGCGCGTGGTGGTGCAGGCGCCAACCGCGGTGGCCAACTTCCTG
The DNA here is from genome assembly GCA_046540955.1 of Wenzhouxiangella sp. Lineage (GTDB taxonomy): Bacteria > Pseudomonadota > Gammaproteobacteria > Xanthomonadales > Wenzhouxiangellaceae > Wenzhouxiangella. The sequence continues at coordinate 49,415 of JBKHEF010000004.1, forward strand.
CTCAACGAAAAGCGTGGTGTGCTGGCCGACCTTGAGCGCCGCAACAAGCTGCCGATCACGATCGTCGCCAACCGCTGGCTGGAGACCCCGCGCTTCGAGATTCAGCGTCTGCGCGGCCGCGAGACCCTGGAAGAGCCGAGCTATGCCCTGCCCCGTGAAGCCGAACCGGAGATGCTCGAGCCTGCCCGGACCAGCGGCGAGGCCCCGGCAAAGAGCCCGGAAGCAGCGGTCAGCGGGATACGGCCGGCAACACCGGCCCCTGAACGGTCGGCTCCACCATCCGGGTTCATTCTGTTCTGGAAAACCCTGATGACGCGACTGGCGTCGTTGTTCAAAGCGGGTGATGCAAACAACCGGGGCACACAGCAGCGCCGGCGCGGCAGCCAGCGGCGGCCGTCAGGATCGGACAACCGCGCAGCCGGGCGCAAGCCTCCGGCGACCCGATCCGAGACCAGGGACCAGCCGGAACGGGATGAGCAGGCAGCTGGACAACCCGCCCAGGGCAGCAAGAAACGCAAGAAAAAGAAAAAGGGCAGCAACCGTGCCAAACCGGCCGATCAGTCGGCCCCGGCAAACAATGGCAACAGCCCGTCTGCAAACGCTGATAGCGAAGAGGCACCACGCAAGAAACGTCGCCGGCGGGGGGGCAAGAAGCGGCGCAGCAGCAAGGACAATGCGCCACCGGCAGCAACCGATGCCGCCGCTTCCGCTGGCGCAGATTCGGCCTCACCGGCTCCCTCAGCGGCGCCCGGCGATGACTCGACAGCAGCATCCGGCGCAGGCTCAAGCCGTTCGGGCTCAAGCGAGCTGCAGACCCAGCCGCGCCGCCTGCGCCACGAACCCGCCGCCGCAGTACCGACGACCACCGATCGGCCGGCAAAGCCCGCATCAGCCGAGGCCAATGGGCAAGGCCCGACCGGCAATACCTCGACTGATCACAAGCCCAGCGAAGAAAAGCCCGACCGACCAGCCGCGGTGCGCGGAGAAGATGGCATCTACCGCGTGGCTGGCGGTGGCAAGGACGACACCTCTGCTTCCTGAGCCGTCGGCCAGGCCAAGCCGGACGGCCTCCGTCCGGCTTGATCAGGGATCGGGCTTGAACAGACCGTAGCGCAGCGCGAGGTGGAGCAGATCGACCTCGTTGCGAACCCCGACCTTGTCATAGATCCGGTATTTGTGCGTGGCCACAGTCTTGGGGCTGAGCTTGAGTACCTGCCCTATCGAGTTGGCCTTCATGCCCTGGATGAGCATCAGGGTGACTTCGAGTTCCCGGGTGGTCAGGTTCTGGAAAGGCGAAGCCGGGGTCCCGGGCAACAAGGATAATGCCAGCTGCTGGGCAATCTCGGATCCGATGTAGCGCTCTCCGCGATGAACAGCCGAGATGGCGGCGAGCAATTCATCGGCACTGGCCCCCTTGGTCAGGTAGCCGCTGGCACCGATATCGAGCAGACGCGCCGGCAGCGGCGGCTCGGCGTGGGCGGTCAGGACGATGACCCGGATCCGGGGCTGAGATTTCAGGATCCGTTCGGTGGTCTCGAGGCCCGAAAGACCCGGCAGACCGACATCCATCAGGATAACGTCTGGTTCGAGCCGGCGGGCCAGACCGATGGCCTCTTCCCCGTTGGACAGTTCGGCCACAATCTCGATGTTGTCGACCGTGGCCAGGATATTGCTTATCCCGGTTCGAAAGAGCTCATGATCCTCAACGATCATCAGCTTGATCATGGCATTCCCCATCTGCGCTTTGCCAGGACCCTAAAATTACCTCAAAAAACTGCTTCTGAAAAGCATGGGTTGCCGATCTGGCCAGGTGACAACGCCGTTTGATTGGCCGTTGGCAGCACCTGCGCTAGACTAAGCAGTTATCAATCTGGAGTGTTGCGTCATGTCCCGCATTTGCCTGTCGCTCGGTTGGATGATCCTCGTGTCCGGCTTGTTCACCAGCATGGTCATGGCCGATACCCGCGTTGTTCGCACTGAGTATCAGCCGGTCACGCTGGAACTGCTGGCCGAGGACCTGGAACACCCCTGGTCAATCGACTTTCTGCCCGATGGCCGCCTCCTGTTCACCGAACGTGCTGGCCGACTTAACCTGCTCGACATTAGCGGCGCAGTCATCACCATCAGCGGCACGCCGGATGTGGCCGCCCAGCGACAGGGGGGGCTGATGGAGGTTCTGGTCCATCCGCGTTTTGCCCAGACGGGTTGGATCTACCTGACCTACTCCAAGGCCGATGACAATGGCCAGACCGCCACCGCACTGGCCCGCGGCCGACTGGCGGGAAACCGTCTGGTCGATGTGCAAGACCTTTGGGTGCAGGAGCGCTTTTCGACCCCGGGCCGCCACTACGGCTCAAAACTGGCCTGGCTGCCCGACGGCACGCTGCTGATGAGCATCGGCGATCGCGGCACCCACCCGGAACGCGCCCAGGCCCTGGACGACAGTGCCGGCAAACTGCTCCGCCTGACCGAGGACGGCAGCATTCCCGCCGACAATCCCTTCGTCGGTCACGACGAGGCCCTGGCGGAAATCTTCACCCTGGGCAATCGCAACATCCAGGGCCTGATGGTGCACCCGGAAACCGGCCAGATCTGGGCAAGCGAACATGGGCCACGCGGAGGGGACGAACTCAATCTCATGCAGCCTGGCGCCAACTACGGCTGGCCATTGGTCAGCCGCGGACGCGACTACCGGACCGAAGCCCAGTTCGGCGACAGTACCCGATCGCGGCCCGACATGGTCGATCCGGTGATCGACTGGACGCCGAGCCTGGCTGCCTCCGGCCTGGCCGTCGTGGTGGGTGATCATTTCCCGGCCTGGCGGGGCAACTTTCTGGCCGGCGGGCTGCGCAGCGAGCAGATCCGACGCGTGGTGTTCGAAGGTGGCGAGCCGGTGTACCAGGAAGAAATGCTTCGGGGCCAGATGGGACGCGTGCGCGATGTTCGCATCGGGCCTGACGGCAATATCTATGTGGCCAGCGACGCGCCCACCAACGCCATTTACCGAATCTCTCCGGCCGGCTGATTCATGGCCGACGGCACCGATGCGCTGCCGATCGTGGTCCTTACCGGGGGCATTGCCTCTGGCAAGACCGCGGTCTCGGACCGCTTGGCCAGGCTTGGCGTGCCCGTCATCGATACCGACCGCCTGGCTCGGGAACTGGTCGAGCCGGGTTCAAGCGGCTTGAGCGAGGTGGTCTCGGCCTTCGGTCCGACCGTACTCAGCCCGGACGGAACGCTGGACCGCAAACGAGTCGGTCATTTGATCTTTGACGATCCGGAGGCTCGCCAAAAGCTTGAAAGCATTCTCCATCCGCGTATCGAGGCCGCAGCACGCGCCCGGGTCGGGCAGCTGAAAAATGCACCGTACTGTGTGCTGGTCGTTCCGCTGCTGATTGAAACCGGCCTGTTTCCGGACGCCGATCTGGTCGTCGTGGTCGATATCCCCGAAGCGCTGCAGCGAGAACGCCTGCATCAGCGCGATGCGATTGACGATGCGCTCATCGACCGGATCCTGGCCGCCCAGGCCGGCCGGCAACAGCGCCTGGCGCGGGCCGACCGGGTTCTCGACAACAGCGGCACCCCGGCCGACCTGCAAGCCCAGGTCGACCATCTGCACCAGGCATTGCTGGCCCGCTTTGCCCGGCCCGACTGAGCCGCCCTGAACTCAGTCGTCGTCCCGCTCAGAAGGCCGGTGGGCCTCGACCAGCTGCTTCTGGATATCACCGGGAACGGCCTCGTAGTGTGAGAACGACATGGTGTAGCGCCCGTGCCCGCCGGTCAGGCTCTTGAGCTCGGTAGGAAAATCGCTGAGCACCGACAACGGCACGGCCGCCTTGATCGTGGTCGTGGTTCCGCTGTGGCTGTCGGTGCCCTGGATTCGGGCCCGCTTGGAGGCCAGCGCCCCCGTAACGTCGCCCATGACCGCATCGGGCACGGTGACTTCCAGTTCGACGATGGGCTCGAGAATCTGCGGGCCGGCATTGGCAATGGCATCAAGAAAGGCCTTGCGGCCGGCCACGACGAAAGCGATTTCCTTGGAGTCGACCGAGTGGAACTTGCCGTCATAGACCACCACCTCGACGTCCTGCAGCGGAAAACCGGCGATGGCGCCGTCGTCCAGGACCTGGCGGACGCCTTTTTCCACCGCCGGGATCAGGCTGGTCGGGATTGCCCCGCCGACGACTTCGCTGCGAAAGACGAAGCCCTCGCCACGACCGCGCGGGGCAATGCGCAAGAACACCTCGCCGAACTGGCCCGCCCCCCCGGTCTGCTTTTTGTGGCGATGATGGCCCTCGGCCCGGCGGGTAATGGTTTCACGGTATGCAATCCGCGGCGGCCGGGTGTCGACCTCAACCCCGTAGCGGGTTTCCAGCCGCTCGAGCATCACCCGCAGATGCATCTCGCCCAGGCCGCGAACGACCGTCTCGTTGAGTTCCTGGTTGTGGTCGATGACAAAACAGGGGTCCTCCTCGCTCAGCCGTTCCAGCGAGGCAGCCAGCTTCTGTTCCTGGCCACGCGTCCTGGCCGACACCGCCACACCGAACATCGGCTGGGGAAAATCGACCGGCTTGAGGAAATAATGATCCTCGTCGTGCGAGTCGTGCAGGATGGCGTCATAGCTGATCTCGTCGACCTTGGCTACTGCGCACAGATCGCCCGGGATCGCCAAGTCGATCTCGCGGTGTTCCTTGCCGTGCATGCGGTACAGATGCGAGACCTTGAACGGCTTGCGGCTATCACCGATGTAGAGCTGGGTGTCCGGACGAATGGTGCCCTGATAGACCCGGAAAATCCCGATCTTGCCGGCGTAGGGATCATTGGTGATCTTGAAAACGTGGGCCAGCACATGACCGTCCGGGTCCGGCACGGCAGTGACCCGTTCGCGCTCGGGACCCTTGCGAAACGGCGGCGGATTGCCTTCGGCCGGGTTGGGCAACAGGCGCTGGGCCAGCCTCAGGAAGTGCTCGCAGCCAGCACCCGTGAGCGCCGAGGTAAAGCAGATCGGCACCAGATGGCCCTGGCAGAAGGCTTTCTCGAAGGCATCATGCAGTTGTTCGGCACTGATCTCCTCGCCTTCCAGGTAAGCGGCCATCAGTTCTTCGTCCACCTCGACCACCTGATCGACGATCTCGGTATGGGCATCGGCGACCGAGAGAATGTCGGTCTCGCCCTCGGTACGGTAGAAGCAGTCGCGCACGGTGGTGAAGTTCTCGGCCGGCAGGTTGATGGGCAGGCACTGCGGGCCGAACTCCTCGCGAATCTGGCTGACCAGCGCCGGCAGATCAAGATCATCGGCATCGATCCGGTTGATCACGATCATCCGGCCAAGCTTGCGCTGCCTGGCCCGTCGCATCATGCTGCGGGTCGACATCTCGATACCGGCATTGGCGTTGACCACGATGACCGCGGTTTCCACCGCACTCATCGCCGACAGGGCCTGGCCGCGAAAATCCGGATCTCCCGGGGTATCGATGATGTTCAACACCGCGTCCTGGTAGGGAATCGTGACCAGCCCGGAGACCAGCGAATACTGGTACTTGCGCTCCAGCGGGTCGTAATCGGTGGTCATCGTGCCCCGTTCGAGGCTACCGGGTTCGCCCAGCATGCCGGCCTTGACCATCAGCATGTCGAGCAGGGAGGTCTTGCCCGCGCCTGCATGGCCGAACAGGGCAAGGTTTCTGATTTGTTGGGTGGTATGGGCCGCCATGATCGCTCCGTCTCTTGAGTAGTAAAGTCCCCGAAAATTCTTTTCCGCCCGAAAACAGGCGGTTCAGCCCGAATTCAGCCGGGCCGTTCTAGGCTGTTCCTGACGCTGGAAACCTCCAGGCTTCAAGCTTACCGAATCCGGCGCCGCGTATTCGACTTTTAGGAGACACGACATGCTAGCCAGAACCGCAACCATTGCCCTGTTCACCGTCGCCGCAGGCCTGGCCCATGCCGGCGGGACGCATTACCAGACCGTACCCGTGGTCGAGGTCGAACCGACCTACAGCGTGAGCCGCACGCCGATTGACCGCACCGTATGCTGGGACGAGACCGTCTACGAGCGCACCGCCGAATCTCGTCGCTCGGCCACCCCGACTGTCGTCGGTGCCATCATTGGCGGGGTGATCGGCAATCAGTTTGGCGGCGGCAGCGGCAAAAAGGCGGCCACCGTGGCCGGCGCTGCGCTGGGCGGGTCAATCGGCCGCGATGCCGGGCGGGCCAATCATCCCGCTCGCTACCGGCCGGTGACCGAAGAGCGCTGCACAGTGCAGCGCGACTACGAAGAACGCAGCGTGATCAGCGGCTACCGGGTCTCCTATCTCTATGACGGCCAGGTTCATCAAACGACTTTGCGCGACCATCCCGGCGACCAGTTGCGGGTCCGCGTCAGCGTCACCCCGGCACCCTGACAAAGAGGCCGCTTGCACGACCCTCAGACGCCCCGCACTCGCGGGGCGTTTTTCGTCAGTGGACGGAATCGGCGGCGTGGGCGCGCAACTGGTCCAGGGTGACGTAGCTCAGCGCAGCCTCATGGGTCGCCTCGAGCACCACCCGCGGCGCACAGCCGGCCTGGAAGGCCTCGCGCCAGCGCGCAGCACACAGGCACCAGCGGTCGCCCGCCTTCAGGCCCGGAAAACCGAACTGCGGGCGGGGCGTGGAAAGATCGTTGCCGCGGCTGGCGCTGAAACGCAGGAAAGCGTCCGTCATTACCGCACAGACTGTGTGACTGCCGGCGTCGGCTGAGCCCGTATTGCAGCAGCCGTCACGGTAAAAACCGGTCACAGGATCTCGCCCGCATTCGCTCAGTCGTTTGCCGAGCACGTTGATGCTCGCTGCCTGCTCAGTCATTGGCGCTCCCTATCCATCCAGCCGGTAGTCGATCTGGTAAGGCGGCGGATCACCGCCCTCACCTTTCAGGTAATGATTCATCCAGCGCATCAGGCGCAGGCTGTAATCCCAGCGCGAGGCCGCGCGCCGGTTGCCATGGCCTTCGCCGCGGTAGAGCACCAGCCGGACCGGGGGCGGATCGTCCTGCAGGACCAGGTAGCGGTACAGGATGCGCGACTGGGTCGGATCGACCCGCGGGTCGGCATCACCGTGCAGGATCAGGATCGGGGTGCGCGCCTGGCTGGCGTAATAGATCGGGCTGGCCTTGCGGTAAAGGTCCCAGTCCTCCCACGGCCAGGTCCGGTAATGCAGCAGGTAGAGTTCCTGCGGAATATCAGACGTGCCGAGCATCGCGATCTTGTCCGACAGGCCCACGTTCATCACCGAGGCCGCAAACCGGTCCGAGTAGTAGGTGGCCGCCCAGGCCGAGGCGTAGCCGCCGTAGGAGCCGCCGGTGATGCCGACGCGCTCGGCGTCGACCAGGCCAAGCTCGATCAGGTGGTCGATGCCATCGACCAGGTCACTGAACTCTTCCTTCGCCGGCCGCCCCTGCGAGGTCAGGGCGAAATCCACCCCCCGCCCGGTGCTGCCGCGGTAGTTGGGGTAGAACATGAAATAGCCTTCGGCCGCGGCATGCTGGGCCGGCAGGTTGTACGAGGTCAGCCAGCCGTTGGAGTAATGCGCCTCGGGCCCGCCGTGCGCGGCCAGGATCAACGGATAGCGCTGCCCCTCACGATAGTTCAGCGGCCAGACCAGCAAACCCTCGATCTCCAGTCCGTCTGCGGCCGGATAGCGCACCACGGTCTGGCGCGCCAGGCTGACATCGTCCAGCCACGGATTGCTCTGGGTGAGGCGCTCGAGACCCTCCCCGGCCGCTGTGGCCAGGAAAAGCTCGGCCGGATGCGCCGGACTGCTGGCGCGCAGCGCCACCGGGCCTGCACCCGAGGGCGACAGACCGTCGAAAATCAGCCCTTCTTCGGCAAACAGGGTTTGCTCGGCGCTGCCATCGACGGCGATCTGGCCGACCCGGGCCTCGACGCCCTCGTAGCTGATGAACAGCACCCGATCGGGGCCATTCCAGTCAACATGCCAGACATGCCCTTCCAGGTCCGGCAGCAGGTTCAGCCACTCGCCGCCATCACGGCCGGCCACCATCAGCCGGCCCTCGCGGGTGTCATTGATGATGTCGGTAGCGATGAAGGCGAAATGGCGCCCATCCGGACTCCAGGCACTCTGGCCCAGCTTGCCGGGGTTTTCGATCCGGCCGATCTCGGTCCCGTCGGGTCGAATCATCCGGATGCGCGGAAACATCAGCGTGTCATCAACCAGCTGGCGGGGGGTCACGACGACCGCCAGCCGATCACCGGCCGGCGACCACTGGACGCGCTGCACGGATCCATCAATCTCGACCGCTTCGGGCTTACCGTCTTCCAGCCCGGCGATCCACAGGCGCCGCGGACGCCAGTCCTCCTCGAAGACGACCTGGTCAAAGCCCTTGTCCTGCAGGGCCCTGGTGTCCTCGTCAAGTGGATCGGTCGCCACCAGGGCCACCTGCTTGGCATCCGGAGACAGGCTGTAGCCGGCGATGCCGGTACCGACCGACATCAAGCGCTGCGCCTCGCCACCGCCGACCGGGATGCGGTAGAGCGCGGAATGCTCATCATCACCGCGGGTGGCCACGAAGGTAATCGCCGAACCATCCGGCATCCAGGCCAGCTGCCCGACATTGACCTGGCCGGTAATGAAGCCGCGGCTGTTGCCATTGCCGTCGACCACATGCAACTCGGCCCAGGCCGGGCCGTCCGGATCAACACCCGGGCGGCGCTGCACGATACGGGTATAGGCGACGGATTCACCGTCCGGGCTGATCGCGATCTGCCCGACCTGCTTGAGGGTGGCAATCTGCTCAAGCGTCATGCCCTCGTCGGCCCGGGCTGACAAAAGCCCGGCGATCCACAGGAGAGTAAATAATAAAATTATATTTTTTAGTGGCATGTAGAACACTCCTAAGCAGAAATATAAAGTCAGGAAATCGGGCTTTACGATAGCAGATCAGGCCAGCAACTTGCCCGGATTGAGCACCCCGTCCGGGTCGAAGACGTTTTTCAGCCCGCGCAGCGCATCAATCTCGGCCGGACTTCGACAGTAGTGCAGGTAGTCGCGCTTGAGCAGGCCGACCCCGTGCTCGGCCGATATGCTGCCGCCGTAAAGCCGAACCAGCTCGAACACCTTCGGACTCAGACCATCGCAGGCGGCGCGGAAATCGCCCGTCTCCATCTGCGGCGGTCGCAGGATATTCATGTGGAGGTTGCCATCGCCGATGTGGCCAAACCAGACGACTTCGAAATCCGGATAGTGCCGGCCGACCAGATCGTCCAGCGCGGCCAGAAAATCCGGGACCCTGGAAACCCTTACCGACAGGTCGTTCTTGTACGGGGTCCGCGGCGTGATCGCCTCGCTGATGGCCTCGCGCCAGCGCCACAGTTCGGCGGCCTGGGCTGCAGACTGGCTGAGCACGCCGTCGGCCACCTGCCCGCCCTCGACCAGCTGCTCGAAAACCGCCAGCGCGGCGTCCTCGCACTCGCCGTGCGGATTGTCGAATTCGACCACGGCAAAATATGGCGCCTGGCGATCCAGCGGGAAGACAAGATCGGTGTGGGTCGCAACCTGCTCCACCGACCGGCGATCGAAAAACTCGAAGGCCGACAGGTGCAGGGCCCGCTGCAGGGCCGCGAATGAAGGCATCAGCGCGGCCAGGTCAGCGAATGCGAGCAACAGCACCGACTGCTCCGGCGGGGGTCCGGTCAGGGCCAGGGTGGCCTGGGTGATGATGCCGAGCACCCCCTCGCTGCCGATCATCAGCTGGCCGAAGTCGGGGCCGGCATTGTTCTTGACCAGGCCCCGGTTGAGCTGCAGCACCTCGCCACGACCGTCGACGACTTCCAGACCGCGCACCCACTGCCGGGTCATGCCGTAACGCAGCACGCGGATGCCGCCGGCGTTGGTGGCAATACTGCCGCCGACCTGGCTGGCGCCGGCCGCAGCCCAGTCGACCGGGTAATACAGGCCGGCCTCGCTGGCCAGCCGCTGGACCTCACCAACGCTCATCCCGGCCTGTACCGTAAGACTGGGCTCGACCGGGTCGAGCGCGATCAGCTCGCGCATCTTGTCCATAGCGACCACGATCTCGCCGGCGGCGGCAACCGCCCCGCCCGACAGGCCGGTCCTGCCGCCGCTGGGCACCAGCCGGCCCCGGTTGGCGCGCGCCCAACGGACCAGGGCCACGACATCATCGGTCGAGCGCGGAAACACGACCCGCTCCGGTGCCGGCGCCCAGAACCGGGTCCAGTCACGACCGTAATGGACCAGGCTTTCGCGGTCGCTGAGTGTTTCGATCTCCGGAAATCCGTTCATCGTTTGAACCGCGTTAGCCGTGATCCTGCAATAATTGACGACTCATGCTGACCGCGACGGCCGCCTGTACTAGGACCCATATGACAACCCGACACCATTCGCTGGCCAAGAACAAGATCAAGTTTCTCATGCTCGAGGGCATCCATGCACGAGGGCTCGACGAGATTCGGCGCCAGGGCTATGCCTCGATCGACACCGAGGCCAAGGCGCCGCCACCGGACCGCCTGGCCGAGATGATTGAAGACGTGCATTTTCTCGGCATTCGCTCGCGCACCCAGGTGACCGCCGGACTGCTTGACCAGGCCCGCAGGTTGACCGCCATCGGCTGTTTCTGCATCGGCACCGACCAGGTCGACCTGGCCGAGGCCCGCCGGCGCGGCATCCCGGTGTTCAATGCACCCTATGCCAACACCCGCTCGGTGGCCGAGCTGGTGCTGGCCGAGATCATCGTGCTGATGCGCGGGATTCCGGCCCGCAACGCTGCCGCGCATCGCGGCCAGTGGCTGAAAAGCGCGCGCGGATCGCACGAGGTCCGCGGCAAGACGCTGGCCATCCTGGGTTACGGCCACATCGGCTCGCAACTGGGCATCCTGGCCGAAGGGCTGGGCATGCGGGTGATCTACTACGATATCGCCGCCAAGCTGCCGCTGGGCAATGCCGAGCCTGTCAACAGCATGGCCGAAGCCCTGAGCCGCGCCGATGTGCTGAGCATCCATGTACCCGATACCGATCTGACCCGCAACATGATCGACGAGGCTGCTCTGGCCGGGATGCAGCCAGGAGCCTTCCTGATCAACGCGGCGCGGGGACGGATTGTCGACATTCCGGCCCTGGCCGCGGCCCTGCGCGATGGCCACCTGGGCGGCGCCGCGATCGACGTCTTCCCGGTCGAACCCAAGGGCAACGACGAGGAATTCGTTTCCGAGCTGCGCGGCATGGACAACGTGCTGCTCACCCCCCATATCGGCGGCAGCACCGAGGAGGCCCAGGAAAACATCGCCTTAGACGTGGCCACCAAGCTGGTTCGCTACTCCGATAACGGCTCGACCATGGGCGCGGTCAACTTTCCCGAGGTCAGCCTGCCCGACCACGCCAGTGCCCGGCGCATCATGCATATTCATCGCAACGAACCCGGGGTACTGCAGGCCGTCAACAGCGTGATCTCGAGAGCCTCGATCAACATCGCCGCGCAGTACCTGCAGACCCTGCCCGATGTGGGCTACGTGGTCATGGACTTAGAAACCGAGGACGCACCCGCACTGGTCCGGGAACTTGACGCCATCCCGGCCACCATTCGCACCCGTTTTCTGTATTGACATCCGGTCAGGAGCCGCAGCATGGACGACAGCATCAGCCACGACAAAAAAGACCAGCGCTTCTGGATGCAAGTGGACGGCCACCGCTGCGAGCTGGTTTACAGCTGGCATGAACAGCGGGTCAGTTTCGACACCGTGCGCGTACCCGAGGCCGTCGGCGGGCGCGGCATCGCCGGGCAGTTGACCCGCCATGCCCTCGATTGGGCCCGCGCCGAAGGACTCACCGTCCAGCCAGCCTGCCCTTACGTGGCAAACTGGGTCCAGCGTCACCCCGAATATGCCGACCTGGTCGCCTGAACCGAACTCAGGACCCGGTCCAGCCCGCGCTCAAGCTTTCCGGCCAGTTCGCTGATCTGCACCTGATCAATGATCAGTGGCGGACACACCGCCACAATGTCGCCCGGCAGGGCGCGCACGACCAACCCTTCCTCCAGGCAGGCGGCAGCGACTCGAAAGGCCATCTTCTCGGCCGCCGGAAAAGACTGGCGAGTCTCCTTGTCGGCGACCAGTTCCAGCCCGCCGATCAGGCCGATCCCGCGCTGGTGGCCGACCAGGGGATGGTCAGCCAGTCGCTGCAGCTCGGACTGCAAGGCCGGGGCCATTGCTGCGGCATGGGCCATCAGACCGCGTTCTTCCATCAGTTCGAGATTGCGCACCGCCACGGCCGCCGCGACCGGATGGCCGGAATAGGTCAGCCCGTGAGCAAACAGGCCGACCTCGCCGGAGGCCCGGGCAATCGGCTCATACATGAACGGCGGTACGGCCACTGCCGAAATCGGCAGGTAGGCCGACGACAGCGCCTTGGCCATGGTCATGGTCGCCGGGCGCATTTGATAGGTCTGGCAGCCGAATGGATTGCCGGTCCGCCCGAAAGCACAGACCACCTCGTCGTCGACCAGCAGGATGTCGTTGGCCTCCAGGACCGGCTGGATACGCTCGAAGTAACCGGCCGGTGGCAGGATCACCCCGCCCGCTCCCATCAGCGGCTCGGCAAACAGGGCGGCGATGTTGTCGGCCCCCTCGCGCTCGATGACCTCTTCCAGCTCGCGGCCCAGACGTTCGACGAATTCGGCTTCCGTCTCCCCGGGCCTGCCCTGGCGATAGAAATGCGGCGAGGTCAGGTGAATGACCTCGTCCATGGCCAGACCGAAGTGCTTGTGGAAGGCCGGCAGCCCGGTCAGTGCCGCCGTTGCCACGGTCACCCCGTGGTAGGCGTTGCCGCGGGCGAGGATCTTGCGCTTTTGCGGCCTGCCGATGGCGTGGAAGTAATAGCGCACCAGCTTGACCTGGGCATCATTGGCATCGGAGCCGGAACAGCCAAACAGGAATCGCGCCCCGTCGATCGGCACCCATTCGGCCAGCTTGGCCGCCAGCCGGATGGCCGGTTCGTTGCTCTTCCCGGCAAACAGCGGGCCGTAGCAGAAGGTTTCCATCTGCTCGGCCGCAACCCGGGCCAGTTCCTTCTCGCCGTAACCCAGCGCGGTGCACCACAACCCGGCCATGCCTTCCAGGTATTTGCGGCCAGTGCTGTCGTAGACATAAACCCCCTCGCCGCGTGACCAGATCAGTGGCCCGGAACGGGCATGGCCGGCCAGGTCGGTACAGGGGTGGAACAGGTGGGCCAGATCCTGCTGGCCAAGCAAGTCGTTCACGGTTTGTCAGGCTCCCGAAGTTCAGTCAGTCGCGATTGCTGCCTAGTCCATGGTAGTGCCTTTCCACCCGCCGGAGGATGGGAAATCCGCTTGAGCAGGCGAAAAGAACTCGCTAATTAAGCCGCCTTTGATGCACGTCAATTACTTTCGTTGGCCACCTCACTAGGATGCGGCTTGAGATTGAGGGTGATCGCACCCGTCAGACTCATCACGGGTAATCAAACCAACAGAATCGAACAGGAGAATCCGAACATGAAGTCCCCCTTTGCAAGCGTGATGCGCAAGCTGGGCCTTGTTGCCCTGCTGGTCGCAGTTCTGGCGCCATTCAGCGCCCTGGCCCAGGATGCCGAGACCGTCAAAGGCCGGGTCATGGACGTCTCGCGCAAGGCCGAGACCATCCAGATCAACGTCAGCGGTCAGGATCCGGTGGTCGTGCGCTTCAACGCCGAAACCCAGTTCATCGGTGCCACCGGTATCGGTGAAGTCGGCGGTAACGAACTGATCGAGGTCACCTATGTCCCCGGCAGCCCGGCCACCTCGATCGAGAAGATCGTGTTCGGCCTGCCCGAAGGGGTTGAAATCAACACCGATGAACTTCTCGCCATCATGACCGCCGATGCGCCCTACGTGCTGGTCGACACCCGCCCGAAGGGACGCTTCCTGGCAGCGACCATTCCGTCCTCGATCAACGCCTACCCCGGCGATGGCAAGGACGCAGTGCTCGGCGTCCTGCCCGAAGACAAGTCCCAGCTGGTGATCTTCTACTGCGGTGGCCCGACCTGCCCGTACACCGGACAGGCGGTCGACATGGCCATGGAAGCCGGCTACACCAACGTCAAGGGATACCAGGAAGGTGAGCCGACCTGGAACAAGAAGCAGTTGCCGCGTCACACCGACCCCAAATGGCTGTCTGAACGACTGAATCCCGGTCATGTCGTGATCGACACGCGCAATCCGGCGATCGCCTCGATGGAACACATCCCGACCGCAGTGTCGATGCAGGCCGCTACCTTGCAGGCCCTGACCCAGCGATTCATCGATCAGCAGCAGCCGGCTCGCCTGCCCGGCGTGGCAGACAAGAAAGCACCCATCATTCTCTACGCCGACTCGCACGTCGACCCGGAAGTCCTCAACGCATTCAAGGAACTGCGCAGCTGGGGCTATACCAAGGTCACGGTCCTCAAGGACGGACTGAATGCCTGGAATGCTGCTGGCCTGCCGACCGAAAGCAACGCGCTGTCGCTGTCGATCAGCTACGAACGCCAGCTGGCCCCCGGCGCGATCAAGCCATCGGAATTCGCCGCCATGTCCTTCCCCAGCGACAGCGTGCAGATTCTTGACGTCCGCTCCGATGAAGAAGTCGCAGCCGGCATGATTCCGGGGGCGATTCACATCGGCCTCGAGGCGCTGGAAGACCAGCTCGGCCAGCTCGACAAATCCAAGCCGGTCATCGTTCACTGCTCGACCGGGGTGCGCGCCCAGATGGCCAATCAGGTACTCGTCGATGAAGGCTACGAGTCCAGCTTCCTGAACGAGGAAGTCGAAATCAACGCCGACGGCAGCTACAAGATCCTGTAGGCGGCGCTGTTCCATCGGCGGGGCGATGTCCCCGCCGATTTTTCCGAACCCAAGTTCTCTGAGAGTCCCCATGAAAAGACGCGAATTCATCCAGCTTTCCGCTACAGCGGGTGCTGCCGCCATGGCGCCGCTCACCCTGACCGGCTGCAAGGCCCGTCCATTGCCTGGAGAGGGTGAGGTTGTTCAGACCCCGGTGTTGTGCAACGTCTGTTTCTGGCGCTGCGCCGGCTCGGTGTCGACCGAAAACGGCCAGCCGTGGAAAATCGAAGGCAACCCCGATGATCTGCACTCCAACGGCCGTTTCTGCACCCGGGGCGACGCCGGGCTGGGCATGTACACCGATCCGGACCGCCTGAAACAACCGATGCTGCGCGTCACCGAAAACGGTCGTCAGCAGTTCAAACCGGTTTCATGGGACGAGGCGCTCGACTACATCGCCGAAAAGATGAACAAGATCAAGGAAGAGCATGGTGAAGACCGGCTTTGCCTGTTCTCCCATGGTGCCGGCGGCAACTTCTTCCGCCGGACCCTGCGAGCCTTCGGTTCGCCAGCCTATACGGCTCCGTCTTACGCCCAGTGCCGTGGCCCGCGCGAAGTCGCTTTTGCCCTGACCTACGGCGAAGGCGTCGGTTCGCCCGACCGCACCGACATGGAAAACTCACGCTGCATCGTCCTGATCGGTTCGCACCTGGGTGAGAACCTGCATAACGGCCAGGTTCAGACCTGGATCGAGGCGGTGCGCAAGGGCGCAACCGTGATCACCGTCGACCCGCGCTTCTCGGTCGCCGCCGGCAAATCCAAGCACTGGCTGCCGATCAAGCCCGGCACCGATATCGCGTTGATGCTGGCCTGGATGAATGTCCTGATCAACGAAAACCTGTACGACGCGGATTACATTGCCCGCTACGCCAGCGGCTTTGATCAGCTCAAGGCCCATGTCCAGCCCTACACGCCTGAATGGGCGTATGGTCAGACCGGCATCCGTCCGGACGTGATCCGGACCACCGCGCGGGAAATGGCCATGGCCGCACCGGCTACCCTGATCCACCCGGGCCGCCACGTGACCTGGTATGGCGACGATACCCAGCGCTCACGCGCGATCGCCATCCTGACCGCGCTGCTCGGCGCCTGGGGCCGGTCCGGTGGTTACTACTACCAGGAAAATGTCTCGCTACCCAGTTTTCCGCTGCCGGATCCACCGGCTCCGAAAAGCAACTATCTCGACGAGGTCCAAAGCGAGTTCCCGCTGGCCCCCCAGGGGATTGCCCAGAAATTCATTGATGCCTCAATCGGTGACGAGGCCTACTTCAAGGGCTGGTTTGTCTACAGCAGCAATCTCGGCATGACCATTCCAGGCGTGACCGAGAAGCTGGCCCAGGCCTCGCAGGACCTCGACTTGTTCGTGGTCATCGATACCATGCCGTATGCGATCACCGGCTATGCCGACGTCATCCTGCCGGAATGTACCTACCTGGAGCGTCTGGACCCGATGCGCAACAGTCCCGAACGTGAGCCCTCGCTGGCCGTTTCGGTGCCGGCCTTCGAGCCGAAGTACGACTCCAAGCCGGGCTGGTGGATCGCCAAGCAGATCGCCGAACGGGTTGGCCTCGGCGACTGGTTCCCGTGGAACGACTACAGCGAAGAGCTGGACTGGCAATTGCGCCAGGTGGGCAGTTCGTTTGAAGAAATGCGCCGGATCGGGGTCAAGAAATTCCCGCGCAAGACGCCAAAATACTTCGCCCCGGGCGAAAACCGCAATTTCCGAACCGGCACCGGCAAAATCGAGCTGTATTCCCAGATGCTGGCCGATTTCGGTCACGACCCGATGCCGACCTACACGCCACCACCGGTCAAGCCCGACGGCGACTATCTGCACTTGAACTACGGCCGTGCACCGGCCCACACCTTCGGTCGGACCATCAACAATCCGCAGCTGTTTGAACTGATGCCGGAAAACACCGTCTGGATCCACCCGGTGGTCGCGAGCACCTTCCAGGTGGCCAACGGCCAGTACGTGCGCCTGAAAAACCAGGACGGTGTCGAGAGCAACGCGGTACGCGTGCGGGTCACCGAGCGCATCCGGCCCGACTCGCTGTTCATGGCCCATGGTTTCGGTCACAACTCGGCCGATCTGAGCCTGGCCAATGGCCGCGGCGCCGACGACCAGGGCCTGGTGACCCGGATCCTGGTTGATCCGATCGCCGGCAGCACCGGCATGCGCGGCAACTTTGTAACCCTGATTCCAGAGGAGGCAAGCGCATGATCCGTTATGCGATGGTCATCGACACCAAACTGTGCATCGGCTGCGGCGACTGCGTCGTTGCCTGCAAGACCGAAAACAAGGTGCCGGCCGGTCTGAACCGCGACTGGGTGGTTGAGGCCACCACCGGCACTTATCCAAACCTGAAGACCGAGTTTCGGTCGGAGCGCTGCAATCACTGCACCAAGCCGACCTGTCTGTATGCCTGCCCGACGGCGGCGACCTACCTGTGGGAAGACACCAACATTGTGCTGGTCGATCCGGACCGGTGCACGGGTTGCGGCGCCTGCATCGCGGCCTGCCCGTATGACGCCCGCCTGGTGATGAACGAGGGCTACGTCAGCAAATGTACCTTCTGCCACCACCGGGTCGAGAAGGGCCTGGACCCGGCCTGCGTAGCCTCGTGCCCGACTCAATGCATGCACTTCGGCGTGCTCGACGATCCCAATTCGACCGTCAGCCGCCTGCTCGCCACCCGCGAGCACAAGGCCATGTACGAAGAGACGGGTAACGAACCGCAAGTCTATTACCTGACCTGATGCCCCATGAGCAGGAAGCAATCCAATGCGTGAAGAAATCCTTATTACAGTCAGAGATAACTACAAGATTGATCCGACGGTCAGCGCCTGGGGCTGGCAGGTCATTGCAGATCTGTTCCTGGTCGGGCTGACCGCTGGGGCCCTGATCTTTACCGCGCTGGTCATTCTTGGGCGCCAGGAAGAAAAGTTCGATTTCACCGCCAGGCGGCTGCCCTTGATCGGGCTGATATCGATCGGCATGGCCATGAGCTTTCTGTTTCTGAAGCTCACCCACAAGCAGGTGTTCTACAGCTTCTTTCTGGCCTTTGTGCCGACTTCGGTCATGTCCTGGGGGGCCTGGCTGCTGCAGCTGGTCATCCTGGCCATCCTGTTGCTGACGCTCCAGGGCCTGCGCCAGGGCTACCCGGCCCTGGCCTCGCCGGTCGACAAGTTCGGCATCGGCAAGTGGGCGCTGGATCTGGCCGAGAAAATCAAGCGGCCGGTCGCCTGGGCCAGCGTCGTGCTCGGCGTGATCATTGCCTTCTACACCGGCACCCTGATGACCTCGCTTGATGCACGTCCGTTTGCCAACAGCGGTCTGATGGCGCCGCTGTTTCTGACCTCGGGTCTGGCCACGGCCGCTGCAGTGGTCCTGCTCGGGTCAAAAGGTGAACAGGAGCGCAGGCTGTTCTCTTACACCCTGTTTGGCCTGATCGCGTTCAAGATCCTTTTGCTGGCGCTGACCCTGGCCAACCTGGCCAATGGCTCGAAGGTCCAGATCGAATCGGTCCAGATGATCTTCGGTGGTGACTACACCCAGCTGTTCTGGGTGGTGTTCTTCATCCCCGGCCTGCTAATCCCGCTGGTCATCGAAGCCTTCGGACTGCGCGGCAAGCGATCGGGCTGGATGGTAATCAGCCCGGTGCTGGTGCTCTATGGGGCCTACATGTTGCGCCAGTTGTTCGTGGATCTCGGGCAGCTGTCCGGCTACATCAACTATGTCAACACCTACAACCCGGCGCTGATAGATTTACTTCGCATGCATTAATCGATCTTTTCGGATAAACTCCGGCATTAGTCCAGTCTAATGAAGAGGTTTATCCCATGCATGCGTCAGCGAGGAAATCCTGGGGTGTTGTCGCCCTGCTGAGTGCAACGGTTGCCCTGACCACCGCCTGTGGTCAGGGCTCCCAGTCCCTGGAAGGTGATATCGAGCGGGTCGGATCGGCAATTGCCCGCGGCGAAGCCCAGATTTCAATCCCCGACCTGTCGCACAAGGTGATCGAGGATCATGGCGATTTCGTCCTGGTTGATCTCCGTGAGGCGGCTGATTTCGAGGCCTTCCACATTCCCGGCGCGGTCAACGTCAGCGCCATGGAAATCGTCCGGCCGGAAAAGGCCCGCGAAGTGGCCGGCGGGCGGCAGATCATCCTCTACGGTGACTCAGCCGTCGTCGCCAGCCAGGCCAGCGCCGTGCTCCAGGTCGCAGGATTCAACGCGCTTGCCCTGGCCGCCGGTTTCGATGACTGGTTTGCCTACACCAGCGATCCGAACAGCCAGGTGGCCAGCGTCGATGCCAGTGTCAGCGCCAGCGATCGTCAGGCCTTTGCCGAGTTCTTCCACGGCGGCGCAGCTGACGCAGCGGCAGGCTATTCCCCCGCAGTCAGCCCGGCCGGTGGCGGTGCCTCCGCAGCACTCGGCCTGGCCCCGGCTGGGGGCGGCGCATCGGCGGCACTCGGCCTGGCGCCGGCCGATTCCGGCGGGGCGGCGACCACGGCAAGCGTTTCCGACCCCCATGGCCTCGGTCTGCATCTCGGCATCGGGGTTGATATCGAGCGGCCCGAACTGGCCGTGGCCGAAGAAGAAGAAACGCCCCAGGAGGCGCCTCGCCGCCTCATCATCGGTGAGGGCTGCTGAGCCTCAGCCAGCGCTGATCGCGGGTTCATGGGCAAATTTCCGCTAAAGCCGGTCCTCTGGGCCGGCTTTTTCGTCGTCTGCGGACTGACCCGGGTCAGCGCCGCCTGTCTGGACTGCCACCAGCCGCATGCGCTGGCCAGCAACGACCCACACCGGTTTCTGTCCGATCAGTGTCAGGCCTGCCACCTTGGGGATAACACGGCCAGCGATCTGGAGCAGGCCCACACCGGCATGGTCGCCTCGCCCGGCTGGCTGGAGAATGCACCACGGACCTGCGGCACCTGCCATGGCAGCGAAACCCGGCATGTCGTCGACGGCCTGATGCACAGCGGGCGAGGAATGGTCAACGTCACCCGCTTCACCCTCGGCGAGCAGGACCGTCCCGACCAGGGCGATGGTCGCCTGGACCGCCTCGGCCACAGCCCGGCCGACTCGATTCTGCGCAAGCACTGTGCCAGCTGCCACCTCGGCCAGCCGCAGCACCAGATGACCACGGAGGATCCGCTCGGCAGCCGAGGCGGTGGCTGCCTGGCCTGCCACGCGCCGCACGACAGCCAGCGCCCATCCGGCCATGTCGCCCTGTCAGCCACCGTCAGCGACCAGAGTTGCTCGGGGTGTCATTCGCGCTCCGGACGGGTCGCCCTGAACTACGCCGGGCTGGCCGAGGTCGATGCCCACGCGGTCACGGAAAACCATCCCAACCCGCTCGGCTACCTGCCCGACGGGCGCCTGGTCGAGTCCATCCACCGCGATGTCCATCACCAGGCCGGGCTGTCTTGCATCGACTGCCACACCACACGTGACGTGATGGGCCCCACCGGGCAGTTCAACCATGCCTCGGAGGCGGTCGATATTCAATGTGCAGACTGTCACGACAATGATCAGCCGCGGATCACCGAAGCCGACTGGCCCGCCGACCTGCGCGGCCAGCTCGGCCGCCTGCCCTTTGCGCGCGATCCGCAACGCCGCTTTCTGACCACGCAACGCCGCGGGACACCACTGTGGCACATCGAACTGCGCGCCGACGGCCGCAAGGTCCTGCATCGCAAGGTCAACGGCGGCAGTCTGGAGATCCCGCCGCTGACCCGGGCCAGTCATCCAGATGACGGCCACCATGATCGCCTCACCTGTTCAACCTGCCACACCCAGTGGGCACCACAGTGCCATGGCTGCCACATGGACTACGACCCTGACCAGGAACAGTTCGACCATGTCGCGCGCGAGTTCACCCCCGGCTCGTGGTCCGACCAGCGCTGGGGCGTTTACAACGATGCCCCGCCCATGGGCGTGGACGGTAAAGATCGTATCGTCACCTTCGTGCCCGGCATGATCCGAACCATTGACCACCCGGATTGGGACGAACCCCAGTTCCGGCGCTATTTCGCTCCCTTGAGCCCGCACACCATCGGCCCGGCCCGCAGCTGCGAAGACTGCCACCGCTCAAGCCAGGCGCTCGGCCTGGGCCGCGGAACCCTCCACCACGATGGTCAGGACTGGACCTTCACGGCCGACCAGGCGCCACTCCAGGATGGCCTGCCGGCCGATGCCTTCACCGACCTGGCCGGACGATCGGGCCGCACGACCCGGGCCGGAGCGCGCGCCCTGACAGCGGAGGAAATCCGCCGCGTGCTCGATGCCCTGCCCTTGTGAATTTTGCCGTGAACTTTGATAGACGGCTTGTTCCGACTGTGGTAGCGTCACGACAATGAACGGCTTGTTCCGCTTGTTGCTGATCGTGTTGACCGTGGCTGTCGCCTGCGCCGGACTGCCGGTTCATGCCTGCCCGGGACCGGATCAGGACCACAGCGACCAGGAAGCGCAGACGATGGTCCCGGTCGAAGACGGCTGCCCTTTCCATGCCGCAAAAGCGCCGCAACCGCCCAATGGCCTGCAGGAAACCGGTGACGATGGGGCCGACTGTTGTCAGCCGGATTGCACCTGCGGCTGCAGTGCGCCGGTCCCGGCACCGGTGACCATGCTCACCGCCGAGGCCGCACCGGCGCATGGCCCGGTCCAGGCACCGCCGTCGCGTTTCGAAGCCTCGCTTTCTCCCGACCGTCTGCTGCGACCGCCCCAGCATCGGGCCTGATCGCCCGAGAGCGTCCTTGCTCTCACTCGCTCCGGCCTGAGCTTTCGGGCCCCCCTGTTGTTTTTTAAAAGACTCTTTCGGGAGAGTTTCATGTCGTTTCAAACAGTTACTGGCGGGCTCGCGCTCGTTCTGGCGCTGACCCTGCCGAACACCGGCCAGGCCCAATCGATCGAAACAGCTGTCGAGCAGGCCTTGGCTCGCGATGCCGGGCTTCTCGTCCTGCGCCAACGGGCTGATGCTTTGGGGCACCTCGCCGTCGCCGATGGCGCGCTGCCCGATCCCGAGGTCACGATTGCCGCAGAGGGCCTGCCGGCCGACGACCCGCTGGGCGCCGACATGATGACCATGTACCGGATCGGCGTTCGTCAGCGCTTTCCAGCTGGCGACAGTCGCCAGCTGGCCACCGAGCGCCGTCGCAGCGAGGCCGAGGCAGTGCGGGCCGACCTGGAGGCAAGAACGCTGGAAGTCACCGAGCAGACCCGCCTGGCCTGGCTGGACTGGGCCAGTGCCACGGCCGCGGCTGACCGGATCGAAGCGATGATCGGACAACTTGACCAGCTGGTGGAGATCACCCGTCGCCGCTTCGCAGCTGGCACCGGACGGCTTCAAGATGAAGCCCAGGCACTGCTTGAAATGACCCTGCTGGAGCGCCGCCAGGTCGACGCCCAGACCGCCATTGACGAGGCGCGCGCACGGCTTGAGCGCTGGACCGGCCGATGGCCGCACAGTGCCGGCACGCCGGTGATGCCCGCCTGGCGCCGACCCATCTTCGACGGAGAGAACCTAAAGGCCCGCCTGGCCGATCATCCCGAGCTGATCGCTGCCCGGATCCGCACCCGCACCGAAGATATTCGGGTCGACCTGGCCCGGCAGGCCTACCGACCGCAGTGGATGCTGGAAGGCGGTTACGGCCATCAGCGCGGCAATGACCCCAGCGGTCGACGGATGTCTGACAAGCTGTTTGCCATGGCCACCCTCAGCCTGCCGCTGTTTACCGCCAATCGGCAGGATCAGCGGGTCGACGCCGCCCTGGCCGAGCGGGATGCGCGCCACGCCGAGACCCAGTTGATCCTGCAGCAGCTCAGCGGCGAACTCGATCGCCAGGACAGCCTGCTAAAGCGCCTGGACCAACGCCGCCAACTGCTCGAGGAGCGCATCCTGCCGCAGGCCCAGGCCACCGTCGAGGCCACGCTGAGCGCCTACGAATCTGATCGTGCCAGCTTCGATGAACTGATTCGGGCCCGCCTGCGCTGGCTGGAACTCGAACTCGATCTGATCGACACCCGACGCCGCGAACTGGCCACCTTTGCCCGTATTGCCAGCCTGACCGATAAGGAACTGCCATGAACCCGATTGCCCGCACCGCGTTACTGGCCTGCCTGCTGTTGCTGGCCGCTTGTACCGAACCGCATGTCGAAAATGACGATGGCCATGGCGACGGCCAGGATCATGCCACCACTGAACCGGCCGAACCAGACCACACCGGGCACGATCATGGCAGTGCAGGCGAAAGCCTGGTTGACGGCATGCTCGACCAGCAGGCCGAAACCCGCTTCGTCTGCCCGATGCATCCCCAGATCGTTCAGGACGGACCCGGCACCTGCCCGATCTGCGGCATGAACCTGGTTCAGCGCCAGCGTGAAAGCGGGGCCTCGACCACCGTTCGCGTTCATCCCGCCGTGCAGCAGGCGATGAACCTGCGCACCGCCCAGGCCGAGCGCGGCCGCCTGTTCCGCCGGATCAGCGCGCTTGGCACGATCGAGGTCGACCAGAGTGGACTGAGCCACCTTCATCCCCGAACCGAGGGCTGGATCGGCGAGCTTGACATCGCCAGCGTCGGCGAGCCGGTGCGCGCCGGCCAGCGCCTGTTTACCCTGTACGCAACCGAACTGGTCAACGTGCAAGACGAGTTTCTGCAGGCGGTACGCAGTGGCAACGAGAGTCTGATCCGGGCCACCCGCCGGCGCCTGGAGATCCTCGACGTGCAGCCCGAAGTCATCGACCGGATTCGCGACACCGGGCGCACGCTGACTTACCTGCCCTGGTATGCCGAGCGCGACGGTTATGTTTCCCAACTCAACATTCGTGCCGGAATGTTCGTACGGCCCGGGCTGGACATGATCGAGATCGCCGATCCCGCCCGGGTCTGGCTGATCGCCGATATCTTTGGCAGCCAGATCGACTGGCTGGCCGAGGGTCAGCCAGTCCGGATCGAACGGGCCAGCCAGCCGGGCCGGACTCTGCGCGGTCGGGTGGATCTGGTCTACCCGGAACTGGCGCCACGCACCCGCACCGCCCGCGCCCGCATTGTTCTCGACAACCCCGACAACACGCTCCGGGTCGGCGACTGGGCGAGCCTGTTCATTCTCGGCGGCCCCAAGGACGACATCGTCTACGTGCCGACCGAGGCCATCATCCGGACCGGGACCGAGGAGCGGGTGATCGTGCGCGACGACAGCGAGACCTTCAGCGTCCGCCTGGTCCATGCCGGCCTGGAATCCGGTCAGTACACCGAGATCATCCATGGTCTGGACGAAGGCGACGAGATCGTCGTCTCCGGTCATTTCCTGATCGACTCCGAGGCCAGCATCAACGCCGGACACAGCCGGTTGACCAGCCATGAGCAACATTGATCGAGAGGAGCAGCGAACATGATCGATGCACTGATCCGCTGGTCGGTCGCCAATCGCCAGCTGGTCCTGGTGATGGCACTGATCCTGACCGTTGCCGGGCTGTGGGCGGTTCGCGATACCCCGGTGGACGCCATTCCCGACCTGACCGATACCCAGGTCATCGTGCGCGCCAGCTTTCCCGGCCAGGCTCCCCAGGTGGTCGAAGACCAGGTCACCTACCCGCTGACCACGGCCCTGATGGCGGTACCCGGGGCGCATACCGTGCGCGGCTTTTCGATGTTCGGCGACGCGTTCGTCTATGTACTGTTCGATGATGGCACCGATCTGTACTGGGCCCGGGCGCGGGTCCTGGAATACCTGAGCCAGGTGGAAGGTCGCCTGCCCGACGGGGTCAGCGCGGAGCTCGGCCCGGATGCCAGCGGCGTCGGCTGGGTTTACAAGTACGCCCTGGTCGATCGCAGCGGCAACCACGATCTGGCCGAACTGCGCGCCCTGCAGGACTGGTTTTTGAAGTTCGAGTTGCAGTCGGTACCCGGGGTCTCCGAGGTCGCCAGCGCCGGCGGCATGGTCCGCCAGTACCAGGTCGCGGTCGACCCCAGCGCGCTCAGGGCCTATGGCCTGACCATGGGCCAGCTCGAAACCGCCATTCGGCGCGGCAACGCCGAAGCCGGCGGGTCACTGATCGAAATGGCGGAAGCCGAATACATGGTTCGGGCCGGCGGCTACATCCAGTCGCTGGATGACCTGCGGCGGATCCCGGTCGGGGTGCTGGACAACGGCACCCCGATCTCGCTGGATGAGGTGGCCGAGATCCGCTTCGGCCCGGCTGCGCGGCGCGGTATCGTCGACTTAGACGGCGAAGGTGAAGTGGTGTCCGGCATCGTGGTCATGCGCCAGGGCGAAAATGCCCGCCAGGTCATCAGATCGGTCAAGGCTCGTCTGGACGCGCTGCGTCCCGGCCTGCCGGAAGGCGTGGAAATCGTCGAGACCTACGACCGCTCGCCCCTGATCGAGCGCTCGATCCGCACCCTGTGGGAAAAACTGGCCCTGGAGTTTGCCATCGTGGTGCTGGTCATCGCGCTGTTCCTGTGGCACCTGAAATCTTCTATGGTGCTGCTGATCAGCCTGCCGCTGGGGGTGCTGGCGGCCTACCTGGTGATGTATTTCCAGGGCATCAACGCCAACATCATGTCGCTGGGCGGGATCATCATCTCGATCGGGGTGATGGTCGATGCTGCCATCGTCCTGATCGAGAACGTCCACCGGCGTTTTGAACGCGATCAGCCGGACACATCCGAGGAACGCTGGACGGCAATCACGGAAGCCACGCTGGAAGTGGGCAAGCCCATTTTTCTGTCCCTTCTGATCGTGGCCCTGTCGTTCCTGCCGGTGTTCGCGCTAGAAGCCCAGGAAGGACGGCTGTTTTCGCCCCTGGCCTACACCAAGACCTACGCCATGGCCGCCGCGGCCGGTCTGTCGGTCACCCTGGTCCCGGTACTGATGGGTTATTTCGTCGGCTCCCTGCGGGCTGATCGGTCCGACAGTCCTTTTGCCCGCTGGCTCGAGTCGGGTTATCGACCGCTGGCGCGCTTGTGCGGCAACCATCCCTGGATCGTGACCGTTCTGGCGCTGGCACTGATCGTTTCCATGGCCTTTCCAGCATCGCGTCTGGGCACCGAGTTCATGCCTGAACTCGATGAAGGCGACCTGATGTACATGCCCACTACCCTGCCCGGCCTGGCGCCTGACAAGGCCCGCGAACTGCTGCAACAGACCGACGCCATCATTGCCTCGCACCCGGAGGTGCTCCGCGTTATGGGCAAGGCCGGGCGGGCGGAAACCGCCACCGATCCGGCACCGCTGACCATGATTGAAACGTTCATTACCTTGAAGCCCCGGTCCGAGTGGCGGCCCGGGGTGACCACCGCCGAGATCATGGCCGAACTCGACGAGATGGTCCAGTTCCCCGGTCTGACCAATGCCTGGGTCTTCCCGATCCAGACCCGGATCGACATGCTCCAGACCGGCATCCGGACCGACATCGGCATCCAGATCTCGGGCCCGGAACTGCGCGAGATCCAGGACATCGCCGAGCAGGTCGAGGCGGTCGCTGCCGAATTGCCCGGCACCGCCAGCGCTTTCGCCGACCGGCCGGCCGCGGGCCGCTACCTGGAGATCAAGCCCGATCGGCGGGCGCTGGCCCGGCACGGCATGAACATCACCGATCTCCACGATGTGATCCGGCTGGGCGTCGGTGGTGCCGGTGTCACCGAGACGGTCGAAGGCCTGGAGCGCTTTCCGGTCAACCTGCGCTACCTGGCCGACTGGCGCAACTCCCCGGACCGGCTCGGCAACCTGCCCATCGTGACCCCGGCCGGCACCCAGATTGCCCTGGCTGAGGTCGCCGAGGTCGAGATCAGTGACGGTCCGGCCATGATCCGCAGCGAAAATACCCGTCCGGCCGGTTTCGTCTTCGTCGACATCAACGACGATGACCTGACCGGCTGGGTCGATCAGGCGCGCACGGCGATTGCCGAGCAGGTCGACCTGCCCGGTGGCTATTCGATCCGCTTTGCCGGCCAGTACCAGTACATCGAACGGGCGCGTGAGCGCCTGGCCGTGCTGATCCCGTTGGTGGTCGCGATCATCGTGGTGTTGCTGATGATGATTTTCCGGACCGCGTTCGAGGTCTTCCTGGTCCTGATCACGGTGCCGCTGTCGCTGGCCGGCGGCTTCTGGCTGATGTGGCTGCTGGAGTTCCAGATGTCGGTCGGTGTGGCGGTCGGCTTCATCGCGCTGGGCGGCCTGGCCGCCGAAACCGGGGTGATCATGCTGGTGTATCTCAACAACGCAATGGCGCGCTTCCGTGAACAGGTGGGTGACCGGCCGTTCACCCGCATCGATCTCAGGGATGCCATCGTCGAGGGTGCCTGTCAACGTGTCCGGCCGATCACCATGACCGAGACGACCGTCTTCCTCGGCCTGTTGCCGGTGATGTTTTCGACCGGCACCGGGGCCGAGGTGATGCAGCGTATCGCCGCGCCCATGATCGGCGGCGTGTTCACCGTCTGGCTGGTCGCCCTGCTGGTCATGCCGGCCCTGTACTATCTGTGGCACCGGCGCGGATTGCCGCGCGGTGGTGAAGCCGAACCGGAGTAGCGCGCAGGATGACTTTCTTCAGACATGGCCTGATCACCCTGCTGCTGGCAGGGTTGATCGCCGCCCTGGTCGCTGCCACGATCATCGTCGGCGGCAGGTTCGATGTCTCGGTCTCGGCCCAGTTGCCCCAACCGGTTCATGACCTGATTCACCTGACCCGGGTCAATGCGGTCAAACGGGCCACACGGGATATGCAGGGCCGCCCGGCTGATCTGAATGACCGCCAGGTCCTGCTTGATGCGGTCCGCGGCTTTCAGGCGCTATGCGCGGACTGCCACAGTCCTCCCGGCTTCCCGACTCCCCCGCTGGCCCGTTCCCTCAACCCGCCCCCCGCCGATCTGACCGAAGTGGCCGGCAAACGCACGCTTGAAGAACTGTTCTGGGTCACCAAGCACGGTATCCGCATGAGCGCCATGCCGGCCTGGGGCCAGAGCCAGTCCGACGAACGATTGTGGGCAATAGCCACACTGGTTGCGCACTTTGCCGAACTCTCGGCCGCGGAGTACCGGGCAGTCAGCACCGCCGCCGAGTAACTGCGAGCCTTCCGACTCCCGCCTCCTGCCTAGTGGTCCACGCGGCCTCATCTCAGCTTTCATCACGGCCCAACCCTTTTAATTCAGCAATTGATTGGCATCGTTTGATGCAGATCAAAAGACATTACAAACGTTTCACGGAAAATTGATCCCGCTTTGGAGAGGACCGCTCCGATCGGGCACCAACAAGCGCAAAACAGATTCGACCGAACGAACGCGTGCGCTGTTTCCGATCATTACCGCGAAGGGCTGTCAGGGCCGTTTTCCAACTCCATGCAAAGCGCCGACCAGGCGCCTGAGAGGAACGCCATGAAAAATCGACTGCTGAAACTGCTCGAAGAACAAAATGCTGACGTCCTCCCTGACCCGGGTCGACGCCGCCTGCTGCAGGCCTCCGGCCTCGGAGTAGCCGGGCTTGCTGCCGGCGGCACGCTGCTCAGCCCCGCGCCCGCACGCGCCGTTCAGACCTCGGCCCGGATCGTGATCGTGGGTGGTGGCGCCGCCGGTCTGTCAGCGGCCAATCGCCTGGCCAGCGGGCTGTCCGGTGCCAACATCACGATCATCGAAAAGCGTGAACAGCACACTTATCAACCCGGACTGACCCTGGTTGCCACCGGCATCTGGAACCAGCGCAAGGTCCTTGACCGCAATGAGCGCTACATGCCCTCCGGCATCAACTGGATCAAGGGCATGGTCAGCGAGTTCGACCCCGAGGCCAACCGGGTCGTCACCGACAGTGGCCAGGTGGTGGAATACGACTACCTGATGGTCACCACCGGTCTGCACGTCGACTTTGCCGCGATCGAGGGCATGAGTGCAGAACTGATCGGTCGTGAGGGTATCGGCTGCGTTTACGACAACAGCGATCATGCAACCCGGACCTGGCAGATGATCGATCGCTTTGCCAACGAGGGTGGCATCGGCCTGTTCACCCGTCCGGTCGGGGGCATCAAGTGCGCCGGCGCACCACTGAAGGTCACCATGCTGACCGAAGACCTGATGCAGCGCCGCGGCACCCGCGAGCGTGGCCAGTTCTTCTATCCCACCGCGGGCACCGGCCTGTTTTCGCAGCCCGACATGAACGACTTCCTCAAGCAGGAATTTCCCAGTCGCGACATCAACGTGCAATGGAATCATGTGCTTGCCGGCATCGAACCCGAGCGTAAACGCGCCACGTTCACCACCCCGGAAGGCAACGTGCGGCTGGACTATGACTTCATCCATGTCGTCCCACCGATGCGCGCGCCCGACGCGCTGGCCAACAGCGCTCTGGCCTGGCAGGCCGGTTCGTTTGCCGACGACGGGCGCTGGATGGAAGTCGACAAGCACACCATGCGCCATCCGCGTTTTCCCAACGTCTTCGGCGCCGGCGACTGCGTCGGCACGCCGATCGGCAAGACCGCAGCCAGCGTCAAGGCCCAGGTCCCGGTGGCGGTCGAAAACATGATCCAGGCCATCCAGCAAGGCGAGATGACCGCCAGCTACAACGGCTATACCTCCTGCCCGCTGATCACCGCCCGTGGACGCGGCATCCTGGTCGAATTCGACTATGCCCTGGACATGGTGCCTTCGTTCCCGTTCATCAGCCCCTACGAAGAGCACTGGGTGCCCTGGGTGATGAAGGACCGCATGCTCCACGCCGCCTACAAC
This sequence comes from Wenzhouxiangella sp., assembly GCA_046540955.1. Lineage (GTDB taxonomy): Bacteria > Pseudomonadota > Gammaproteobacteria > Xanthomonadales > Wenzhouxiangellaceae > Wenzhouxiangella. The sequence continues at coordinate 79,010 of JBKHEF010000004.1, forward strand.
GCGATGATGCGCGGACGCGTCTGAACCGGATCGAACAGGAGAAAAACCATGGCATTTTCCATTGCTGGCATTCTTTCGGTGCTGTTGGAGGTGATCCGGCCATTACTGCCGCTGCTGATCGCCGTCATCATCATTGACGTCATTTTTCTGGTGCTGGCGCTGCGGCGCGGCACCCTGGTCACCTCGGGCGCGATCCGTCTGGCCATCCTGATCGGTGGCGTTGCCGCCGTGGTTACGTTTTTCCTTGCACCAGCACTGACCAGATCAAGTTTTGCCAACCTCTCGGGCGCACTGGATTACCTGTCCCTGGTCGGTGGCGCGCTTGGCATGGGCGTGCTGTTTGCCTTACTCACCTGGCCGCCAGCGGCCTTACTTCAACGGAGCTGAAATATCATGAAGTCCCAAAGCAAGCTGAAAATCTCGTCTCTGGTCGGTGCCATGGCGCTGGCCGGCGCCGTCACCCTTCCGACAATGGTCATGGCAGACGAGCCGACCAACAGCTTCAGCGTTTTCCTGCGGATGCAGGCCGAACTGGTCGACGCCAGTGGCGACATCCCCGAAGCGGCAGGCAACAACGGCCTGAACTTCGGTGATGGCTGGGTCAATGGCCGTTCCGATGCCGCCGGCTGGGGTGGCCTGTTCATTGACGGCAGCGTCGGCATCAGCGAAGACCTGGCGGCCGTCGGTCGCTATTCCATGAACATCGACATGGACGGCTACAACAATGTGGATCGCGATGTCTTCATCGGCCTGCGCAGCAAGTCGTTCGGCCAGGTCACGGTCGGTCGCCATCACACCCCGTACAAGCTGTCGACCCTCGGCTGGGACCCGTTCAATGCCACGTTCATGCAAGCGCGGGCCAACCAGGGCCGCTCCGGCACCGCCTTCGGTCACAACAGCTTCCTGAATGACTCGATCAACTACCAGCATTCCTTCAGTGGCGTCCGGGTGGCGGCAATGATCGGGGTGGATGACAGTTCTGACCCGGTCACCGGCGATAACGGTGGCGATCACCTGTTCGCGTTTTCCGTCGCAGCGCCGGTCGGTCCGGTCGAACTGGTCGCATCCTATATCGATGCCAGCGAGTACCGCGGGCGGGCCGATGACAGCACCGGCGTCAAGCTCGGCGCGCGCTACAGTGAAGGTGCCTTCACCCTGGCCGGCCATTACGAAATGCGTGACGAAGGGCTCGAGGACGGCGACTTTGTCTTCCTGACCGGCAGCTACAAGATGGGCAAGTGGACCCATTCGGTCAACTTCGGCCAGTTCATGGATGATCGCGATGGCCGCGACAACGACGGTGACTACTTCGCCATTGGCACGCGTTACAGCCTGGGCCGGATCGCCTCGATCCATCTGGGTTACAAGCGCACCGATCGCGATATCGAAGGCGACGACAACGTGTTTGGCATCGGCATGCGGTTTGGCCTGAACACCGGCAACCTGCTGGCCCGCTGAGAACCTAAGCCCGGCAGAAGCGTTCTGCCCGAAAGCGCCGCGGTCCTCCGCGGCGCTTTTTTGTGGTTGAAGAGCCACAAGCCATCGGCCAAATTCGTTACCCTGTAATCTGGTTGGCAAGAATTTGATTGCAGATGAACTCGGCACGCTATGTCAGTCGCCTGACCCGCCAGACTCAGGCCCTCATCCTCGCCGGTGGCCGCGGATCACGCCTGGAAATGCTTACCAACTGGCGGGCCAAACCGGCCGTCCCCTTCGGCGGCCAGTTCCGGATCATCGATTTCAGCCTTTCGAACTGCCTGCATTCCGACATCCGCCGGATCGCGGTGCTGACCCAGTACAAGTCTCATTCGCTGATCCGCCACCTCATGGTCGGCTGGAAGAAGCTCAATACCGACTACGGCTCCATCCTCGACATCATCCCGGCCCAGCAGTGGCTGGAGGACGACAGCTGGTACCAGGGCACCGCCGATGCGGTCTTCCAGAGCCTGGACATTGTCGAGGCCTACGACCACGCCTACACCCTGATCCTGGCCGGCGATCATATCTACAAGATGGACTACGGCGAAATGCTGGCCGAACATGCGCGCAGCGGCGCCGACATGACCGTGGCCTGCAACGTGGTTCCACTGGGCGATGCCTGTAGCTTCGGGGTCATGCAGGTCGACCAGGAACACTGGATCACCGGATTCCAGGAAAAACCCGACCAGCCCCAGCCGCTGCCCGAAGACCCCGACCGCGCCATGGTCAGCATGGGTATCTACATCTTCAATTCCGACTTTTTGCACCAGACCCTGACCCGGGATGCCGAAAACAGCGATTCCAGCCATGATTTCGGCAAGGACATCATCCCGGCCGCCATCGGCGAAGGCCGGCGAATCCGCGCATTCCCGCTCCAGCGCGCGGTTTCCGACAAGCCCTACTGGCGCGATGTCGGCACCCTGGATGCGCTCTACCAGGCCAATATGGAACTGCTCGGTGATGATCCGCCGCTGGATCTGCACGCGCCCCAGTGGCCGATCTTCACCTACCCGGTCCAGGGACCGCCGGCCAAGTTCACCGACCATGGTCCCAGGGGGGGCTGCATGATCATCGAATCCATGATCGGTAATGGCTGCGTGATCTCCGACTCCCTGATCCGCAAAAGCATGATTTTCAACGATTGCCGGATCGATGCCAACTGCGAACTCGACGGCGCCCTGGTCCATCCCAACTGCGAGATCGGCAGCGGCTCACGGCTGAAGAACGTGCTCCTGGACAACGGCTGCATCGTGCCACCGGATAGCGTGATCGGCGAGGACCGTGCCGCCGATGCCGAGCGCTTTCACCTCACCGAAGGCGGCATCGTGGTCGTCAACCGCGAAATGCTGGGTCAGGCGCGCCGTTATCAGCCACCCGATTACACCCACATCCCGCATCCGGCGGGTTGACCGCGCGCCGGGCGTTCAGCCCAGGTAGGCGCGAATTCTCGCCGCGGCGTCCAGGGGCTGCACTGCCTCAGGCCCGGCAGTGACGCCGGCGGCGAGATCTGCCTTGATCTGGTCCAGGTAGGCCGCGGCCGTCTTGTCCCAGGTGTAGGTCGACAGTACCCGCTCGATCCCCGCCTGGGCCAGTTGGGGCGCCTGTGCCAGGCCCGCCACAAGCGTCTGTGCCATATCGGTCGGGTCTTCCGGGTTCATCAGCAGACCGGCGCCGCCGGCGAAGATCTCCGAAGGCCCGCCGTTGCGGGTGGCGACAACGGCCAGTCCGCAGGCAGCCGCTTCGATCGGCGCCAGCCCGAATGGCTCGAACAGCGACGGCAGGGCAAACACCGAGCCGGTCGCAGCGAACATCCGGTAGGCCAAGGCCAGTTCGTGCTGTGAGCCGGCGTTGATGAAGCTGACCCTGTCTTCCAGCCCCGCCTGCTTGATGCGTTCCAGAATCGGGCCCAGTACAGCCTGCTCATCAGCCCGCAGCTGCCCGATATCGTTCCAGGGATCGTCCACGCCGCGCACGAACAGGGCCAACCCGGCCCGTCCAGACAGCGCTGGACTGCAGCAGAATGCCTCGACCACACCGGCGACATTTTTTTTCGGATCCAGCCGGCTGGAGACCACCACGTGCGGCCGCTCCGGTTGCCGCACGGCAGCGCCAAAGCGGTCGAGAAGGCTGGCCTCGTCAGCCGAGGCATCCTGATGGAAGATCCGGGTGTTAATGCCTGGCGGGATGACCCGGAAGCGCCGGTCATCGCCGGGATCGATCGCACCGGCATACAGCGGATGCCCGTACTGCCCCATTCGCTCTTCAGTGGTCGAGGTGATCACGGTCGAGGCTGCCGCCATCGCCAGGCGCTCGGCAGCGATGCGCTGGGAAAAACGGTAACGCTGATCGAGGGTCTCAAAATCTTGACCGGTCGCTTGCAGCAGCTTGTCGAGCTTCTGCGCGCCCAGCGAGTGGCCGGTAAAGGTAAAGCCAAGGCCCAGGCGGGGCTTGAGCAGCGCCGCAAGGTATCCGCCGTCGGCGTAGTGGGCGGTCAGAAAGTCCGGCGGCTCGGCGCGGTAGAAATCAACGATGGCCGCGGCCATGTCCGGCAGATGCGGCCACAGCGCCTCCTTGGGCAGAAAGCCATCACCACCGCACGGCAGGCGCACGATGCGGACCCGGTCGGCCAGCTCACCGAAATCATCGAGATCCTCCTCGAAGCCATGCCATTCCGGATCACGGATGCGGCGGGTGATGATATCGACCGCAATACCCATCCGGCCCAGCGCCAGGGCGACTTCCTTGACGTAGACCAGCTGGCCGCCGAAGTCGGGGTGCTCGGTCAGGTAAGCATCGGTCCGATCGAAATTGCCCTGCGGATTGAGAAAGGCGATCTTCATGTCTTGCCGAGCTCCGTGGCATGGGGGTCAGGGTACGGATGAGCCCGGCTGACCGAGTAATCGTCGCGAATGATCAGATCGGCCAGATCGCGATGGGGCGCAATGATGCCGTGCTCGATGGCCAGCACCTGGTCGATGAACGGATCCAGTTCCGATGCGTGGCGGCGGCGCTTTTCGCGATGGGCCCGGCTGGCATGGTAGTCGCGATCGATAAACACGCGGACATCGACGTTTTTCAGCAACGTGACGTAAGTGCCCTCGACAATGGCGATGTCGAACGGCGACAAGTCCACGTTGACCTGGTCGATACGGTCTTCCAGGTAGCGCACCAGCGGCTTGGTCAGGCAGGCCCCGGTGCGAAACAACTCCAGGTGTTGTTCCATCAGGTCCAGCCGCACCTCGCTCGGCCCGACCCAGCCGATATCCTCGCGCCGGACCCGGTCGTTGCTGCGCGGCGGATGGACGAAGTAATCGTCCTGCTGCAGGATAGTCGGCCGATGACCTTCCTCCTCGAAAAGTCCGGCGAGCGCCTCGGCAATTTCCGACTTGCCGGCCCCCGACTCGCCAGCCACCGAGACGACCAGACGCCCGCCGGTGGCATCGGGACGCCGGGTAATCAACGCATGCACACCGGCAGCAGCGTGGGCGTGGTGCGGCTCGACAACTATGCTGTCGCCTTTCATGCAGGACTCCGGACGCGTAAGATTCGGGGCCCGATTATACTGACGCGTTTGGCTCACCCCTTATCGGCTGCCGGAATCTTTCGTGGATCAACTGAATAACCGCGCCTATCGCGACCAGTGGAAGTCCGTCAACGCATCGCTGGAAAGCATTCGCATCAAAGCCGGTCTGGGCGCCGCCCTGCGCAACCTGATGCGCCATCAGGTGGCCTCCGGATTCATCCAGGACGAACTGCGCGAGATTGTTCGCTATCAGCTGCCCTGCCCGTTCGAACCGGCCCGAGCCTTCAGCGCCCAATACAACCCGGCCCGGGCCCGGCGTTTCGACGCCGCAAGCCCGTCGGGGCCTTCTGTCCCCGCGGTCAATAACGGCTGTTTTCTCTGTCCCGAAAACGTGCAATGGCAGCATCAGGGGGCCGAAATCGGCTTCGAACTGCCGCACGGGCAAGGGTGCTATATCGCCTGGATGAATCCCTATCCGTTGCTGCCGGGTCATACCATTGTCGCCAGCCGACAACACCGGCCGCAGCACTGGGCGGCGCCGGGCGCGCGCGCGCTGGCCGAGCTGACGACAGACCTGGTCGCACTGGCGCAGGACCTGCCGGGCTGGATCGGCTTTTACAACGGCGTCGGCGCCGGTGCCTCCATCCCGCATCATCAGCATTTCCATTTTCTTCCGCGTGCCCCCGGCTATGAAGAAATGCCGCTGGAACGGGCCGCGCGGCAGTCCTCCGGCGCCACCCGGATTGAAGAACGCTACCCGCTGAGTTTCATGCACTGGGGCGGGCGGTCCACGGAGGTTCTGGCGACCGCATTGGGTTGGCTGGAACACTGGCAGCAGGGCAACGGGTCACTGGCCGATGCCACCGCCAACATCATCGCCTGTGCCCGCGCCGACAGCAGCGGTCTGGATCTGTATTTCATACCTCGCCATCAGGCACGCTCGCGTGCCGAGGGCCTGCAGGGTGTGATCGGCGGGTTCGAGACCCTGGGCGAGATCGTCTGCTCAAGCGTCGAAGAAAAGAGGCGTCTCGACAGCGGCCAGGTCGACTTCCAGGCCGTAGCCGCCATGCTGCGCCAGGTCTCGACGGCTTTCTAGACGGATCAGGCCGGGTCAGTCGTCGCGCCCGCTGCGCCAGATCGAAATCAACAGCCAGACCCCGCCGAGTGCAGCGCCGGTAAACCCGAGCAAACCGAACAGGGGCAGGCCGAAGGCCTCGCGATCGCTTTGCACGTTGAGTACGATGGCCGAGCCGATGATCAGGGCGGCAGTGACCACGCCCAGGGTCAGGCGACTGGCGGCCCGGTCCAGCCGGTGGCCGACGTCCTTGAGCGAGCGGATGTCCAGGTGCACCTCGATCCGCCCGCGCCGCACGGCGCGCATCAGGCGGCTGAGGTCGGATGGCAGCGCGCCAAGCACTTTCAGCGTCTCGGCCATGCTGTGCTGCATGCGCCGCGCGATATTGAGCGGCGAGTAGTGCTCCTGCAGCACCTCCTCGATGATCGGTGCGGCCTCACCGGCGATGTCAAAATCCGGATCCAGGCTCCGCCCCATGCCTTCCATGGTGATGAAGGCCTTGAGCATCAACACCAGGTCAGCCGGCAGCATCAGCTGGTGGTTGCGCAGCACGCCGGTGATTTCGCCGACCATCTCACCCATCTCGAGTTTTTCCAGCGGCACGCCGTGATAGTGCTCGATGAACTCGACGATATCGGTGCGCAGCGCATCGCTGACGGTATCTTGGGTTTCACTCCAGTCGATCAGGGTGGTCGCGACCAGGTCAGCATCGCGCGAGACCAGGCCGTAGAGCAACTCGGCCACTTCCTGCCGGCGGTCATCTGACAGCCGACCGACCATGCCGAAGTCCATCAGCCCGATGCGATTGCCGGGCAGGTACTTGACATTGCCGGGGTGCGGGTCGGCATGAAAGAAGCCGTCCTTGAGGATCATGCGCAGGATGATCCGGGTTCCAGCACTGGCGATGGCGTGGCGGTCGAGGCCGGCGGCATCGAGGCCTTCCATGTCATTGCCGGAAATGCCGTCCAGCCAGGTCTGGACATTGAGCCGCTCGCCGCTCCACTCCCAGTAGACGCTGGGCACGACCAGGGCATCGCTGGCGGAAAACGCGCGGGCGATGCGCTCGGCGTTGCGGCATTCGGCGGCAAAGTCCAGCTCGCGGCGCAAGGAGCCGGCAAACTGGCGAACCAGCAGACGCGGCCGGTAACGCTCGAGTTCATCGGTCTCGCTCTCCACGATATCGGCCAGGCGCTGGAGCAAGCGCAGATCAGCCTCGACCACCGGCCGGATACCGGGCCGACGGACCTTGAGGATGACCTCGGTGCCATCGTGCAGGCGCGCCCGGTGGACCTGGGCCAGAGAGGCGGCAGCCAGCGGCTCGCTGTCGATCCGGGCAAACACCTCTTCCGGCGGCGCGCCCAGATCCTCGCTGAGCTGGGCATGAATGTCGGCCCAGTCGACCGCCGGGGCATGATCCTGCAGCTTGCGGAACTCGGCCAGCCATTCCGGGCCGAACAGGTCGACCCGGGTGGCCAGGAGCTGGCCGAGCTTGATGAACGTCGGACCCAGCTCTTCGAGAATCCGGCGGATGCGCTCCGGCGGCCGTAGCCGGGCCAGTTCCTCGGCCTTTTTCCAGTGCAGGACGCGGCCGGCGCTTTCCAGCGCACCGGCCATGCCGATTCGGCGCACCAGATCGCCGAAACCGTAGCGCACCAGGACCGAGGCGATGTCTTGTACCCGGCCCAGATCGCGCGCGGCATTGAGCGCCTGCCACAGCATCAGGTCCGATTCCCAAGACGGCGGTTGGTTTCAGTCATATCCAGGCTTCCTGGCGGGTCGAATCTGCTCCATGGTAACGCCCGGTGTGGACCGCGCGACCGCGGACGCTATCATGTCGAGCCATGAGACCAGCGCTTACCTTGCTCATGATGGCCGGAATGGGCCTTCTGCTGGCCGGTTGCGCTGCCAGCCCACCCCGCCAGCAGGACAATCTGTGCCAGATCTTCAGCGAACATCCCAAATGGTACGACTACGCGCACGCCTCTGCGCGGCGCTGGGGGACGCCGATCCCGGTCCAGATGGCCTTTGTCCAGCAGGAGTCGTCATTCCGGGCCCGCGCCCGTCCGGAGCGCCGGCGCATCCTCGGCTTCATCCCCGGCCCCCGACCGTCCAGTGCCAGGGGCTATGCCCAGGCCCAGGATCCGGCCTGGCAGGACTACCAGCAGGCAACCGGGCGACGCTTTGCCCGGCGGACCGACATGGCCGATGCACTGGACTTCATCGGCTGGTACAACGACGTCTCGCAGCGCCGGCTGGGCTTGAGCAAGACCGATGCCTTCCACCTCTACCTGGCCTATCACGACGGCCATACCGGCTTCCAGCGCGGCGGCTGGCGCCGCAACAGCCAACTGCAGGCGGTGGCCCGGCGGGTCGAGCAGCGCGCCAGCGACTATCGCCGTCAGTTACCGGCCTGCGAAGAGCGCCTGCGTTGTCGGCGCTGGTATCAATTCTGGCCGTTTTGTCGGTAAGGCGCCAGCCAGACATAGACAGCCCCGCCGACGGCACCGCTCCCGCCCAGCAGGCCAAGGCCAAGTCCATCGCGAGCCGCGGCAACCACGGTAACCGGGAGCATCACCTCCATGACCGCCAGCGCTACCAGCACCGCGCACAAACCTGCCAGCGGAAACAATAGCGGGCGCCAGGACGGACGGGCCCGCGCCAGCCAGCCCGCCACCAGAAAGGCGATCAGGAAGCCCAGCGCGATGATCGCAGCCCACATCGGGGCAAAGTGAACCAGGTCGTGGCCATAGGTCCCGAGCCGATCCTGCCATCCGACCGGTGCATGAATGCGGGCGATGGCGGCCAGCGCCAGTTGCGACTGAACCAGGCTGCCGCATACGGTCGTGGCGAGCACTGCGGCCAGCCAGGCAAACAGGATTCGGATCATGGATGCAGGCTCCAAGGCCAGAAACTCAACGCTGCGATGGTATCTTACCGGCTGCCGTTTCATGAAGGACGCTTGACATCATGTCGCTGTTCCGCGCCCTGTGGCTGTGCTGGGTACTGGCGGCCCTGCCGGTTGCTGCCGAGTCGATCCGGATCGAGACCATCGCATCCGGTCTCGAACACCCCTGGGCGCTGGCCTTTCTCGACGAGCATCGCATCCTGATCAGTGAGCGGGCTGGCCGGCTGCGACTGGTCGTCGACGGCCAGTTACTCACGGAACCCGTCAACGGCGCACCTGCCAGCTATGTGCGTGCCCAGGGCGGCTTCCAGGACCTGGCGCTGCATCCGCGCCATGCCGAAAACGGCTGGATCTACCTCAGCCTGGCCCACGGCAACGCCGACGCCAATGCCACCCGGGTCATCCGTGGCCGTCTCCGCGAGCAATCCTGGGTTGACAGCGAGATCATTTTCACCGCCCAACCACTCAAGAACACCCCGGTCCATTACGGTGCCCGCATGGCATTCCTGCCCGACGAAACCCTGCTGATCAGCATCGGCGACGGCTTCGACTATCGTGAGCAGGCCCAGGCGCTGGACTCCCATCTGGGCAAGCTGGTCCGGGTCGACGACACCGGCGAGGTCCCGGCCGATAATCCGCTGGTGAGCCGGCCGGGTGCCCTGCCGGAGATCTTCAGCCATGGTCACCGCAACGTGCAGGGCATCGTGGTCGAGCCGGCCAGCGGCCGTATCTGGGCCCATGAACACGGGCCGCGTGGCGGCGATGAACTCAACCTGATCGAAGCCGGCGCCAACTACGGCTGGCCGGTGGCCACCCACGGCGTGGACTATTCGGGCGCCAGGGTCTCGCCCTATACCTCGCGACCCGGCATGATCAACCCGCTGATCGACTGGACACCATCGATCGCACCGGCCGGCATGGCGATCTACCAGGGCGAGTTGTTTGCCGACTGGCAGGGCGATCTGCTGGTCACCAGCCTGGCCGAGCGCAGCCTGCGTCGGATCAGCCTGGATGACGGGCGGGTGGTTGGGCAAACCATCGTGCCGCTGGGTCTGGACCGGCGCCTGCGCGATGTCGAAATCGGCCCCGACGGTGCGATCTACCTGCTGACCGATGAAGCCGACGGCGCGCTGTTACGCCTGAGGCCGGCAAACGCCGGATCCGATCCGGAGACCGCGCCATGATGCGCGCCCGCCTGGCCCGCACCCTGGTCTGGACCCTGGCCCTGGTGCCACTGCTGTTCTTCCTGGCCGGCTTGCGGACCGCTGATTTCGCCAATCTTGCCGCCGTGCTCAACCTGCTCGGACGGCTGAGCGGGGTCCTCGGACTGGCCTTTCTATTGCTCTCTGCTGCCCTGAGTGCACGTGTCCCGGGTTTCGACCTGCCCTTCGGCGGCCTGACCCGGCTGTGGAACACCCACCACCTGCTGGGCGCCTCGGCGTTGCTGCTGCTGCTGATCCACCCCCTGCTGCTGGCCTTCGCCGCCCAGGGTCATGGCGCAGGACTGGCATTCCAGACGCTGTTCCCGCCGTTGTCTGACCTGGCCACGTGGAGTGGCTGGCTGGCCCTGGTACTGATGATGATCTTTCTGGCGCCCAGCTTCAGTTTCTTCGGCCGGCCGGACTACGAGCGCTGGAAACGCATTCATGACCTGGCCCCGTTTGCGGTCATCCTGGCGCTGGTCCATACCTTTCTGTTCAGCCGGACCATGCCGGCCCATCTGGATATCGTCGTCTGGACCGGCTTTGCCCTGCTCGCAGTCGGTGCGGTGCTCTGGCGGTTCGTGTTCTCGCGGCGGATCGGACGGTTACCGTACACCGTTGCCCGGATCGATCGCCCGGCCAACAACGTCGTGGAGCTGACGCTGGAGCCGCGGCGGCGCTCGCTACGATACAAGGCCGGCAATTTCGTCTATCTCACCCCGCTTGATCGAGAGCTCAAGGCCGGCTGCGGCGAGGAACATCCCTATACGCTCTCGTCTTCACCACGCGAGTCAAACCTGCGCATCGCAATCAAGGATCTGGGCAATGCCAGCCGCGCCCTCCAATCCATCCAGGTCGGTGCACGGGTGACCATCGAAGGCCCTTACGGCCGCTTCTTCAAGAGTCCTGACGAAGTGGTCACCCCCGAACTGTGGATTTCCGGTGGAATCGGGGTCACGCCTTTCCTTGCCCGCATGCGTCACCTGGCCAGGATGGACCAGGGCGGCGACATCCGCTTCGTCTACTGTGTCCAGGACGAAGCTCGCGCCCTGTATCTGGAGGAATTGCAATCACTGGCCGCCTCGATTCCCGGTTTTCGGCTGGTCCCGCACTACTTCTATCGCTTCGGACCCTTGTCAGCCGATTTCCTGAGGGAACATTGCGGCGATATCGAGAATCGCGAGGTCTATATCTGCGGCCCCCAGCCGCTCAACCGGCTGTCCCAAAGCCATTTGAGATCGCTGGGCGTCGCCCGCTCCAGCATCCACACGGAGGAGTTTGAATTGTTGTGAAGAAATTCATCTTTGCCGTGTTCATCGCCTTCTGGGCGAGCGTGGCCACCATCGCCACCATGCAGGCGCTCACACCGCCGCCCTCGGACCGCAGCAATGGCGCCGATCCGGCAAGCTTCACCATGGCCGAGGTGGCCGAACACGACACGCTTGATGACTGCTGGATGGTCATCGAGGGTGAGGTCTACGATTTTACCGACTACATTCCCGAGCATCCCTCCCCGGCCCGGGTCATGGCACCCTGGTGCGGTGAGGAAGCGACCGAGGGGATGCGCACCAAGGGCATCGGCCGCGACCACAGCCCGGCGGCCTGGGCGATGATGGAAGACTATCGGATCGGCGAACTGGAGGGCAACTGACAAGGCTGCAGTCGGTCAGACCTGCTCAGCCCCTGTCGATGGACTGGCGCGCCAGCGGCATGGTCATGCAGCGACAGCCGCCGCCGCCGCGGCTGAGTTCGGCCCCATCGATGGTCACCACTACCCGCTCATCCGGAGCCAGCTGGCGCTGGCCATTGATCAGTTCCTCGGCCCGGGCAACGCTGAAATCAGCCCGGGTGAGCGCCTCGAGCGTGCGCTCGTTATGGGCATAACCGAGAATCCGTCCCGGCGCGAAAGCAAAGAAATTGGCCCCGCTGGCCCACTGCTCGCGCTGCTGCTCGAATTCGTCGGCACCACCACAATTGATCGGCGCAAGATCCACGCCCAGCGCATAAAGTGCCGGCAAGACGCCGTCATATTCGCGAATTTCGGCCCGCTCGGGGTCATCGAAACGGCAGTGGAAGGCGCGCGAGCGATGCTGCCCGGTGATCAGCGGCGGAAAGACCACGCATTTGTCATGGTCGATCATGGTGAAAATCATATCGAGATGGATGGTTGCACGGGTCTTGGGGATCTCGACGACGATGAAATTGCGCACCGGTCCGCTGGCCGCAATCGACCGCATCAGCTGGTCAATCCCGGACACCGAGGTCCGTTCGCTGTAGCCGATCACCACCAGGTCTCTTCGAATCACCAGCAGGTCACCGCCCTCGATCGTGACCTCGGAATCGCGTAGATCGGTGCCATCGAAATAAAACCCGGCGCTGCCGATCTCGGGGTGGTACTTGAACACCGCCTTCAGCAGCAATGCTTCGGCCACCCGCGCCTTGTAGGCCATGGATCCGATGATGACCTTGTCATTCAGGCACATGGTGGCATCGCGGGTAAAAAAGGTATTGGGCAGCGGCGGGATGGCGTAGCGGGAGGGATCGAGATACTTCTCCAGGCTCACCGCGCGTTTGGGCGTGCCTTCGATCAGGCGGGCCGCCAGCCCGGCGGAATCATGCTCGATCAATTCATCGATCAATTCCGGGCACTGGTAGAGCTGGCACAACTCATTGACCAGCGCTCCGCGAACCTGATCAGCGTTCAGCACTTCGGCCAGCAGCTCCTTCAACTCCAGCACCCGGGCAAACCGACTGAGGACCCCGGTCAGCTGGCGATGCTCGGCCAGCGCCAGACGCAGGCTCAGGATATCGTCGTAGAGAACCTCCGAGGCCGTATCCGGCGTCATGTTCTCCATCTCGCGGCCCGGGGTGTGGACCACGACGGTCTGCAGCGGGCCGATCTCGGAGTCGAGGCCGATTTGAATGGTCATGGACTGAAATCCCTCACCTTACCGGGAAGCGGTTGGTGCCCGGAGCCGGACTCGAACCGGCATGACCTTGCGGTCGAGGGATTTTAAGTCCCTTGCGTCTACCAATTTCGCCATCCGGGCGTTTCGCCCGTCATGATAATCGACCAGCAGGCCCGGGGTGGCACGGGCAAAGGTCAGCCTGGTAGTTGGCCAGTTCAGACCGCCAGGTCAAGTTGCTGTACAGTGCCCGCGCGACCGTCTTCATACAGGAACACACCGGTGCTGCGAAGTTGCCCGAGCAGGTCGTTGCGCGCATTGGTGAGGGCGAAGCTGCTGGTCACATTGTCGAGCGATATGGCCCCGATACCAACCTGTTTGAGGCTTTCAAGCCGGGCGCCGGAAGTGCCGGCGTCAATCCAGACACCCAGCGATTCGAAAGCCAGGTCTGCTGCGTCAAGCCAGCCATTGCTATCGCTGTCCAGGGCCTGCAGATCGGCAAAACCGTCCCCGCTCAAGGCACCGAACAGTTCGCTGCCATCGTCGATTTTGCCGTTGCCGTTGGCATCGCGCGCCAGATAACCGCTCGCTCCATCCAGCACAGGCAGGCTATCGCGCCTGCCACTGGCAGCCAGGTCAAACTCGAACCGTTCCGGGCGCAGTCGGGCACTGGCGGCATCCAGATTGAGGACCAGCGGGTCCTGCAGGCGAGGCTGGACGGCATTCATATCGAGCTGGCTTACCTCGAACCAGGCCCGGTCAAGTTCCAGCCTCAAATCAATGTCGATCGCCCGGCCATCGGCGGTCTGTACCCGGCCCTTGGCCTCGAAACGGAGCGACTCGGTCTCGGCCACGACTCGTGTGCGACTGATGCGCACAGCGGTTTCAGCGCCCAGTTCCTGAGTCGGAGCAGCCGTTTCCTGGACGGACTCTGCCGAATCCTTGCGCATGACAAAAAGCGTGATATCGCGACCGAAAAAGCGGGCCAGGATGCGGGCGGCCAGCAGCACGCGCGGATCGATCGTCACGGTCTCTTCGTCTTTGGCCGAAGAAGGCGGAGCCGACAGTGAGGATTCCGCCGCCATCGACCTTGCAGCCGAAGAAATGTCCAGCGACACGCCGCCAGCCGGCACGCTACCGGCATCGATGCGAGTCTGTCGAATCTGGGTGTCCACCTCGCGGGTCAAACGCTTAAACGCGCTACCGGCGCTTAGACTCAACTCGGATGACTCGATGCGCATGCGCACTGCTCCAGTTCACTGCCGCCCTGCAGACCATAGCGGCCAAGCGGCGCGAAACTTGAGCAGAAAGGGAGCGAAAAGACTGGAGGCTAGGCCCGGAATCGAACCGAGGTAAACGGCTTTGCAGGCCGCTGCATAACCACTCTGCCACCTAGCCAGGGGCGTTTGAAACTGCCTGATCAGTATACCCGAAGAGGCTGGAAACGACAGGGCCCCGACATCTGCCGGGGCCCTTGTCAGAATGCGCTGGAGCGGGAAACGAGACTCGAACTCGCGACCCCAACCTTGGCAAGGTTGTGCTCTACCAACTGAGCTATTCCCGCGTCAGAACCGAGCATTGTAGGCACTTCGCCACGACTGTCAAGTACCTTGTGGCAAATTTGGGAGCAGCCCGATCCGCCCGCGGCGCCGCTATCCCGGATCGGCGACAATGGCGACCACCCAAGCCCGTGCCAGATCGCCAGGAGAGCCCTTGTCCGTGGCCCATGACTCACCGCCAAGCGCCCAGACCAGTCAGCTTCCAGCCGTGGCGATCATCGTGCCCACACTCAACGAGGCCGAAAACATCGATCGCCTGCTGGCCGGCATCCGCGCCGCCATGGCCGGTCAGGCGACTTACGAGGTGCTGATTGTTGATGACGCCTCGACCGACGGCACAGCCGAACGCGCGCGGGCCTGGCAGGACCGGATGGACGTCCGGGTCATCGAGCGCGACGCGCCACCGGACCTGTCGGGGTCCGTACTCGACGGCGCCCGGGCCGCACGGGCAGTGTGGGTGGTGGTGATGGACGCCGACGGCTCGCACCCGCCGGAACGGATACCCGCACTCCTGGAGCCACTGCTGGCCGGAACTCATGATCTGACGATTGGCTCCCGTCACGCCGAAGGCGGAAGAACCGAGGGCTGGCCATGGCAACGACACCTCACCTCCGGCGTTGCCACCTTGCTGGCATGGCCTTTTACCGAGGTTCGCGATCCGATGGCCGGGTTCTTCGCGACCTCGCGCGAGCGCCTGCTGAACCTGAAAAACCAGACCGCCGGCTACAAGATCCTGCTGGAATTGCTGGTCCAGGGCGGTGACCGGATCCGCACGCTGGAAGTGCCCATTCACTTCGAAGACCGCCGCCACGGCCAATCCAAGCTTGGCCTGAACCAGCAGCTCACCTACCTGAAACGACTGGCCTGGCTGGCCGGCGGCAGGGTGTCGCTGGGCAGCGCATCCAAGTTCGGCCTGGTCGGGCTGGCCGGCATGGTCGTCGACCTGCTGCTGTTCCAGTTCCTGATCGGCAGCGGATCCGGGCTGGGTCCGGCTCATGTGGCCAGTTTCGTGCTGGCGACGGTGGTCAACTTCTTTCTCAACCACGGCTGGACATTCCGCGGCCAGTCCCAGGTACGGATGCCCCTGGGCCGACGCTACGCGCGCTTTTTTATCGTCGCGGTCATGGCCCTGATGATGCGCGGTGGCGTGCTGGTGCTGCTGGTCGAAGTCTTCGGGCTGTCGGCCATGGCCGCGATCGTGCCGGCGATCGTGGTCACCGCCGGGGTCAACTACCTGGGCTCGGCGTTCTACGTGTTCGCCTCCACCGCCTCGGGCGTGATTCCGCGGGTCCGCTGGCATCTGGCAGCCCTCGGGCTGCTGGCCTACATGCTGGTGCTGCGAGCGCTCTACATGGGACATCTCGACCTGATCCCCGACGAGATGTACTACTGGGTCTACGCTCAGAACCTGGCCCTGTCCTACCTCGATCATCCGCCGCTGACCGGCTGGATCATTGCGCTTGGCACTTTGATCGGCGGCGATACCGTCTTCGGTGTACGCCTGTTTCTGCTGCCACTGACGCTGGTTGCGGCCTGGTACTTCTACCGTTACGGGGCAACCATGGGTGGCAAGACCACGGGGCTGTTGTGCCTGCTGGCCTTCACGGTGCTGCCTTTCTTTGCCGTCGCCGGCATCCTGATGACGCCCGATGCGCCGATGATCGCGGCCTGGGCGGCCGCCCTGTACTACTTCAAGCGCAGCCTGATCGATGACGAGCCGCGCGCCTTCTTCGGTCTCGGCATCGCCATGGGCCTTGGGCTGCTGGCCAAGTACACCATCGGCCTGCTGGCGCTGGCGGCGCTGGTCTTCATGCTGATCGACCGTCCGGCCCGCCGCTGGTTCTTCCGTCCCCAGCCCTACCTGGCCGCACTCCTGGCCACGCTGATCTTTGCCCCGGTGCTGGTCTGGAACTGGCACAACGACTGGGCGTCTTTTGTCTTCCAGAGTACCCGGCGGCTGGCTGAAAACCCCGACTTTGCCAGCCATCTGGTCATCGTCTATGCCGTGGCGCTGCTGTCGCCGGTGGTCGCCCTGGCCGGTTTCCTGTCCTTCGGGCGGGTCTCCCGAACCATCCAGCCGGCACAGCGCAAACGCCGCTTCATGCTGGTGATGACAGCTGTCCCGCTGGCGGTTTTTGCGCTTTACGGAGCGTTCTCGGTGGTCAAGTTCCACTGGACGCTGCCACCCTGGATTGCCCTGCTGCCGCTGATCATGAGTGCCCTGGCCTGGCCGATCTGGCCCGAGCGCAAGCCAACTGGTCGCCTGCACAAGCTGCTCATTCGCGGCTGGAGGCCATCAGTGGTCGCGCTGGTGCTCGCCTACGGGCTGCTGCTGCATTACCTGACCCTGGGCTTGCCCGGGCTCAAAACCACCGATTTCGGCACCGGCTATCTTGGTTGGCCGGAGATCGCAGTCGAACTGGACCGCATTGAAGGCGAACTGGCCGCAAGCACCACCAAACCCCCGCTGCTGGCAGCCACCAGCAAGTGGGGCGGTGCGGCCGCCCTGGCTTTTCATCATCCCGACGGTCGCCGCGACCAGATCACCGGACAAAACCTCATCGGCATGAGCGGGGCGATGTGGGAATACTGGTTTGATCGCGACACGGATCCTGAAAGGCCGGTCATTCTGTACAACGTGCGCTCCCGCCTGATTGACGAAGCGTGGCTGGAACAGGCCCTGATCGGGCTTGGTCCATTGCAGCAGCGCCCCATAGAACGCGATGGCCAGGTCATTCAGACCCTGTATTTCCGGATTGCCGAGGGCTTTCGCCCGGAGCAGGTGCGATATCCTGACCGGATCCCCGAATAAGACGCGGCAGCGACTGTTTTTCTGGCACAATAACGCGGCCTTAACGAACCGCAGGAGATTTCATGGCAAAAGACGACCATATCGAAATGGAAGGCAAGGTACTCGATACCCTGCCCAACACCATGTTCCGGGTTGAACTGGACAACGGACACGTGATCACCGCGCATATCTCGGGGCGCATGCGCAAGCATTACATCCGCATCCTCACCGGCGACCGGGTCAAGGTTGAAATGACCCCTTACGACCTCAGCAAGGGCCGTATCACCTACCGCATGAAGTAAGCCTTCCCCTGCCGGCCAGCAGGGCTTTCGCCCCGCCGGTAATCCCTTATCAACCGTCTTCTTCCGCGGCCGTCTCCGGGCACGGCTCGGCGGTCTGCACGCTCAGTTCCAGGCCTTCGCCGTCCGGCTTGAGGGCCACTTTGACTTCGCCACCGACTTCGGCCAGCTCGCCGAACAGCAACTCGTCGGCCAGCGGTCGCTTGATGTGGTCCTGGATCACCCGCTTCATCGGCCGGGCACCCATCTGCTCATCAAAGCCGTGCTCGGCCAGCCATTCCCGGGCCGGGCCGCTGACTTCCAGACCCACGCCCTTGTCGGCCAGCTGGTTTTCAAGGTCCATCAGGAACTTGTCGACCACCTTGAGGATCACCTCCAGGGGCAGCGAGCGGAACTGGATGACCGCGTCGAGCCGATTACGGAACTCGGGGGTGAACTGGCGCCGAATCGCTTCCATCCCGTCCGAACTGTGATCGGACTGGGTAAAGCCGATCCCGCGCCGGTTGACCAGGGCCGCACCAGCGTTGGTGGTCATCACCAGGATCACGTTGCGGAAGTCGGCCGACCGCCCATTGGCATCGGTGAGCTTGCCGTGGTCCATGATCTGCAGCAAAAGATTGTAGACGTCCGGATGGGCCTTCTCGATCTCATCGAGCAGCAGCACCGCGTGCGGGGTCTGGGTGACCGCTTCGGTCAAAAGCCCGCCGCGGTCGAAGCCGACGTAACCCGGGGGCGCCCCGACCAGGCGCGAGACGGTATGGGCCTCCATGTACTCGGACATGTCGAACCGGATCAGCTCGATCCCCATGGTCAGGGCCAGCTGGCGGGTCACCTCGGTCTTGCCGACACCCGTCGGGCCGGCAAACAGGAAACTGCCGATCGGCCGGTCGGAATCACCCAGGCCGGAACGTGACATCTTGATCGCGGCCGCCAGCGTGGTGATCGCCTCGTCCTGGCCGAATACGACCATTTTCAAGTCGCGTTCCAGCGTCTTGAGCGCATCCCGATCCGAGCGCGAGACCTGGCGCGGCGGAATGCGCGCCATGCGCGCGACGACGTCCTCGATCGCCTCGACCCCAATGACTTCGGCGCGCTCCTCGACCGGTTTGAGACGCTCGCGTGCACCGGCCTCGTCGATCACGTCGATCGCCTTGTCGGGCAGGTGGCGATCGTTGATATGACGCGCCGACAGGCGCGCTGCCGCCTCCAGTGCCTCCGCGGAGTAGCTGACCCCGTGATGTTCCTCGAAGCGGTGCTTGAGGCCGTTGAGAATCTCGACCGTCTCGCCCACGGACGGCTCGACGATGTCGATCTTCTGGAAGCGCCGGGCCAGGGCGCGGTCTTTCTCGAACACCCCGCGGTACTCCTCGAAGGTGGTCGAACCGATGCAGCGCAACTCGCCATTGGCCAGCACCGGCTTGATCAGGTTGGAGGCATCCATCACCCCGCCCGAGGCCGCCCCGGCGCCGATGATGGTGTGGATTTCATCGATGAACAGGACTGATTTGGGGCGCTCCTTGAGTTCGGCCAGGACCGCCTTCAAGCGTTTCTCGAAATCGCCGCGGTACTTGGTCCCGGCCAGCAGCGAGCCGAGATCCAGGGCCCAGATTTCGGCATCTTCAAGGATCTCGGGAACTTCCTTTTCCACGATCCGGCGGGCCAGGCCCTCGGCCAGCGCGGTCTTGCCGACGCCGGACTCACCCACGTAGAGCGGATTGTTCTTGCGCCGCCGGCACAGGATCTGGATGGTCCGCTCCACTTCCAGGGCACGGCCGATCAGCGGATCGATCCGGTCGGCCCGCGCGCGCTCATTGAGATTGGTGGCGTAGGCCGCCAGGGCCGACTTGTCCTGCTCCTCGCCTCGCCCGATCTGGCTGGCCGCATCCGCGGGTGCTTCCGGTGCACTGGCCGGCTCACCCTTTGCAATGCCGTGGGAGATGAAGTTGACCACATCGAGCCTGGCCAGGTCCTGCTTGCCCATGAGGTAGACGGCATGCGAGTCCTTTTCGCCAAAAATGGCGACCAGCACGTTGGCCCCCAGCACTTCCTTGCGCTCGGCCGACTGAACATGGTAGAGCGCGCGCTGCAGGACCCGCTGGAACCCTACCGTCGGCTGGGTATCGCGCTGATCACCGGCAGACAGGACCGGAATGGTCTCCTCGAGCACCTGGTCGAGCTCGTAGCCCAGACGCCGGATGTCCACGCCGCAGGCGTCGAAGACCTCGCGCGCCGACGGGTTGTCCAGCAGGGCCAGCAACAGGTGTTCGACGGTCAGGAATTCGTGCCGCTTGCTGCGGGCCGTGTTGTAGGCCTGCGAGATGGAAAGTTCTAGATCCTTGCTGAACATGATGGCTGCGCCTTTGCGGTCGGTGCGGATTTCATTCTAGGACTCGGATTCCTCCAGCGTACACTGCAACGGATGCTCGTGTTCACGCGCACATTCGTTGACCAGAATGACCTTGGTTTCGGCGATTTCGTAGGTGTAGATGCCGGCCACGCCGCGGCCACGGGTGTGCACGTGCAGCATGATGCTGGTGGCCTTGTCCTGCGACAGCCCGAAGAAGCGTTTCAGGACCTCGACCACGAACTCCATCGGCGTGTAATCGTCATTGAGGATGACGACCTTGTACAGCGGAGGCTTGCGCAGCTTGGGCCGCGCTTCTTCCAGGGCCAGACCGGCCCCCTCGGAGCCGGATTCAGGATGGTCTTTTTCACTCATGGTCTGCCGCGGCAGGGTTGCTGAACACGACTCACATACTGCGGCAGACCGGGTGAATTTTCAAGCAAGCTCAGCCCTCGTCGAACTGCTCTTCTTCGGTCGAGCCCGACAGTGCGCTGAGCGATGACTGGCCCGAACTGATGGCCTGGGTGAGCTGATCAAAGTAGCCGGTGCCGACCTCGCGCTGGTGGCGGGTGGCGGTATAACCCTGTGGTTCGGCGGCAAATTCGGCCTCCTGCAACTCCACGTAGGCTTCCATCTGGCGGGCCTTGTAGCCACGGGCCAGCTGGAACATCGAGTGGTTGAGGGCATGGAAGCCGGCCAGGGTGATGAACTGGAACTTGTAGCCCATCGCGCCGAGCTCGCGCTGGAAGCGGGCGATATCGGTCTCCGAGAGGTTCTTTTTCCAGTTGAAACTTGGCGAACAGTTGTAGGCCAGCAGCTGATCCGGATACTCCGACCGGATCGCCTCGGCAAAGGCCTTGGCCTGCTCCAGGCTCGGCGTCGAGGTCTCGCACCAGACCAGGTCGGCATACGGGGCATAGGCCAGGCCGCGCGAAATGGCCTGCTCCAGACCCTGGTTGACCCGGTAAAAACCCTCGACCGTCCGGTCGCCGGTCAGGAACTCGTGGTCACGCGGATCGATGTCGGAGGTCAGCAGGTTGGCGCCCATGGCATCGGTTCGGGCAACGATGATGGTAGGCACGTTGCAGATGTCGGCAGCCAGGCGGGCGGCGACCAGTTTCTGGACCGCCTCCTGGGTCGGCACCAGCACCTTGCCGCCCATGTGGCCGCATTTCTTGGCCGAGGCCAGCTGGTCTTCGAAATGAACCCCGGCAGCGCCGGCCTCGATCATGCCCTTCATCAGCTCATGCGCATTGAGAACGCCGCCGAACCCGGCCTCGGCATCGGCCACGATCGGCGCAAACCAGTCGATATCCCCCTTGCCCTCGCAGGTCTGGATCTGGTCAGCGCGCTGGAAGGTGTTGTTGATCCGTTTGACCACTGCCGGGACCGAATCGGCCGGGTAGAGGGATTGGTCGGGATACATCTGGCCGGCCAGGTTGGCGTCGGCCGCCACCTGCCAACCCGACAGGTAAATGGCCTTCAGACCGGCGCGCACCTGCTGCATGGCCTGGTTGCCGGTCAGCGCGCCGAGCGCATTGACGAAATCTTCCTCGTGCATCAGACGCCAGAGTTTCTCCGCGCCCATCCGCGCCAGGGTGTACTCAATGGTCACGCTGCCGCGCAGACGCATGACCTCGGCGGCGTCGTAGGGTCGCTCCACGCCCTTCCAGCGCGGGTTTTCCAGCCATTCTTTTTCCATGGCAATGATGCTGTTGACATCGGTCATCGGTTGGGTGCTCCCATTGGCAGTTGCTGTCGTGGTGAAAAAATCAATCCAGCCGGTCGTAGCCCGGCAGGGTCAGAAATGGCACGAATTCATCGGTTGCGGTCACCTCGGCGATCAGGTCCGAGGCTGCCTGGTAGTGGCCTTCAGAGAAAGCCTGGTCGCCGATGTCACCGCGAATGCGGTCCAGCTCCTCGGCCTGCCAGGCTCGGACCAGAGCCAGGTCGATAACGCGCCCATCCTCAAGCTGCCCGGCCGGATGGCGAATCCACTGCCAGACCTGGGCGCGGGCAATCTCGGCGGTGGCCGCATCTTCCATCAGGTGGTTGATCGGCACACAGCCCTGCCCACCCAGCCAGGCGGCCATGTAGCGGATCGCCACGTTGAGGTTGCCGCGCAGACCGGCCTCGGTGATCGTCCCGTCGCACGGTGCCACCAGATCATCGGCGCTGACTTTGACATCGTCGCGCTTGACGTGCAGCTGGTTGGGGCCGTCGAGGTGACGGTCAAAGATCTCCATGGCCACCGGAATCAGGCCCGGGTGCGCCACCCAGGTGCCGTCGTGGCCGTTGCCGGCCTCGCGCTCCTTGTCTTCGCGCACCTTTGTCAGGGCCGCCTCGTTGGCCGCCGCATCGCCCTTGATCGGGATCTGGGCCGCCATGCCGCCCATCGCAAAGGCGCCGCGACGGTGACAGGTCTTGATCAGCAACTGCGAGTAGGCGCTCAGGAAAGGCACCTTCATGGTGACCTGGGCACGATCTGGAAGCACTTTGTCAGGATGTTTCTGGAAGCATTTGATATAGCTGAAAATATAATCCCACCGGCCACAGTTGAGTCCGACGATGCGGCTTTTCAGGGCATGCAGGATCTCGTCCATCTGGAACACCGCCGGCAGGGTTTCGATCAGCACCGTGACCTTGATCGTGCCGGGCTCGAGCTGAAGCGCTTTTTCAATATCGGTCAGCACCGACTCCCACAACTCCGCCTCGCGCCAGTGCTCGAGCTTGGGCAGGTACAGGTATGGCCCGCTGCCCTGCTCAAGCAGCGCCCGGGCATTATTGAACAGGTAAACGGCTGCGTCGAAAATACCCCCAGGCAGGGCGCGCCCTTCGACCTGAACGTGTTTCTCGTCCAGGTGCCAGCCGCGCGGACGCACGATCAGCACGGCCGGGTCATCCTTGAGCGCGTAGTGCTTGCCGTCGGGCTGGGTCAGCTCGATGGTCCGGCGCACGGCATCGAACAGATTGACCTGGCCGTCGATCATGTTCGGCCAGGTCGGGGTCGAGGAGTCCTCGAAATCGGCCATGAACACGCGCGCCCCGGAATTGAGCGCATTGATGATCATCTTGCGATCGACCGGCCCGGTGATCTCGACCCGGCGATCGCGCAAATCGGCGGGTATCGGCGCGACCGTCCAGTCACCGGCGCGAATATCGGCGGTCGAGGGATCAAAATCTGGCCGTTCACCGGCGTTGAAGCGTTGCTGCCGGGCCTGGCGCTCGCCCAGCAGGTCATCAACCCGCGCACGGTAGCGCTGGCCAAGTGCGCCCAACAGGCTGAGCATCGCGGCCGGAAACAGCGGCCGGGCCTGGTCAGGAAGCCCGGCCGGCAGTTCAGGCGCCGGGGCATCGGGGTTTGGATGGTCAGAAGGTGGGTGCTGGAAAGACTGGTTCATGGGGCATCCGTTCGCAGGCGTATGGCTGACAGCGGGAGCCTAGAGGGGGCGCCATTATTTGGCAAATTAAATCTTTTGATTTACAGTATTCGCTTTTACAATACTGGGCAAGGCGTGTACAAGGGCAATCTGTTAAAGCACCTGCGGGCCTTCATCCAGACCGCCCGCTCAGGCAGCGTTTCGGCCGCCGCCGAGACCCTTTTTCTGAGCCAGCCATCGGTCAGCCAGCAGATCCGCGCGCTGGAAGAAGAACTCGGCCAGACCCTGTTCAGCCGCCACGGCCCGCGCCTGCAGCTGACCCCGGCCGGCAAGGCGCTGCTGGAAATGGCCCGACCACTGGTGAACCGCATCGACGCCCTGCCCGACGAGTTTGCCCGCCGCTACGGCTCGCTGGAAAGCGGCGAGGTCCGGATCGCGGCCGGGGAGTCGACCATCATGCACCTGTTGCCCTCGCTGATGATGCGCTTTCGCGGCCAGCATCCCGGCATCTATGTGCACCTGCACAACGTCACCGGCGCCGATGGCCTGGGCATGATCCGCGAGGACCGGGTGGATTTCGCGGTCGGCTCGATGCTCGAAGTGCCTACCGACATCGACTACCAGCCGATCTACCACTTCAACCCGGTGCTGATCATGAGCCCGAACCACCCCCTTGCCCGCCGGCGGGATATCCGGCTGGCCGATATCAGCCCGCACGGCCTGATCCTGCCGCCGCGCCGCCTGACCACCTTCCAGATGGTCGACATGGTGTTCCGCAAGCACCGACTGCCATTCCGCGTCGCCCTCGAGGTCGGCGGCTGGGAAGTCATCAAGCGCTACGTTGCCCAGGGCATGGGCATCTCCATCGTCACCAGCATCTGCATTACCGACGCCGACCGCCAGCGCCTGCTGGTCCGCGACATGAGCGAGTTCTTTCCGCGCCGCTCCTACGGCGTGGTGATGCGCCGGGGCGCCTACCTGTCGCCGCAGGCCGAGCGGTTCATCGACCTGATGAGCCCGGAACTGTTTGCCCAATGAGAATCCATCCCCATATTGCGGGCATGAACCGGCCCACACCCGACATCATGGTGGCCCTGTCCGGCGGGGTGGATTCGGCCACCACCGCCTGGCTGCTCCAGCGCGAAGGCCATGCCATCGCCGGCATGTTCATGAAGAACTGGGAAGAGGATGACCCCGAATCCGGCTGCAGTGCCGAGGCCGATGCGGCCGATGCACGGGCGGTCTGCGAGCAACTCGGCATCCCCTTCCACGGCCGCAATTTCTCGGTTGAATACTGGGAAGGGGTGTTCGAACATTTCCTCGCCGAACTGGCCGCCGGGCGCACGCCCAATCCGGACGTGCTGTGCAACCGCGAGATCAAGTTCAAGGCCTTCGTGGACCATGCCCTCGACCTCGGGGCCAGCGAAATCGCCACCGGTCATTACGCCCGCCGGCGCGACAATCGCGATGGATCGGTCTCGCTGCTCAAGGGCCGCGACCCGGGCAAGGACCAGAGCTATTTCCTCCATGCCCTGACCCAGGACCAGTTGCGCCATGCCCGCTTTCCGCTTGGCGAGCTGGAAAAAAGCAAGGTGCGCCGCCTGGCCGAACAGGCCGGGCTGCCGGTGGCGAAAAAGAAGGACTCGACCGGTATCTGCTTTATCGGCGAACGCCGCTTCGATACCTTCGTCGACCGCTATCTGCGCGCCGAACCCGGGCCGATCCGGGCCGGGGACGGGACTGAAATCGGCCGCCACTCGGGGCTGATTCACTACACCCTCGGCCAACGCAAGGGCCTGGACATCGGCGGATTGAGCGACTTTCCCGAAGGCGCCTGGTATGTGGCCGCCAAGGATCTGGCCGGCAATGCGCTGTGTGCTGTTCAGGGCAGCCATCATCGCCTGCTGATGTCAGATCGTCTGTCCGCCGGCCAGCTCAACTGGATCGATGGCCGGCCTCCACCCCGGGGGCTGCGGCTGGCGGCCAAGGTCCGCTACCGCCAGCCCGACCAGGCGTGCCGGATTGAACAGATCAGCGACGAGCGCCTGCAATTGCACTTCGAAAAACCGCAGCGCGCCGTGACCCCGGGCCAGTCGGTGGTGCTGTACGATGGCGACCATTGCCTGGGCGGCGGGGTGATCGAGCACTGCAATGCCCCCGTTCCGGCCTGGATGTCATCACCCGTGCCCACACCCGCGACCGCCCCATGAAAGACGCCACCCTTGCCTTTGCCGGGATGCTCCAGGCCGGTGAACTCGTCCGCCAGATCGCCACCTCCGGTACCTGCAGCCAACAGGCGGCCGCTGCCAGTCTGGACAGCATCTTCGCCCTTGACCCGGCCAGCACCGAGGCGGTCTATGGCGGGATCGGCGGGGTCCGCATGGGGCTGCGCGTGCTGGTCGAGCTGTTCAGTTCGCGCGCCGCCCAGGACAATCTGGTCGGCCTGAACTACGCCCTGGGCATGGCCAAGCTGGCCCGCCGCATTCTCGGCGACAAGGCGCGCCAGCGCTCCCTCGGCGAAGCCATCAGCCTGGTCGAATCGGCCTGGCGCGAAAGCGACAGCGCGCTCGACGGTTCGGTGGTCAGTCAGCTGGGCGATGTCTACCAGCAGCATGTCTCGACCCTGGACTTCCGCCTCTCGATCAGCGGCAAGCCTGAAATCCTCAAGCAGGACGAAAAAGTCGCCCTGGTGCGCGCCCTGCTGCTGGCCGGGATACGCTCGGCCTTTCTCTGGCACCAGGTCGGCGGTCGCCAGTGGCGGCTGATCTTTCAACGGCGAAAAATGCTTCAACAGGCCGAAAAACTGCTCTCAGCGTAAGCGCCTGGTCTCCAGCCTGAGGGCCCGCCGCCAGGGCGCATGCTAAAATGAGGGGATTCCACGCTGCCCGTGCAGCTGCCGATTGATACCCTTGGAGGAGTTCCGCATGCGAGACGAACTTGGCTGCCGCGATCATTTCGATGCCGCCGGCAAGAACTATGGCTTCTACAGCCTGAAAAAACTGGCCCAGACCCACCCTTCAGTCGACCGCCTGCCCTATTCGTTGAAAATCCTGCTGGAGAATCTCCTGCGCCACGAGGATGGCATCAATATCACGGCAAACGATATCGCCGGCCTGGCCAACTGGAATCCGACTGCCGAACCGGACCAGGAAATCGCCTTCACACCGGCCCGCGTGGTCCTTCAGGACTTCACCGGAGTACCGGCGATCGTCGACCTGGCCGCGATGCGCGACGCGATGAAAAAGCTCGGCGGCAACCCGAACCGGATCAATCCGCTGTCGCCGGCCGAACTGGTCATCGACCACTCCGTCCAGGTCGACAACTACGGCCGCGCCGATTCGCTGGACCTGAACAACCAGATCGAGTTCCAGCGCAACAAGGAACGCTATGCCTTCCTGCGCTGGGGCCAGGGCGCTTTCGACAATTTCAAGGTCGTCCCGCCCAACACCGGCATCGTCCACCAGGTCAACCTGGAGCACCTCTCGCGCGTGGTCTTCGGCCAGGACGTCGACGGTGAGCTGCTGGCCTGGCCGGACACCGTGGTCGGCACCGACTCCCACACCACCATGATCAATGGCTTAGGGATTCTCGGCTGGGGCGTGGGCGGCATCGAGGCCGAGGCCGCGATGCTCGGCCAGCCCATCTCCATGCTGATCCCGCAGGTCATCGGCTTCAAGCTCACCGGCAAGCTGCCCGAAGGGACCACCGCGACCGACCTCGTGCTCACCATCACCCAGATCCTGCGCGAAAAAGGCGTGGTCGGCAAGTTCGTCGAGTTCTTCGGCGACGGCCTGACCCATCTGCCGCTGGCCGACCGCGCGACCATCGGCAACATGTCGCCGGAATTCGGCTCGACCTGCGCCATCTTCCCGATCGATGCCGAGACCATCCGCTACCTGGAGTTGTCCGGGCGCGCCGCCGAACGCCGCGAACTGGTCGAAGCCTATGCCCGCGCCCAGGGGTTGTGGCGCGAGGACGGCGATGCCGACCCGGTCTATACCGACGTCATCGAACTGGACATGGGCACGGTCGTGCCCAGCCTGGCCGGCCCGAAGCGGCCCCAGGACCGGGTCCTGCTGAGCAACGCCAGGAACGACTTTCTGGCTGCCAAAACCAGGATGACGGCCGACCGCGACGAGGCCCACAGCAAGGAAGAAGCGCGCTTTGCCGGCGAAGGCGGCCGCACGGCCGTCGGCGCCCGCCTGCCGGCCGGCAGCGCCGAGGTCAGCTACAAGGACCAGACCTTCACCCTGTCTGACGGCGCCGTGGTCATTGCCGCGATCACCTCGTGCACCAATACCTCCAACCCGGCGGTGATGCTCGGCGCCGGCCTGCTGGCGCGCAACGCGCGCGCGAAGGGGCTCAACGTCAAGCCCTGGGTCAAGACCTCGCTGGCGCCGGGCTCCAAGGTCGTGACCGACTACCTGGCGTCGGCCGGCCTGGTCGACGATCTCGAAGCGCTGGGCTTTTACACCGTCGGCTACGGCTGCACCACCTGCATCGGCAACTCAGGCCCCCTGCCCGCACCGATCGAGGAAGCGATCAAGGACCGCGACATGGTGGTCTGTTCGGTGCTGTCGGGCAACCGCAACTTCGAAGGCCGCATCCATCCCGAGATCAAGATGAATTACCTGGCCTCGCCCCCGCTGGTTGTCGCCTATGCCATCGCCGGACGGATGGACGTTGATCTGATCAACGATCCGCTGGGCGAGGATGCCGACGGCAACCCGGTCTATCTCAAGGACATCTGGCCCGACGCGAAGGAATTGCAGTCCTTCATTGCCGAAAACGTTTCTTCGGCCATGTTCCAGAGCTCCTACAAGAACGTCTTCGAAGGCGACGAGCGCTGGAAGCGGATGGACACCCCCACCGGCGAGATGTTTGCCTGGAACGACGATTCAACCTATGTCCAGAACCCGCCCTACTTCGAGGGGATGGACATGGCGCCGCCGGGTGTTTCCGACATTCACGGCGCGCGCGTGCTGGCCAAGCTGGCCGACTCGGTCACCACCGACCACATCTCCCCGGCCGGCTCCATCCAGCCCGACTCACCCGCTGGAAAGTACCTGCAGGAGCACGGCGTCAAGCCGGTGGACTTCAATTCCTACGGCTCGCGCCGCGGCAACCACCAGGTCATGATGCGCGGCACCTTTGCCAACGTGCGCATCCGCAACCAGGTCGCACCCGGCACCGAGGGCGGCTTTACCAAGTACCTGCCCGACGATGCCGTGATGCCGATCTACGATGCGGCCATGAAGTACCAGGCCGACGGCACCCCGCTGATCGTCATCGCCGGCAAGGAGTACGGCTCGGGCTCGTCGCGCGACTGGGCCGCCAAGGGCACCCGCCTGCTCGGCATCAAGGCGGTGATCTGCGAGAGCTTCGAGCGCATCCACCGCTCGAACCTGGTCGGCATGGGCGTGCTGCCGCTGAACTTCATCGAAGGCCAGACACCCGAATCCCTGGGACTGGACGGCACCGAAACCTACGACATCGTGGGTCTTGGCGACGGCACGGCCAGGCAGGTCGATGTCACGGCCACCAGGTCGGACGGCTCGAAGATCGAGTTCAAGGCCCGGGTTCGCCTCGACACGCCCAAGGAAGTCGAGTACTACCGCCACGGCGGCATCCTGCACTACGTGCTGCGCCAGATGGCTGGTGGCGATCCCGGCGAAGCCGCAAAGGCGGCCTGAAACCGACCATTACCCGGTCATACAGACCAGAAAGCCGGCCCGAGGGCCGGCTTTTTTCGATATCTCGGCCGGTGCTGGTCAGGCAAAGCCCGGCGGGCTCCACTGGTCCATCATCTTGCGCTGGGCCGCGTCCAGACGCCGCGCCATCAACTCCGAGAAACGCCGCAGCAGCGGGTAGCCGAAGGCGGGATCGGCCTCGCAGCGCTCGAGCAGGGCCTTGCCGTCGAATTCCAGCACCCGGGTCGGCCCCGATGCGCGGGCGTGGAAATGCCATTCATACGGTGCGATCAGCCAGGACCAGCCGAATACCTCTCCGGCCTTGAGCCGCGCAATCTCGAGCTTGGGTCCCATCAGGGCCGGCACTTCGACCACCAGGGCACCCTCCAGGATCTGATAGAAGGTCTCGGCTTTTGAGCCCTGGCTGGCGACGACTTCATCGGCTGCGAGTTCGCGCAGCCGGGCGTGCTCGGCCAGGGTGTCGAGTTGCGCTTCGTCCAGGCCGGAAAAAAGGCTTTGTTCGCTTATAAACTGCTTGATCGTGCTCTTGTCCATCCGTGCGTTCTCCCTGCTGCTGGCCGAAAACCTGACGCGTCCCTGATCGGAAAAATCCGGGCCACACTCGAGCGCTCAGGTTACCACCGTCCGAGCGCGGCACAAAACGGGGCCGGATCGCTGTGCTGGGCAGACCGTCGGCACCGTGCCATAATGCTCCGCGAACTCATTCTCATCTCCATGTTCGGCATCATGAGGACAACAATCCTGCGCTTGACAGTGCTCATCGCACTTATCGGGTCAGGCCTGACCGGGCACGCCCAAACCATGCCCACGCGGCACTTCTTTGACAATGCCCAGGTGCGCAACATGCTGATCTCGCCCGATGGTGAGCATGTCGCGTTCACCTTCGAGACCGGCTCGCAGGTGCAACTGACCGTGCTGAACCTGGAATCCATGCAACTGACCACCGCGCCCTTCGGGTTTGGCGATAATCAGCATGTCCAGGGATTCTGGTGGGCCAGCAACAATCGAGTGGTCATGTCGGTCGCCACCGTGACCGGTAACCTGGATACCCTGCAGGCCGGCCCGCGACCGTTGTACGCGGCCAATATCGACGGGTCCCGGCGCCAGGAAATCTTCGGCGCCGGCAACCTGGCCGGTTACCAGGTGCTGCACCCGCTACCTGATGACCCGGATCATATTCTGATTGCACGCTACCATGTCACCGATGGCGGTGAGCCCAGCGCGATGCTGCTCAATGTCTTCGACGGGCGCACACGTTACCTGGCCGATCGGCCCGACAGTCGCAACGTAAACACTTTCATCGCCGATAACGCCGGTGAGTTGCGCGCCGCCATCGAGTTCATCGACGCCGAAGAATTCGATGACCTGGAGTTCAATCTGTTCGTCAAGCACGACGGTCAGTGGAGCAAGCTCGAGGTTGATTCCGCACGCAGGCGCCCGTCGATTTCCCCGCTCGGGTTCTCGGCTGACAACCAGCGCATGTATTTTCGCTCCAATCACGACATGGCCGAGGACGATCGCGCCGGTGTGTTCCGCTACGACTTCGCGACCGGTGAACTCGAACTGCTGTTTCGTCACCCGGAAGTCGATGTGGTCGGCGGCATCTACGGCCACGATGGCGAGGTTCTGGGTGCCATCAGCCGTTTCGGTCCCATGACCTATGCTTTTTTCGACGACAAGGCCAACGAACATCCTGATGCACGCCTGTTGTTGCAGTTGGCCCGCTCGTTTCCGAACAACGACGTCAGCCTGACCTCGTTCTCCAGCGACGGCAAACGCGCGATCCTGTTCGTCCGTGGCGACCGCAACCCGGGCGAGTTTTTCCTGTTTCACACTGACAAGTTGCAGGCTGAATTCCTGGCCGCGACCCGGCCGGAACTGGACAAAAATCGCTTGAGTCCCATGCGTCTGGTCGAAATACCGGCGCGTGACGGCGTCCGGCTGCATGGCCTGCTGACCACGCCGACCGACAACGATCGGCCATTACCGCTGATTGTCAACGTGCATGGCGGTCCGTTCGGCATTGCCGATTATTGGGGATTCAACCCGGAAGCCCAGTTCTTCGCTCACCACGGCTATGCCACCCTGCAGGTCAATTTCCGCGGCTCGGGCAACCGTGGCGAGGACTTTGTGCGCAAGGGTCGACGCCAGTGGGGTCAGGCCATGCAGACCGACATCACCGATGCGACCCGCTGGGCGATCGAGCAGGGCATCGCCGATCCGGAACGGATCTGCATCATGGGTGGCAGTTACGGTGGCTACGCCACCCTGATGGGCCTGATCACGGCACCCGAGCTGTACCAGTGCGGGGTGGGCATTGTCGGCGTCTACGACCTGGTCTGGTTCCGGGAAGGCGACGGGTCGGACTTTTCGCGCGGCACCGATCGTCGGTCACGGATGGCTTTCGAGCGCTTCATGAGCAGCCATGTCGCCGCCAGCGCGGAGGGACTGGAGGCCTACTCACCGGTTCACCTGGCAGATCGCATCGAAGATGAAGTCTTCATCATCCATGGCGGCAGCGACGTGCGCGTACCGGTCGGCCACGCCGAGCGTCTGCGCGACGCACTGGATGCCCGTGGCAAGCCCTACCGCTGGATGATCAAGCAGAAAGAAGGCCACGGCTTTTTCGATGTCGACAATCGAGTCGAAATGTACGAAGCGATTCTGGCCTTTGTCGAGGATCGCATCGGCCAATGAGCCGCCGCTTTCGAGTCCCGCACACGCTGGTCCTGATGGCCGCCATGATGGCGGCGGCACTGCTGCTGACCTGGATTCTGCCGGCCGGACAGTTCCAGACCGAACGCAACCAGGACGGCCGCGAAATCGTGGTGCCCGGCACCTATGCCACCCTCGAACAGGCGCCCAGCCTGAGTCCCTGGACGCTGTTCACGGTGGTCCCCCGGGCTCTGGCCGACGCCCAGGGGATTATCTTTTTCGTCCTGATCATCGGCGGCGCGCTGGCCGTGATTCGCCAGACCGGCGCGATCGACGCCATGCTCGACCGGCTGATCAGGCGCTTCGGCCGCCTGCCGTGGCTGTTGATCCTGGGCGGCATGCTGGCCTTCGGAGTCGCTTCGGCCACCCTGGGCATGGCCGAGGAATACATCCCCTTTGCCGCCATCCTGATCGCCTTGTGCGTGTCGTTGCGCATGGACACCATGACCGCCATCGGCATCATGGTGGTCGGCTACGGTATCGGCTACGGTGTCGCCGTGATCAACCCGTTTACCCTGCTGGTTGCCCAGCAGGTTGCCGAGCTGCAACCCGGCTCCGGGATGGGCTATCGCCTGCTCCTTTGGCTGCCCTTCTTCGCCGTCGGCTTCCATCATGTCTGGCGCTACGCCCAGCGGGTGCAGGCCGACCCCCAGGCCAGCCTGGTCGCCGATGTACCCTCCGCCCAGCCGCCGGCACCCGCCGGGCCGACCGCACTGACCGGGAGGCGGATACTGGTCCTGGCCGCCACGCTGACTGCCCTGACCGTGCTGGTCATTGGCATCGCACGATTCGGCTGGTACCTGACCGAACTGGGTGCGGTGTTTCTGCTGCTGGCCATTGTCGCCGGACTGCTGGCAGGCCTGAAGCTAGACGTGATTGCCGAGACCTTCGTCAAGGGGGCATCCGAACTGGCCGGTACTGCCATGCTGATCGGCTTTGCCCGCGCCATTGCCCTGATTCTGGAAGATGGCCTGGTGCTGCACACCATCGTCAACGGCCTGGCCACACCACTGGGTCAACTGCCGGCCGAACTGTCGGCGGTTGGCATGCTGTTCATCCAGAGCCTGCTCAACCTGTTCATCCCCTCCGGCAGCGGCCAGGCCTTTGTCACCATGCCGCTGATGGCGCCGATCGGTGACCTGGTCGGAGTGTCGCGCCAGGTCGCGGTGCTGGCGTTCCAGTTCGGCGACGGCTTCATGAACATGATCGTGCCGACCAACCCGGTCCTGATGAGCATCATCGGCCTGGCCGGCATTCCCTACGAGCGCTGGTTCCGTTTCATTTTCCCGCTGATTCTCAAGCTGCTGGCGCTTAGCGCCGCCGCGCTGGTCGTGGCGGTCTGGATCGGCTACTGAGCCAGCGACCCCTGGGCGGCCTCAGTCCACATACATTGAACTGACCGATTCGCCCTCCGACATGCGGCGGATGGTCTCGGCCAGCATCTGGGCCACAGAAAGCTGACGGATGCGACCGCAGGCCAGCGCTTCCTGACTCAGCGGAATGGTGTCGGTGACGACGATCTCATCGAGGCGGGAGTTGCTGATGTTCTCGATCGCCCGGCCCGACAGGACCGGGTGAACACAGTAGGCAACCACGCGCAGGGCACCGGCGTCCTTGAGTGCACCGGCAGCAGCACAGAGGGTACCGGCAGTGTCGATCATGTCGTCGACGAGCACGCAGATCTTGCCGCGCACGTCGCCAATCAGGTTCATCACGGTGGCCTCGTTGGCCCGCGGGCGGCGCTTGTCGATGATCGCCAGATCAGCATCCAGACGCTTGGCGATCGCCCGGGCCCGAACCACACCGCCGACGTCGGGCGAAACCACGATGATCTCGTCGGCGCTGTACTGCTTCCAGATATCGGCCAGGGTGAGCGGCGAGGCATAGACATTATCAACCGGGATATCGAAAAAACCCTGGATCTGATCGGCGTGCAGATCCACGGTAACCACCCGGTCAGTGCCGACCGCGCTGATCATGCGCGCGGCCACTTTGGCCGTGATCGGGACCCGCGCCGAGCGTGGACGCCGGTCCTGACGGGCATAGCCAAAGTAGGGAATCACCGCAGTCAGTCGCCATGCCGATGCGCGCGCCAGCGCATCGATCATGACCAGCAGTTCCATGAAGTTTTCCGCCGCCGGCGAGCAGGTCGGCTGAATGACGTAGACATCGCGGCCGCGCACGTTTTCCATGATCTCGACCATGGTCTCGCCATCGCTGAAACGGCCGACATTGGCCCGACCCAGCGGAACCCCAAGTGAGCGTGCAAGCGCCGCCGCCAGCGCCGGATTGGCGTTGCCGGAGAAGACCATCAGGGAGGAATCAGTCAAGAGCGGAGCGCCTCGCTATTGAACGTCCGGGTGTATTGAATGGCTGGGACGGCAGGACTCGAACCTGCGAATGCGGGGATCAAAACCCCGTGCCTTAACCAGCTTGGCGACGTCCCAGCAGTAAACGTCGTTTTTACGCAGCCGGGTCTAGCCGACGACGCGCTGCATTATAGCGGCATTTCAAGGACCCGGGTCTATCCAGCGCCAAGTCCGCAGGATCATCCGCACCCGATAAGGCGGACTCAGTGCCTCGACCCGCTCAGGCATCAGCGGGCCGGCTGCAGGCTGTTCGAATCGGACGTATTCCAGCGTCCAGTCGCCTGAGCCAATGGTGGCCAGCGTGCCATCGTCGGCAAACGAGACCTGGTCTTCGGGCGTGGCGGTCAAACCGCGCAACCACCAGGCCAGCCGACTGACCGGGATCGGCCAACCGACGATTTCGCTCACCAGCATATCCGGGTTGTCGGCGCGCACCAGGCCAACATCGCTGCCTTCAATCAGCGCCCCATCCGGGTTGAACAGCAGCCGCCACTGCTTGCCCCCGACCACGCTGCGCAGGCGCAGATCGTGCTGATCACCTTGCCCGCGCCAGTCAAAAGTCATCTGACCACCCCGCTCACCGTCGGAAACCGACAGCCGGCCGGTGACCCGCCAACTCGGGTAACTGTCGAACCAGCCGACCCGATCAGCCAGCCAGGCACCTTCCGGCCGCTGCTCGCGCACCGCGCAGGAAGACAGCAACAGGCCCAGCAGCACCAACCCTGCGGTCTTTGACAGACGAACAGTCACCGGTCAATCTCCAGGCGATCAATGAGCTCGATCAGATAGGGAGCATCGGGATGGCGCCGACGGGTCTCGCTCAGCAGCTGTTGCGCTCGTTCGACCTGATCGAGTTGCCACAGAACCTCGACCAGGTGGGCGGCAATCTCGGGGTTGTCTTCACCGGCCAGGGCGCGCTCCAGGTACGGTAATGCCGCATCGGGCCGACCCAGGCGGTAGTACACCCAGCCCATCGAGTCGAGGATCGCCGGTTCTTCCGGGGCCAGCTCCAGCGCCCGCCGGATCAGCCGGTAGGCCTCGTTATGCCGCGAAGTACGGTCGGTCAGGGTGTATCCAAGGGCATTGAGGGCCATGGCGTTATCACCATCGATCCGGATGATGCGCCTGAGATCCTGCTCGGCGAGCTCAAGGTTGTCGATTGCAACCGCCACAATGGCCCGGGCATAGAGCAGACCGATGCTGTTAGGGCGCTCGCGCAGCGCGGTTGACAGCAGATCAAGCGCCTCATCCGGCTGCTCATCCTCGCTGAGCAATTCGGCCTCAACCAGGTAGGCATTCTCGCGCAGATCGGCCTGCTCGGTGTCGCGGGCCAGCTCAAGCAGGGCTCGGGCCTCGCCCAGACGCCCCTGGTTGGCCAGCAATACCGCCCGCCGAATCATGGCCCGGTCGACCTGGGGACCGGAGCGCACCCTGGCATACCAGTCAGCCGCATGATCTTCAAGCTCGAGGTACTCCGCCAGCCATGCCACCATGAAAGCGTGCTGATTCATGTCCTCGACCGGCGTCCAGTCTGCCAGTTGTTGCCAGGCAGCCAGTGCCTCCTCTGCCCGGCCAGCCTCGAAAAGATAGCTGGCCCGGTTGTAGATGACATCCGGGTTGTCCGCCAGGCCGGCAAGCACGTCCAGCGCCTCGTCCAGACGGTCGAGCTGGCGCAGGGTCTGGGCCTCGGCCACGGCCAGAGTCCACTGGCCAGGCGCGGCTTCCCGGGCCCGGCGATACAAGGCCAGCGCAGTCTGGTGATCTTCGCCAGCACTGGCCAGATGCGCCGCCCAGGTCAGGTCATCACGCTGACCGGTGGCCTGGGCGGCCGCCAGAGCCAGCTCAAGCGCGGGTGCCGGTTGGCCAAGTTCCCAGTACAGTCGACTGCGCGCGGCCAGCGCCGGACCCGCGTCTGGATCCAGTCCGGCAGCCTCGAACAGAGCGCCCAGTCGATCAGGCGCCAGCGCGGTCGCTTCGGCTGCGGCCAGCACCTGGACAAGATCACGCCGCAGCAGCCCTTCGCCACCGCCCGGCGCTTCGGCCAGCCAGTCCTGCATCGCCTCAATCGCCGCCTCATCCCGCCCGGCATTGAGCAGGCCCAGAATCCGCAGCCGACGGGCATCAGCCGAATCCGGCTCGCTTTCCAGCCACAGTTCCGTGGCCTCGACCAGCGCCGGCCAGGCATTGGTTCGCCAGGCCATGCCAGCGGCCTGGCGAATCAGGTCAAGGTCCGACTGTTCACGCGCGGCAGCCAGCAAACGCTCGATCGCCGCGTGATGCTCATCGCCACCACCGGCCTGTTCGGCAGCCCGCAAATGGAACAGAAGCTCCTCCGACCAGGCCTCTTCAGTGTACGATGCTGCTGTTTCCTCGCTGACTTTGGCATCAGGCTGCTCGACCTCGGGTGTGAGGCTGCAGCCTGTGGCCATCAACAGCAGAAGACTGCCCAAAACTGGCTTGATCTGCGTCATCATCGGCGCCAAAATGGAAAGTTAACTGAAAAGTTTATCAGCATGTCCCTGTCGGTCGTTGGAATCAGTCATCACACGGCACCTATCGCGATCCGGGAACGGCTGGCCTTCCCGGCCGACACGCTATCCGAGGCCCTCAGCAGCCTGGCAGCGACGCCTGATATCGACGGCTGCGCCATTCTCAGCACCTGCAACCGGACTGAAATCTTCACCTCCAGCCAGCGACCCGTCACCCGTCTGATCACCGACTGGCTGCACGGCTGGCATCAGCTCGATCCCGGTCAGTTCCAGGAGCATCTCTACCACCTGGAGCAATCCGCCGGCATCTTTCATCTGATGAAAGTGGTTTGCGGCGCTGATTCCATGGTCGTCGGCGAACCGCAGATTGCCGGCCAGGTCAAGCAAGCCTGGCAGCAGGCCCGCGACGCCGGTACTCTGGACAGCAAACTCGACCGTATGTTCCAGCACGCCTTTGCCGGGGCCAAGCGGGTGCGTTCCGAAACCGGCATCGGCCAGAACCCGGTCACCCTGCCGTTCGCCGCCTTGCGCCTGGCCCGGCAGATCTTCGGTTCCCTCGATCGGTTGCGCGTTCTGCTGGTCGGCGCCGGCGAAATGATCGAGGACTGCGCAGTGCACTTCAAAGACAGCGGCATTCGCGGGATGAGCATCGCCAACCGCAGCATCGAACGGGCCGAAGCGCTGGCCGAACGCTTCGAGGCTCGCCCCTACACCCTCACCCAGCTGCCCGAACTGCTGGGTGATCACGACATGATCCTGGCCTGCACCGGCAGCAAGGAACCCATTCTGACCCGGCCGATGATCAAGCAGGCCCTGGCCAGGCGGCGCCACCGCCCGGTGTTTGCCCTCGACCTGTCGGTGCCGCGCAACATCGATCCGGCCGCCGCTGATCTGGGCGACCTGTTTCTCTACACCATCGATGACCTGCATGCCATCGTCGAGTCGGGTCACAAGCAGCGCATGGCCGCGCTGCAAAAGGCCATGGAAATCATCGAGTCCGAAGTCACCACCTTCGAGCGCTGGCTGAGGCTGCAAAGCACCACCGCAACCCTCAGGGAACTGCGCCAGCGTGCCCAGACCGAGCGTGATGAACTGCTCGAACAGGCAATCCAGGATATCGCCGCAGGCAAGGATGCCGAGGCCGTGGTCCGGCGCATGGGTCACAAGCTGGTCAACCGGCTGCTGCATGGCCCGAGCATCCGCCTGCGCCAGGCGGCCGAAAGCGACGACGAGGCACTGCTTGAAGCGGCCCGGTTCTACTTTCTGGACCGCGACTGACCTGCCATGGACCGGGCGATCCGTCATCGGCTGGAACAGGCCGGCGAACGCTTCGAGGAACTGGCCCATCTGCTGGCCGACCCCGAGATCATTGGCGATCAGCGCCGCTTTCAGGCGCTGTCAAGGGAATACGCCGAGCTCGATCCCATCGTTGCCCTGTGGCGCCGCTATCAGGCAAGCCAGGACGCCTGGCTGGAGGCCCGTGACATGCTGGCCGAGAACGATGCCAGCCTGCGCCAGCTGGCGCAGGAGGAAATCGTCAATGCCGAGCGTGAGCAGGCCGGACTGGAAACCGAGCTGCAGCGCCTTCTGCTGCCGCGTGACCCCAACGATGAGCGCAACATCTTTCTGGAAATCCGGGCCGGTACCGGTGGTCAGGAAGCGGGCATCTTCGCCGGCGACCTGCTGCGCATGTATGCCCGCTTTGC
This sequence comes from Wenzhouxiangella sp., assembly GCA_046540955.1. GTDB lineage: Bacteria > Pseudomonadota > Gammaproteobacteria > Xanthomonadales > Wenzhouxiangellaceae > Wenzhouxiangella. The sequence continues at coordinate 117,463 of JBKHEF010000004.1, forward strand.
CGAGCGCCAGGGCTGGCAGGTCGAAATCCTGTCCGCGCAGGAAAACGATGCCGGCGGCTACCGCGAAGTCATCGCCCGGATCATCGGCCGGGGCGCCTACTCACGACTGAAGTTCGAGTCCGGCACTCACCGGGTTCAGCGAGTGCCGGCCACCGAGTCACAGGGACGGATCCACACCTCGGCCTGCACCGTGGCCATCCTGCCCGAGGTCGACGAGATCGACGCCATCGACATCAATCCCGGTGACCTCAGGATCGACACCTACCGCTCCTCGGGGGCGGGCGGCCAGCACGTCAACACCACCGACTCGGCCATCCGCATCACCCACCTGCCCTCGGGCATCGTGGTCGAATGCCAGGACGAGCGTTCGCAGCACAAGAACAAGGCCCGCGCGCTGAGTCTGCTCAGTGCCCGCCTGTTGGCGGCCGAACGCGAAAGTCAGCGCTCACGCCAGGCCGCCGACCGCAAGCTGCAGGTCGGCTCGGGCGATCGCTCCGAACGCATCCGCACCTACAACTTCCCCCAGGGCCGGGTCACCGACCATCGCATCGGCCTGACGCTTTATGAGCTCGGCGAGGTGCTCGAAGGCGGTCTGGAAAGCGTCATCGGTCCGCTGATCGAGGCCCATCAGGCCGAACTCCTGGCCGAGATGAGCCAGTCCTGAACAGCCCATTGCAGCACCGATACATTGTTTCATTTTCATAAGCAAATGCTCAACTTGATGTATACTCCGTCCATCCCCGAACAAGAGGCTGTGCGCAATGGATCTTGACCCGATTCTCATTTCCAGGATTCAATTTGCCTTCGTGGTGTCCTTCCACGCGATCTTCCCGGTCTTTACCATCGGCCTGGCGGCCTACGTGGCGGTACTCGAAGGCCTTTATTACCGCACCGACAACCCGGTCTACCTGCGTCTTTCGAAGTTCTGGACCAAGGTCTTTGCGGTGGTCTTCGGCATGGGGGTGGTCTCCGGCATCGTCATGGCGTTTCAGTTCGGTACCAACTGGTCGAACTTTGCCTACTCAGCTTCCAACTTCCTCGGGCCGGTGCTGAGCTACGAGGTCGTGACCGCTTTCTTCCTTGAAGCGACATTCCTCGGTGTGCTGCTGTTCGGGCGCGACAAGGTGCCGCGTGGATTGCATCTGTTCTCGGCCTGCATGGTTGCAATCGGTACCTTTATCTCATCGTTCTGGATTCTGTCGGCGAACAGCTGGATGCACACGCCGGGCGGAGTCGAAATGGTCGATGGCATGATCCAGATGACCTCCTGGATCCAGGCCATCTTCAACTCGTCGTTCCCGTACCGGTTTGCCCACATGGCGCTGGCCTCGTTCATCACCGGTGGATTCGTGGTCGCCGGCGTGAGTGCCTGGTACCTGCTCAACAACCGCAATATCGAGACCAGCAAGAAGGCGCTCAAGATGTGCGTGGTCATGCTCGCCATCGCCACGCCGCTGCAGCTGTTTGTCGGCCACGAGCACGGTCTGAACACCTTCGAGAATCAGCCGGTCAAGGTGGCGGCCATGGAAGGTGCGTGGGAAACCAAGGCTGGCGCCCCGCTGATCCTGTTCGCGATCCCGGATGCGGCCAACGAGACCAACCACTTCGAGATCAAGATCCCCTACCTGGCCAGCATTGTGCTGACCCACAGCGCCGATGGCGTGGTCCCGGGTCTGCTCGAGGTGCCGGCTGACGAGCGTCCACCGGTCGGCATCGTGTTCTGGACCTTCCGCATCATGGTCGGACTGGGCCTGATCTTCATCGCCATCTCGCTGCTGTCGGCCTGGCAACTCTACCGTGGCGGGCTGTTTGAATCGCGCTTGTTGCTGCGGGCATACACCTGGCTGATCCCGGCGCCGTTCGTGGCCGTGGTGACCGGCTGGTTCGTGACCGAGGTCGGACGCCAGCCATGGATGATCCAGGGGATGATGCGGCTTGACGAGGCGGTCACGCCATCGGTCACCGGCTGGATGGCCCTGGTCACCCTGATCGGTTATGTCGCCGTCTACGCCGTGGTCTTCTCGGCCGGCGTGTTTTACCTGCGCAAGGTCATCGACGGCGGTCCTGACCCGATCGACAAGTCGTCGGACTCGGAGTCCGCGCGACCGAAACGGCCATGGTCCGCGGTAACGACGCAACTGGATGAAACGCCAAACGTGGCAGGGAGCTGAGCATGGGACTGATTGATCTGACCTTGATCTGGGTCGCCCTTATCGGGCTTGGTGTGTTCATGTATGTCCTGATGGACGGATTTGATCTCGGCGTGGGCATTCTGTTTCCGTTTGCCCCCGACGACGAATCGCGCGATCTGATGATGGGATCGGTCGCACCGGTCTGGGACGGTAACGAAACCTGGCTGATCCTGGGCGGCGCCGGATTGCTGGCGGCCTTTCCGCTGATCTATACGGTCTTTCTGCCGGCACTCTACATCGGCGTTTTCCTGCTGCTGGCCGGTCTGATCTTCCGCGGCATCGCCTTTGAGTTCCGCTTCAAGGCGACCAAGAACAAGCACTGGTGGAACTACGCCTTCTTCGGTGGCTCGACCGTCGCCTCGTTTGCCCAGGGTGCGGTGATCGGTGCCTATGTCCAGGGCTTCGAGACCGAGAACTTCCGCTATGTGGGCGGCGCCTTCGACTGGCTGACCCCGTTCACGCTGATGACGGGCCTGGGCGTGGTTGCAGGCTACGCGCTGCTGGGGGTGACCTGGACGATCATGAAGACCGAAGGCAAGACTCAGGACTGGGCCTACAAGCTGGCCCCCCTGCTGCTGGGCGCCGTGCTGGTCTTTTTCGTCCTGGTCAGCCTGTGGACACCGCTGACCAACGAACGGGTGATGAGCCGCTGGATGGACAACATCGGCTGGCTGTGGATCTTTCCCACCCTGACCATCGCCTTTGCCGGCTGGATCTTCATGCGCTTGCGCAAGCGCGCCGAAGCCTCGCCCTTCATCGGCTCGATGGTCCTGTTTGCCATGTTCTATCTCGGCATTCTGATCAGCATGTGGCCTTATGCCGTTCCACCCAACTACACGTTCTGGGACGCATCGTCGGATCCGGGCAGCCAGTTGTTCCTGCTGATCGGATTCCTGTTCCTGATCCCGATCGTGCTGGGCTATACCGCCTGGACCTACTGGGTCTTCCGCGGCAAGGTCCAGCCGGGAGCGGGTTACGCTGGCCACTAGCCCGGGACAGCGGCAATGGCTCAACGAGAGGGCACCAGCCTGGCTGGTGCCCTCTTCGTTTGCGCTCGCGGCCGCAGAAGCCGCAACGGTGCTGGTTCAGGCCGGACTGCTGGCCTGGATTTTGGCAGCGTCAATCATTGACAGGGCCACCGGATCCAGTCTCGTACCAGCGTTGGCCGGGCTGCTGCTGGCCTGGGCGGCCCGCGCGGCGATCGTCAGTCTGCGCAGCCAACTGACCGCCCGAGCCTCCAGCCGAATCCGGCAACAGCTGCGCCATGACCTGTTCAGCAGCGTGGCCCGAGCCGGCCCGCTCCATGCCGCCCATGCCGGGACGGGCCGAATCACCAGCAGCCTGATCGAACAGGTCGACCATCTTGATCCCTACTACTCGCGCTATCTGCCGCAAAGCGCGATCGCCCTGCTGGTGCCGGCCTTTATCCTGATCGCGGTTTTCCCGACTGATTGGCTGGCTGGCCTTCTGCTCGCCATCACCGCCCCGATCATCCCGGCCTTCATGATCATCATCGGGATGGGCGCCGAGCAGGTCTCGCGCCAGCAGCAGAACGCCCTGACCCGGCTGAGCGGGATCTTTTTCGACCGCCTGCGCGGCCTGGATACGCTCAAGCGTTTCGGCGCCGAGCGGCTGGAAAGTACCCGGATCGGCGAACTGTCAGAGGAATTCCGGGTACGGACCATGCAGGTCTTGCGGGTGGCATTCCTGTCATCGGCTGTGCTCGAATTTTTTGCCGCGGTAGCGATTGCCACGCTGGCCATCTACATCGGCCTGGGCCTGCTTGACATGATCGACTTTGCCGCAGCCTCCGAGCTGACCCTGTTCAAGGGTCTGTTCATCCTGTTGCTGGCCCCTGAGTTCTTCAATCCGCTGCGCACCCTGGCTCAGTTCTGGCACGATCGGGCAGCGGCACTGGCTGCTGCGCAGGCGCTGCGCGAGCAACTGGCCATCGAGCCTGCCAGAACCGAACCGGACAATCCGACCCCCCATCTCCCGGGCCAGGCCTGCTGCCTGTCGATCAGTGGCCTGCAGCTCGGTTTTCCCGGTCGTCCGGCAGTGCTTAAGGGCATTGATCTGGAGGTCGGCGCCGGCGAAAGACTGCTGATTACCGGTCCCAGCGGCAGTGGCAAGACCACCTTGTTGGGACTGATCGCCGGATTTGCCGAACCCGACCTGGGTACCATCCGCATTGACGGCCAGGACCTGAGTCGCTTCAGCAGTGAGCAACTGGCCCGGATCCGCGGCTATCTCGGCCAGCACCCACTTCTGCTGCCGACCACCCTGGCCGAGAACATTCGCCTGGCCGACCCGGAAGCCGACGATGGCCAGGTCGCCGATGCCGCCGTGCGCGCCGGCTTGGGCGGGTTCATCGACCAGCTGCCGGACGGGCTGGCGACAGCCGTCGGCCAGGACGGCTTCGGCCTGTCCGGCGGTCAGGCCCGTCGCATCGCACTCGCCCGGGTGCTGCTCAAGCCTTACCCGCTGCTGCTGCTTGATGAACCAACCGCCAGTCTGGATGAGGCGACCGGCGATGAGATCTGGCAGACCCTTGATATCGCGCTGAAAGCCGTTCCCATGACCGTCATCTGCATCAGCCACAGCGAGCGCGCCCGGAGGTGGGCCGATCGGGTCGTGGTACTGCGCAACGGGCGGCTGGAGGACAGCCGAGATGACTGAGATACCGCTGAAACTGACAGCCATCCTGGGCCGGCGTCGCTGGTGGTTGCTTGCCGGTACCCTGCTGATGGTCTTGAGCCTGGTCTCCGGCGTGGCACTGCTCGGCCTGTCGGGTTGGTTCATCACCGCCAGCGCGCTGGCCGGACTGGGTCTGCTTGCCTCGCTCGACATCTTCACGCCCGGGGCGGGCATCCGCCTGGCCGCCGTCCTGCGCACGGTCTCGCGCTACCTCGAACGGCTGCTGACCCACGAGGCCACTTTCCGCCTGCTCACCGACCTGCGCGGCCAGGTCTTCGACCGCCTGCTGGGCCTGGACGAGTACCAGCTCAGAAGCCTGCGGCGGGGAGATACCCTGAACCGCCTGACCGCAGACGTCGACACCCTCGATCACCTGTTCATCGGCGTGGCCGGACCCACCGCAGCAGCGCTGATGCTGACGCTTGCAGTGGCCGGCCTGTTTGGCATGCTGCTCGATCCCTGGACCGCCCTGGTGGTGCTGGGCCTGTTGATTGTCAATCCGCTACTGGCCGAACTCGCCCGCCGACGGGGCCATGCACCCAGCCACGAGTTGATCGAAACCTTGCCCGAGCTGCGCCGGGAAGCCAGCGAAAGCCTGGATAGCCTGGCTGACCTGATCGCCTATGATCGGATCGGCGATCAACGCAAGCGCCTGCTCGACCTGTCGGCCCGCGCGATCGGGCTGCAGGAGAGACTGGCCCGGCTCGATGCGATCAGCCAGGGGCTGGTCACCATGGCCGGATTCCTCGCCGTGTGGCTGGTCCTGGTCCTGGGCATCGGCCTGTTCCAGCAGGGCCTGATCACCGGCCCGGTTCTGGGCCTGGCAGTACTCAGCACGCTGGGCCTGGGCGAAGCCTGGCAGGCGCTGCCCGGCGCCTGGCGAAAACTCGAGCAATGCCGCGGCGCACATCGCCGAATCAATGACTTGATCGCCGACAAACCGCGTCTGCCGGTGGCCGAAGACGCCCAAGCCGCCAACGGCCGCGATCTGGCCATCGAGGATCTGCATTTTCGCTACCGGCCCGAACTGCCGTGGGTCTTGCAGGGTTTTGATTTGCGCGTCGCAGCCGGCGAACGAATCGCCCTGGTCGGCCCCAGCGGCTGCGGCAAATCTACCCTGGCCCAGCTCATCCTGCGGCAGCTAGACCCGGATCAGGGCCGTATCCTGCTGGGTGGGGCTGATCTCAGGCAGCTCGACCCCGACAGCCTTCGGCGTCACATCGGATTGCTCTCACAGCGCCCGATGCTGTTTCACGATACGGTGGCCCGCAACCTGCGCCTGGCCCGCGCCGATGCCTCCGACGAGGAGCTCGGGCGTGCCCTGGCGATCGCCGGACTGGCCGACTTCATGGATGGACTGGACGACGGGCTGGAGACCTGGATCAGCGAGGCCGGCGGCAACATCTCCGGCGGCGAAGCGCGCCGCCTGGCCCTGGCCCGTCTGGTCCTGACCGACTGCCCGGTGGTGATCCTCGACGAGCCGACGACCGGGCTAGACCGGACCACCGCGCTGGACCTGGCCCAGACCCTGGATCGGTGGCTGGGCTCGCGCACCGCGATCATGATCACCCACGATCCCGACACCCTGCCGCGCCATGATCGACAGATCCGGATGACCTGAGTCCTGCCCGTGGGGCCGACGGGCCTGCCCCGCCCCAGAGCGTGGCACCCAGGATCGGCAACAACAGGGCCAGCAGTGCCGGGCGGTCCTGGACCAGACCCGGCCAGGCGAGGATCAGCGCGCCGATCAGCAACGCCGCCAGGATCACCGCGGCGAGGCGCAGACGCCATGGGCCGCTCAGCGGCAACAGCAGCAGCCACCACAGGGGGTGAAGCAGCAGCAGGGTCAGGTTGCCGGCGGTGTCATGATGGTCGCTTGCCAGCTTCATCACCAGCAGGATCGAGCCGGCCAGCCCGGCGACCAGCGCGCCCGTCCGCCAGGCCAGGGCCGACAGCCGCCCGCCCCGCCACAACGCCAGCATGATCAACCCTCCAGCACCCAGTCCAATTGCCCCCAGCAACAGCCAGGGACTGCGGGCCCGCGCCGGTGGATTGAAGATGGCCGGATCATGCACCAGCACTTCTTCGGTCACCAGCGGGCCTCCTTCCAGCTCGACCCGGTCGAGCCAGTCGGCCAGCGCCGCGGGCAAAAAGGCCTCGTCCCAGGCGGTGATCGCCTGATCGATGGACGGACCCATCAGCAGCTCGATGCCAGTCTGGATGAACGGTCGATGGTCGGTCATCCGGCGGGTGTGATCGCGATAGTTCTGGACCGCGGCCCGGGCCTGCAACCAGGGGCGAATCTGATCACCGGTCGCCTCGTTGATCAGATCACGCAGCCAGGTCGAGCAGTTGGCCCGGAAGTAGTCGTAGGCGTAGAACTGCGGGTGGGGAGAGATCGCGTCGTGCAGCCTGCGATGCAGTGCCCGTACCTGGGCCGGATCGAGCGCCAGTCGCTGGGCCGATATCGAACGGCCGCGCTGGCGGTAGAAGGCGAATTCCCGATCCACCGGGCTGGCGGCCCCGTAGTAGTTCATGATGCCGCGGGCAAAGTCCAGATGGAATCCGGCCCGATCGATCTCGAAGTAGCCAAAACTGTAGGTATGGTCCAGACCGGTCGCCGGATCACGCAGCCACAGTGCATTGTGGCCGAACATCTCCCAGACTTCCTGGCCAGGCCCATAGGTCACCAGCCAGGCCTCCTGTGCACGCACGCTTGTCAGGCCCGGGAAGACCAACACGACCAAAGCCAAAAGCAGAACCGGCCCCCGCACCCGCTGGCTGCCTGACGGCTTGAATCTGGCCGCGGTCATCCGTCCGGACGACGCACCACCATGCTGTGCAGGCGCCGGTCATCCGCGCTTTCGACTTCGAACTGCCATTCGCCGATGGTCACCGACTCGCCCGGCTCAGGCAGACGCCCGAACTCGGCGACAACCAGCCCGCCGATGGTGTCGTATGCCTCGTCACTGAAATCGGTACCCAGGGCCTCGTTGAAGTCCTCGATCACGGTCAACGCCTGGACCCGGTAGACACCATCGCTGATCCGGGTGATATCGGCCACCGTTTCGGCATCGTGCTCATCGTCGATATCGCCGACGATCTCCTCGAGCACATCCTCGATGGTCACCAGCCCGGACACCCCGCCATACTCGTCAACCACGATCGCCATATGGTTCTTGCTGACCCGGAACTCGCGCAGCAGAACGTTCAGGCGCTTGGACTCCGGGATGATGACCGGCGGTCGCATCAGGTCGGCCAGGACCAGCTCGGCATGCTCGGAAAACAGCTGGAGCAGGTCCTTGGCCAGCAGGATGCCACGGACCTCGTCGCGATCCTCGCCGACCACCGGAAAGCGCGAGTGGCCCGACTCCAGAATGACCGGCATGATCTCATCAAGAGAGGCATTTTCGTGGATGACGACCATGTGCGAGCGCGGCACCATGACATCGCGCACCTGCAACTCGTCGACCTCCAGCGCGCCTTCCAGCATCGCCAGGGTATCGCTGTCGAGCAGACCGCGTGCAGCCACATCACGCAACAGTTCGGTCAGGTCATCACGGGTTTTGGGCTCACCACCGAAAGCGCGACCCAGTCGTTCCAGCCACGTTCTGTTGGATGTGCCGTTTGCGGCTGAACTGTCGTCGTTCATGCCATCAATCCGGTGCACCATCGGGCGCCGGTTGCCATACTAGGGGGAGGTTCAGATTCCATTGTTCGCGTCATATGGGTTGGAATAGCCGAGAGCGTTGAGCAGTTCGACTTCGCGGGCTTCCATCACGGCGGCCTGTTCGGCCTTTATATGGTCATGACCCAACAGATGCAAGAGGCCATGGGTGACCAGATGGGCCCAGTGCGCCTCCAGCGGTTTGCCCTGCTCGGCGGCCTCGCGGGCAATCACCGGCGCGCACAGCACGACATCACCAAGGACCCGGGCCCCATTGATCGGGGGCATGTCGGCCGGAAAGCTCAGCACGTTGGTCGCGGCATCCTTGCCGCGCCACTGTCGGTTCAGGGCCCACCCCTCAGCCAGGTCGACGATGCGCAGATTGACCATCACCGCCCCGCATCCGGCCAGCACATGCTCCGCCCAGCTCCGAAGCCGGGCATCATCGGGCAGCTGCGGATCTTCAAGCTGGCGCTGGATCTCAAGCTCGATCATTGGCGGCTGTCTGCTCGGCATCGGCGGCCTCGTAGGCCTCGACAATACGCCGGACGATGGGATGGCGAACAACGTCGCGGGCATCGAAGAAAGTCTGGCTGATGCCCTCGACCCCGCGCAGCAGTCCAACTGCCTGGCGCAGGCCCGAGACCATCTTCGGTGGCAAATCGATCTGGGTCAGATCCCCGGTGATCACCGCCCGCGAGCCGAAACCGATCCGGGTCAGAAACATCTTCATCTGCTCGGGAGTCGTGTTCTGGGCCTCGTCGAGAATCACGAAGGCATCGTTGAGGGTGCGTCCGCGCATGTAAGCCAGCGGGGCGACTTCGATCACATTGCGCTCGGTCAGGCGGGCGGCGCGCTCGAAACCCAGCATTTCGTAGAGGGCATCGTAGAGCGGGCGCAGGTAGGGATCGACCTTCTGGGCCAGATCGCCGGGCAGAAAGCCCAAACGCTCACCGGCCTCGACCGCAGGGCGCACCAGGACAATGCGCTGGACGCGATCCTTCTCCAGCGCATCCACCGCGCAGGCCACGGCCAGAAAGGTCTTGCCGGTGCCGGCCGGGCCGACGCCGAAATTGACATCATGGGCGGCAATCCGCTCCAGGTAGCGCTTCTGATTGGGTCCGCGCCCGCGAATCAGACCGCGCCGGGTCTGGATAGCGACCTCGGCGAGGCCTTCATCTTCATCCAGCCCGGCCTGCTGCAGTTGCAGATTGACCAGGGCCGGGGTGAGCACCTCGCGCTCGGCCTGGCGATACAGGCGGCGCAGGACCCGCCGGCCTGCCTGCACGGCGTCGGCCTCGCCTTCCAGGCTGAACAGGTTGCCGCGCGCGGCGATCGAAACCCCCAGGCGCTTCTCGATCATCCGCAGGTGCTCGTCAAACGGACCGCACAGGTTGGCCAGGCGCTCGTTGTCGGCCGGTTCCAGTTCCAGGGTCAGGGCGGTCTCGGAAGAAGCGAGCGGCGCAGTCATCAGGCGGCCACATCCTCCGCATCGGCATCCAGGCGCCCTCGCAGGGAGTTGGCCAGTGCGGCAGTGATCCTCACATCGACCATGCGGCCAACCAGTTCGGCCGGGCCGGGAAAGTTCACCACCCGGTTGTTCTCGGTGCGGCCGGCCAGCTCGGCGCTGTTCTTGCGGCTGTGGCCCTCGACCACGACCCGCTGGCGGGTGCCGACCATTTGTTCGGCAAAGCCCCGGGCCTGGTGGTTGAGCTGATCCTGCAGGCGCTGCAGGCGCGCCTTCTTCTCAGCCAGGCTGACATTGTCGGGAAAACCGGCCGCCGGCGTGCCCGGGCGGGCAGAGTAGACAAAGCTGAAACTCTGGTCGAACTGCAGTTCGCGGACCAGGTCCAGGGTGTGCTGGAAATCCTGCTCGGTCTCGCCGGGGAAACCGACGATGAAGTCCGACGACAGTGCGATATCCGGACGCACCTCGCGCAGGCGGCGGATTTTCTGTTTGTACTCCAGCCGGGTGTGCCCGCGTTTCATCAGGGCGAGGATCCGATCCGAACCGGACTGGACCGGCAGGTGCAGGTAGTTGGCCAGCTTGGGCACGTCGGCGAAAGCCTCGATCAGACTGTCGGAGAACTCGACCGGGTGCGAGGTGGTAAAGCGGATCCGTTCGACCCCGTCGATGTGGGCGACGTAGCGGATCAGCAGGGCCAGGTCAGCGGTGCCGCCGTCGTGCATCGGGCCGCGATAGGCATTGACATTCTGACCCAGCAGGTTGATCTCGCAAACCCCCTGCGCGGCCAGTTCGGCGACCTCGGCAATCACATCATCCAGCGGCCGGCTGACCTCCTCGCCCCGGGTATAGGGCACAACGCAGAACGAGCAGTACTTGCTGCAGCCCTCCATCACCGACACGAAGGCGCTGGCCCCGCGCGCCCCTGGGGCTGGCAGATGGTCAAACTTCTCGATTTCGGGAAAACTCACATCGACGGCCGCCCCGCCACCGGCGCGGACCTGGTCGATCATCTGCGGCAGGCGATGGATGGTCTGGGGGCCGAACACCAGATCGACAAACGGTGCCCGGCGGCGAATCCCCTCGCCCTCCTGGCTGGCGACGCAACCGCCCACCCCGATCACCACGTCGGGTCGGCGCTGTTTCAGCGGGCGCCACTGGCCGAGCTGGGAAAAGACTTTCTCCTGGGCTTTTTCGCGGATCGAGCAGGTATTGATCAGGATCACGTCGGCCTCTTCGGCCCGCTCGGTCAATTCAAGACCATGGGCTGCCGCCAGCACGTCGGCCATCTTTTCCGAGTCGTACTCGTTCATCTGGCAGCCGTGGGTCTTGATGTAGAGCTTTCCAGCCATTACAGGTCGGCGCAATCGAAACAGGCTGGCATTCTAGCGCACCATGCCGATGCGCCGCATCGAACCTTCAGCCGACCGAGCCGAATGCGACGGCATGGCGCGGTAGCGAACCCGACGGGTGATCCGGCAGACCAGTTCGTAGGGAATGGTATCGGCGCCCCCGGCGATGGTTTCGACTGGCAGACCGCGTCCCCACAGGATCACGGGGTCGCCGATTCGGACGTCCGGACAGCTCGACAGGTCGATCGTGACCATGTCCATCGATACCCGACCGGCAATCCGACCAATGTGTTCGCCGACCCGCACCGGCGTGCCATCGGCCACGCTGCGCGGATAACCATCGCCATAGCCGATTCCGGCCACGCCGATGCACAGTTCGCGCTCGGCCACAAAGCGGGCGCCGTAACCAATGGAGTCTCCGGCCGGGACGCGGTTGATGGCCAGCAATTCGGCTTCCAGCGTCATCGCCGGCTTGAGGCCAAGCTCCGGGCCGGTCCGGCCTGGCAGCGGCGAGATGCCGTAGAGCAGAATCCCTGCCCTGACCCACTGCCTGTGGGTTGCCGGATGGTTCAGGATCGCCGCCGAGTTGGCCAGGCAATGTTCACCCTCCAGAGCCGAAACGGCCCGGTCAAAGCGTGCCATCTGTTCGCTGACCAGGCGGTCATCGGCCGCCTCGGCGGTCGCGAAATGACTGACCAGATTGACCTGACGCACGCCGGGCAGGGCCTTGAGACGCGCGTGCAATTCGGCCACCCGCTCCGGCGCCACGCCCAAGCGGTGCATGCCCGAATCGACTTTCAGCCAAAGTCGCCGCGTCGGTGCATGGCCGTAGCGCTCAAGCATGGCGACCTGTTCGGGGTGATGCAAGGTCAACTCCAGGCCCAGGGTCTCGACGACGGCAAGGTCAGAGATCGCCAGCACGCCTTCGAGCAGCAGGACCGCCTGACGGTTGCCGAGCCGGCGGATGGCACGGGCCTCGTCAATCGTCGCCACGGCCAGCATGTCGGCTGCGGCCAGGGCTGGCAGGACCAGGTCGAGGCGATGGCCGTAGGCATCGGCCTTGACCACCGCCATGACCCGGCTGTCCGGCGCGTGACGGCGAACAACCTCAAGGTTGTGAGCGACCGCGTCGGGATCGATGCAGGCCAGGGTATTGCGCGCCACCGTCGAGTCAGCCGTCCTGGCCGTAGTGGTCGTAGGTAAAATCGCGAAAGCGCAGGAACTCACCCTGGAAGCTCAGGGGAAAACTGCCGGTCGCGCCGTTGCGGTGCTTGCCAATGATGATTTCGGCCTTGCCCTTGTCGGGCGAATCCTCGTTGTAGACCTCGTCGCGGTAGATGAACAGGATCAGATCGGCATCCTGCTCGATCGCTCCCGACTCACGCAGGTCGGCCATCTTGGGTCGCTTGTCGGGGCGTTGCTCAAGGGCCCGGTTGAGCTGGGAAAGGGCCACCACGGGCACGCTCAGCTCCTTGGCAAGCGCTTTAAGACTGCGTGATATCTCGCTGATTTCATTAGTTCTGTTTTCTGAGGTCCCAGCCACTTTCATCAACTGCAGGTAGTCGATCACGATCAGGCCGATATCGTGTTCGCGCTTCATTCGCCGGGCCCGGGCGCGCAGTTCGATCGGCGACAGCGACGGGGTCTGGTCAATGAACATCTGGGCGCCCTTGAGCATGGTCATGGCCGATCTGAGGTTGACCCAGTCATGGTTGTCGAGTTTGCCGGTCCTGAGCTTGTCCTGGCCGATCTGGCCAAGCGAGGAGAACAGCCGCATGACCAACTGGGTATCCGACATTTCCATCGAAAAAATGGCCACCGGGACCTTGTAGCGGATCGAGGCCCGCTCGGCGATATTCATGGCCAGCGTGGTCTTGCCCATGGACGGACGGGCGGCGAGGATGATCAGGTCGGTTGGCTGGAGCCCGGCGGTGCGGGCATCAAGCTCGGCGAATCCGGTCGGCACACCGGTCAGTTCACCTTCGTTTTCCTGCAACTCGTTGAGCAGGTCCATGGCCTGGGCCATGACCGACTGCACGGTCACGTAACCCGATGTGCGGTGCGCGCCCTGATCGGCGATAGCGTAAATGCGCTGCTCGGCCTCCTCCAGCAATTCCTTGCTGTCGCGGCTGCCCCCCTGAAGCGCGTCTTCGGCGATCCCCGAGCCGATGTCGATCAGCTGGCGCAGAATGGATTTTTCGCGCACGATGTGCGCATAACCGATGATGTTGGCCGGGCCCGGCGTCTCGTTGGCCAGCATGGTGATATAGGCGCCGGCATCCACCCGGTCGAGCTTGTTATGGCGCTGGAACCACTCGGTGACGGTGATCGCATCGACTGGCTGGCCCTGCTGGAACAACTCGGCCATGGCCCGAAACATCAGGCGATGGGTTTCGCGATAGAAATCGCTCTCGTCGACCTGGTCGGCAATCTTGTCCCAGCCATTGGCCGACAGCATCAGCGCGCCCAGCAAAGACTGCTCCGCCTCATTGGAATGGGGCGGGGCCTTGACATTGCTGAGGGTCGAAATTCGGGGTTCAGCCACCATTGCCTGGGGGGCGCTTCAAAAAACGCTTGCTACTGATCAGAACGCCAGTATAGGGACTGCCGGGTAGCCTGACCAGCCACCCATGGACCAGCCCCGCAACCCGACAGGGTGCGGGGCCGGCTTCGGATCGGCAAACGGCGCTCAGCTGGCCTCGCCGGTCACCACGACCCGTACTTCGGTCTGGACATCGGCGTGCAGGATCAGGTTGACGGTGTACTCTCCCGGCACCCGGATCGGGCCGTCCGGCATGTCGACTTCGGACTTTTCGACGGCATGACCGAGGTCGGTCAGCTTGCCGGCAATCTCGTGCGGATTGATCGAGCCGTACAGGCGTCCCTCCGGGCTGACCGCGGCGGCAAACTCGACCACATCAAGACCTTCCAGCGCTTCGCGGCGAGCCTCGGCGGCCGCCAGTTTCTCGTTGGCCTGGCGGAGCAGTTCTTCGCGCCGGGCCTCGAAATGCTCGACATTCTCGCGCGTGGCAGCGACTGCCTTGCCACGCGGCAGCAGGAAATTGCGGCCATAGCCCGGGCGCACGGACACGGTATCGCCCAGATCGCCAAGATTATAGACTTTTTCAAGCAAAATCAGTTTCATGGCTGCATCGTCCTCAGTGGTTATCGGAGTACGGCAGCAAGGCCAGGTAGCGAGCCCGCTTGACCGCAGTGGCCAACTGGCGCTGGTACTTGGCCTTGGTGCCGGTAATCCGGCTGGGTACGATCTTGCCGGTCTCGCTGATGAAATCCTTGAGCAGATCGACGTCCTTGTAGTCCACCTGCTCGATCCCCTCGGCGGTGAATCGGCAGTACTTGCGCCTTCTCATGAATCGCGCCATGATCAATCCTCCCGCGTGGTGGTTTTGGTTTCGGCATCATCGCCGTCGTCGGCGTCGACCGAAATATCATCGTCATCGCCGTCTTCTTCGTCGATCACCGCACGGCGGCGGCTGTCGCGCTCGTCCTTGTTTTCCTTGCGCTTGAGCATGATCGACGGCTCGGTTTCGGCCTCATCCTTGCGCACCGTCAGGTGACGCAGAATCGCATCATTGAAGCGGAAAACGCCCTCCAGCTCTTCCAGCGTGGCAGCGTCACACTCGATATTGAGCATCAGGTAGTGGGCCTTGTGGAGCTTGGCGATGGTGTAGGCCAATTGCAGGCGTCCCCAGTCTTCGCTGCGATGCACCTTGCCGCCGTTGGTCTCAACCAGCGACTGGTAGCGCTCGAGCATGCCGGGCACCTGTTCGCTCTGGTCCGGATGGACCAGCAGCACGATCTCGTAATGTCTCACGTTGTTCTCCTTACGGTTTATCGGGGCCGATCAGCCGCTCCGGCTGGCCAGCCCGCCACAGCCCCCGGTCAACGATGGCAAGGCATCGCGCCGTGGAGCAAGGAAGCCCGCCCGGGCAGACCGGGCATGGGCAGCAGGAAATTATAACTCGGATTCGGCGCTCCGGCGAGCGTCCGCGACGATTCGGGGTCAGCCTACGGTAAAGCTCTCCCCGCAACCGCACTCGCCGGTCACATTGGGATTGCGGAAGCGGAACTCGCGGACCAGGCCGTCATGGACAAAATCGACCTCGGTGCCGACCACCATCGGCCAGGCCTTGTCCGACACCACCACTTTCAGGCCCTTGGCCTCGAGGACATGGTCGGAGGCTTCGGCGGCGCGGGCGATGCCGACATCATAGGCCCAGCCCGAGCAGCCGGTCCGGCGCACATCGACGCGCAGGCCGATGCCGCCCTCGCGGGCCATGAAGTCTCGGACCCGCTCGGCCGCCGCGTCGGTCAGGGAAATCTGGTCATTGCTCATCAGCTGCCATCCGTTCGGGTTGCACGATCCATTATTATCAGGGTTGTCATTCTCTCATTCAACGACAGGACGCATTCATCACCATGCTTACAGCAAGCGTGCGCGACGTGCTGGCCGGCAAGATCGCCGCCGGCACCGAGGTACTGGTCCAGGGCTGGGTCCGGACCCGGCGCGATTCCAAGGCCGGATTTTCCTTCATCCACATCAACGACGGCTCGTGCTTTGCCAACCTGCAACTGGTTGCCGACCAGAATTTGTCGAACTACGCTGACGGCATCCTGCGCCTGACCAGCGGCGCCTCGGTGCGCTGCAAGGGCACGGTGGTGGAGTCCAAGGGGCGCGGGCAAAGCCTCGAAATCCAGGCGACGGAGGTCGATATCCCGGGCCTGGTCGATGACCCGGACCATTACCCGATTCAACCCAAGCAGCATTCCTACGAGTTCCTGCGCTCCGTTGCCCACCTGCGCCCGCGGACCAACA
The DNA here is from genome assembly GCA_046540955.1 of Wenzhouxiangella sp. Lineage (GTDB taxonomy): Bacteria > Pseudomonadota > Gammaproteobacteria > Xanthomonadales > Wenzhouxiangellaceae > Wenzhouxiangella. The sequence goes on from JBKHEF010000004.1 coordinate 133,673, forward strand.
CCTTCGGCGCGGTGACCCGCATCCGCCACGCAGCCGCGCGCGCCATCCACGAGTTTTTCGATGCCAACGGCTATTTCTGGGTCAATACCCCGATCATCACCGCTTCCGATGCCGAGGGCGCCGGCCAGCTGTTCCGGGTCAGCACCCTGGACCTGATGAACCTGCCGCGCACCGACAGCGGTCAGATCGACTTCGGGCAAGACTTCTTCGGCCGCGAAACCTTCCTGACCGTGTCCGGCCAGCTCAACGTCGAGGCGTTCTGCCTGGCGATGAGCAAGGTCTATACCTTTGGCCCCACCTTCCGGGCCGAGAACTCCAACACCAGCCGGCACCTGGCCGAATTCTGGATGGTCGAGCCCGAGGTCGCCTTTGCCGACCTGAACGATCTGGCCACGCTGGCCGAGGACTTTCTGAAGTTCGTCTTTGCCCGGGTGCTGGAGCGCTGCCCCGACGACATGGCTTTTTTCGCCGAGCGGGTCGAACCCGAAGCCATCCGGCGCCTGGAGTCGCTGGTCGACAGCCGCTTTGTGCGCATGGACTATGCCGAGGCGGTGAGGATTCTGCAGGCCTCGGGCCGCAGCTTCGAGTTCAAGCCCGAATGGGGGGTGGATCTGCAGACCGAACACGAGCGCTTTCTGACCGAGCAGCACTGCAAGGCACCGGTGGTGGTGATGAACTACCCCGACGAGATCAAGGCCTTCTACATGCGCTTGAATGACGACGGCAAGACGGTCGCGGCGATGGATGTCCTGGCCCCGGGGATCGGTGAGATCATCGGCGGCAGCCAGCGCGAGGAGCGGCTTGATGTGCTCACCCGGCGCATGGCCGAACATGGCCTGGATGAGGCCGATTACGGCTGGTTCCTCGATCTGCGCCGCTACGGCACCGTGCCCCATGCCGGCTTCGGCCTGGGCTTCGAGCGCCTGCTCAACTACATCACCGGCCTGGGCAACATCCGCGATGTGATCCCCTACCCCAGAACGCCGGGCAGCGCGCCGTTCTGAGCGCGCCGGCATGGATCACGACGCGCCGTCCAGCGAACTGCTGCTCGACTCGATTCTCGAGCAGGCCTTCAACTCGGTGGTCATCACCGATGCGCGTTTCGATCATGGCGGCCCGCTGATCATCAAGTGCAACCCGGCGTTCAGCCGCATGACCGGCTATGGGATCGACGAACTGATCGGGCGCTCACCACGCATGCTGCAGGGCCCCGACACCGATCCAACCGTGATCGACGAACTGCGCCGCTGCCTGCACGAAGGCCGTTTCTTCCAGGGCTCGACCATCAACTACCGCAAGGACGGCACTCCGTATTACGTCGAATGGAATATCTCGCCGATCAAAGACCGCGACGGCAAGATCTGCAACTTCGTCTCGCTGCAGCAGAACATCACCGCCCGGGTCCGGGCCGAAAGCGAGCGTGATCTGATGGCGCGCGCCCTGAACGTGGCGCGCGATCCCATCCTGATCACCGATGCTCAGGCTAGAATCGTGTTCGCCAACCAGGCCTTCGAGCAGTTGACCGGCTACGCCGACCGTGAAGTGCTCGGCAAGACGCCGAAATTCCTCCAGTCCGGCCAGCATGCCGACGATTTCTACCGCATTCTCAAAGACGCCCTGGCGCGCGGGCAGGCTTTCCGCGCCACCTTCGCCAACCGCCGCAAGGATGGCGCGCTCTACTACGCCGACCAGAGCATCGCGCCGATCGCCGACGCCAGCGGCAAGATCCAGCACTTTGTCAGCATCAGCAAAGACATCACCCACAAGGTCATCGAGCAGCAAAAGCTGACCGAACAGGCCAGCCGCGACGCCTTGACCGGCCTGCTCAACCGGCGCGCCGGCGAACAGGCGCTGATTCGGGCACAGCAGGCAGCCAGCGCCGATGACCAGCCCTTTGCCGTGCTGATGGCCGACATCGATCACTTCAAGCGGATCAACGATAGCTACGGGCACGCCAGCGGTGATCGGGTGCTGCAATCCGTCGCCGGAGTCCTCAAAGACCAGATCCGCGACAGTGACCATGCCATCCGCTGGGGTGGCGAAGAGTTCCTGATCGTGCTCGCCAACGCATCCGGCCAGGTCGCCCTGGCCACTGCCGAGCGCATCCGCACCACCGTCGCGGCCAGCTGCGATGCGGAAGCCGGCTCGGTCACGCTGTCGCTGGGCTGCGGCCAGTGGCAACCGGAAGAATCGATCGAGGCGCTGGTGCGACGGGTGGACATGGCGCTCTACACGGCCAAGAACGCAGGGCGCAACCGGGTTCATGTTGCACCAGACCCGACGCCACCGGACGCGGCGGATCCGGTCAGCTGAAGACCCGGCCGGCCAGCCAGAACCAGAACGGTACGGTCGCCGCCGAACACAGCACCCCCCAGGCCACCAGCGCCGGGGCCAGGCGCGACGCCAATCCAGCCGAGGTCAGCAAGGCTGCAGCCGTGATCATCGGGGGCATGGCCGATTCCAGCACCGCGACCATGGCCACATCGGAGCGGCCACCGAACAACAGGGACAGCAGCAGAGCCAGGCCCGGCAGGACCAGCAGTTTGCCGACCAGGCCGATGATCAGCGGCCAGCGATCCCGCCGCACCAGGCGCAGGCGCAGACTCATGCCGATCGCCAGGGTGACCAGCGGCAACAGCATGTCGGCAAAGCGTTCGGCGATCTGCATCAGCCACTCCGGGAACCAGGCGTTGCCCAGAACCAGGGCAACAATCAGCGCAATGAATGGCGGAAAAGTCGCAATCCGCCGCGCCATGCTGCGCCAATCCGGGTTGGCCCCATCGGCGTACCAGCCGACCACGAACAGCACATGGGTACACACGATCAGAAACGAGCCGAACTGATCGTAAACCACCGCCAGACGAATGAATTCCTCACCCAGCAGCGCTTCGATCAGGGGAAAACCGAGAAACGAGGTGTTGCCGAGCGGAATCAGCACCAGCAGGGCCGCGGTCGCCTCGCGTGACAGGCTCATCAGGCGGGCCAGCGGCAGGACCACGGCAATGGTCAGGGCCAGTAACAACCACGGGATCAGGATCAATGGCAACAGTGACCATGACGGTTCCAGGGTCGGCACATGAATCACGATCAGGGCCGGCAGACAAAGGGTGATCACGACCCGATTGAGCACTTCCGGGGTGGCTTCGGGCAGGCTGCGGGTGCGGGCAAGACCCCAACCGGCCACAATCAGGGTCAGGATCGTCAGATAAGCGGTCACGACGGCGGCAGAATAAGCGAGTGCTGATATGATAGGGCATCACCGTCGGAGGGGATGGGAGATCGTGCCGCACTCGGCCAGGGATCAAAGGCATCGCCTGCAGGCAGCCTGGTTCGCCCAGGTCTTCGCCATGCTGCTGCTGATCTGGATTGCGCTCAACGGGCTCGACGGGCTGGCCGTGGGCGGGCTGGCCGCCACGGCCGGGGCCGCACTCGGCGCCTGGCTGGTACCGGAGGCCCCCTACCCCTGGCGCCCACTGCGCTGGCTGGGTTTTGTCGGTTTCTTTCTCTACGAGTCGTTCAAGGGCGGTTTTGACGTGGCCCTGCGCGCGATCCGGCCTGCACTGCCGATCAACCCTGAAATCGTCGCCCGCACCATCGCCGTTCCCCCGGGCAAACCGACCATGCTGCTGATCAGCTTCATCAGCCTGCTGCCCGGCACGCTCAGCGTGTTGCTCGACAAGACTGAAAACCGTTTGCACGTCCACTTCCTGGCCCCCGAGACAGCCGCCTCGGTCGACCGACTGGAGCGCTGGCTGGCCTGGGTATTCGAACCACGCGGGAGGTCATCATGATCGACCTGGCACTGCCGGCCATCGTGCTGTTTCTGATCCTCAACCTGATCGCCGGCATGCTGCGGGTCTATCGTGGCCCGACCCCGGCCGACCGGATGCTGGCAGCGCTGCTGTTCAGCACGACCACCGTCGCGGCCGTGCTGGTGCTGGCTGAATGGATGGAACTGCCGTCGCTGCGCAATGTCGCCTTGTTGATGGTCATGCTGGCCAGCGTCCTGTCGCTGGCGTTCGTGGGTCTGCCCGGCGGCTCGAAATCCGACCGGAGAGATTCGTGAACCTGTTCGAAGGGCTTGCTCTGGCGTTGCTGCTGGCCGGCTGTGCCTTTTACCTGGCCGGGACGATCGGCCTGCTGCGCTTTCCCGATGTCTACTGTCGCCTGCATGCGCTGGCCAAGGCCGACAACACCGGCTTGCTGCTGATCTGCGCGGGCCTGGCCCTCCTCAGCCGGGACTGGCAAGCGACCGCTGTGCTCGCGCTGGTCTGGCTGGTCGGTCTGCTGGCCTCAACGGTCTCGGCCCATCTCATCGCCCGCCATGCCTATACCGCCGGACAGCTGCCGGCCCATACCGGCAAGGATCGCTGATGTCTGCCATCGCGCTCGATGCCCTGATCGTTGCCAGCCTGATCGGACTGGCGCTGCAGGCCATCAACAGCGCGTCGCTGTTTCGCGGCATTCTTCATTTCGTCGTGCTCGGCCTGGCCATGGCCATGGCCTGGGCCCGCCTCGATGCACCGGACCTGGCCATGGCCGAAGCCGCCATCGGCGCCGGCGTGACCGGTGCTTTGATGATGGTCGCCTATCGCCGGCTGGTCGAAATTCAACCGGCCGGAGAGCGCAACAAGGCTGCCGCCCGATCTCGCCTGGCCCTGCCGATTGCACTGGCCGCCGGGATGCTGGTTGCGGTACTGGGCCTGGCCGCGCTTGAGGCCGATCCGGTCCCTGCCCTGGCCGGCATCGCGGTTCTGGAAACCCTGGAATCGACGGGTCTGGGCAATCCCATCACCGGTGTTCTGGTGGTCTTCCGCGGTTTCGACACCCTGCTCGAAATCACGGTGTTGCTGGCCGCACTGCTGTCGGCCCAGGCAGTCACCCGACCCCATGACCTGGATCGGACCTTGACCACCCAGGACCCGGATACCCCGCTGATCGGTGCCTTGCTCGCCATCATCGTGCCGTTGACCATCCTGGTTTCAGTCCATCTGCTCAAGGCCGGCAGCCAGGGCACTGGTGGTGCGTTTCAGGCCGGTGCGGTGCTCGCGGCCTGCGGGGTGATCCTGGTGTTGACCGGCCGGCTCGGTTCAAGCAAGGAATCGAGCCTGATGCTCAACCTGGGGCTGCTGATCGGCTTGCTCGGATTCATCACCATGGGGCTGTTGCCACTGTTCTACGGCCAGCCGCTAATGGCTTTGCCCGGTCTGTGGGCGGTCTACCTGGTCGAAACCCTGATGATGGTGTCGATTGCCCTGACCCTGGTGCTGCTGTTTGCCGGCGCCACCAGCCTGCGGCGCCACCGGCATGGATAGCGCCACGCTTTACGTTCTGGCGGCCGCTGTGCTGTTCGGCATCGGGGTGCATGGGCTGATTGTCAGTGCCCATGTGATGCGCAAGCTGTTTGCCCTCAACATCATGGGCAGCGCCGTGTTCATCCTGCTGGTCGCCACCGCCGCACCGATCAACGGCCAGTCCGACCCGGTCCCGCAGGCCCTGGTGCTGACCGGGATCGTCATCGCTGTCTCTGCAACCGCCTTCGGCCTTGCCCTGATGGTTCGATTGTGCCAGGAGTCGGGCAAAGCGACCCTGGCGATCGATGACGAGCCGGAGAATGACGACTGAAGCGCTCGCGCTGATCGTCTTTCTGCCGCTGCTGGCCGCTGCCGGCGCGGTCGTCCTGCCCCGCGCCGCGCTCGGCGCGATGATCCGGCTTGGCTCGCTGCCGCTACCGCTGCTGTTGCTGGTGCCGACCCTGGAAGTCGTGCGCAATGGCAGTTACCGGGTCGTGCTGGCCGGCCACGAGGCACCGCTGGGCATTGTCTGGCAGCTCGACCCACTGAGCCTGCTGATGCTGTGGCTCAACGTCGGCATGACGATCCTGGTCAGCCTGCATGCCAGCTATTCGTTCCGGCCCGGCAGCGCCCATGCCCACCGATTCTGGCCCCTGTGGCTGATGCTGCTGACCGGCATGAACGCGCTTTTGCTGTCGGCCGATCTGTTCAACATCTATGTCACCCTGGAGCTGGTCACGCTGACCGCGATCGGACTGATCGCCATCGAAGGCAAAGCCAGCGCACTGCGCGCCGCCATGCGCTACCTCTTGCTGGCCCTGCTGGCCTCACTCCTGTACCTGCTCGGTGTGGGTCTGATCTACGGACAGACCGGGGTGCTTGACCTGTACATGCTGGCCGGTCAACTCGAACCGGGCTGGCTGACGATCACCGCCATGACCCTGATGATCGTCGGATTGTTGATCAAGGCGGCCATCTTTCCACTGCATGCCTGGCTGCCGGCGGCCCACGGCAACGCTCCCGGACCAGTCAGCGCCATTCTCTCGGCCATGGTGGTCAAGGTCTCGATCTACCTGATCTGGCGCCTGTGGTTCTGGATGGCCACCGACTGGGACCTGGCGCTTGCCGCGCAACTGATGGGCTTGCTGGGTGCGCTGGCGATTGTTTACGGGTCGCTGGCCGCACTGGTTCAGGTGCGGCTGAAAATGATCATCGCCTACTCCACCGTCGCCCAACTGGGATACCTGCTGCTGCTCTTGCCACTGGCCAGCGGGCTTGCTTTCCAGGCAGCCAGCTATCATCTGCTGTCGCATGGACTGGCCAAGGCAGCCATGTTTCTGGCGGCGGCCAACATCCTCAAAAGCGTGGGCACGGATCGCCTGAGCCGGCTGGCCGGCATCGATCAACGCATGCCGCTGGACGTTTTCGCCCTGGCGCTGGGCGGGGTCAGCATCATGGGATTGCCGCCCAGCGGCGGTTTCCTGGCCAAGTGGCTATTGCTGGAAGCCGCCTGGCAGGCACAGGCCTGGGGCATTCTTGTTCTGATCGTCAGCGGCGGCCTGCTCGCGGCCGGCTATCTGTTTCGGATCCTCGGCGTTGTTTGCCTTCACCCGCGGCATCGCAACAGTCATCGGCAGACCCGGCGGCCACCCAACATGGCCAGCATCGCAGCCCTGCTGCTGGGCCTGGCCGCCATCGTGGCCGGATTCACCTCGGCACCCGTGCTTGACCTGGTCGCCGCCGGCCTGCCACCCGGGTTATTGCCATGATGGCGCACGTCCTGTTCTGGACCCCGTTTCTGGCCGTGATCGTTTCGGCCCTGACCGGCCTGGTGATCTTCGCTGCTGGTGAGCGGCATGCGCGCCTGCGCATTATCCTGAACCTGCTGGCGGCGGTTCTCAAGCTGGTCCTGGTGGCTTTGATCGGCCTGCTGGTTCTGCAGGGACATCAGCCGGAATTCCGGGTCTCACTGGTGCCCGGCCTGGCTCTGGTGCTGCGTGCCGACGCCTTGAGCCTGCTGTTTGCATCGCTCTCAGCGGTGCTGTGGCTGGTGACCACGGTCTATGCCATCGCCTACCTGGAACGCTCGCCGAACCGGGCCCGGTTTTTTGGCTTTTTCAGCCTGTGCGTAACCGCAACCATGGGCATCAGCATGGCTGGCAACCTGCTGACATTTTTCATCTTCTACGAGCTGCTCACGCTGACCACCTGGCCGCTGGTGGTGCACACCGGCACCGCTGCGGCGATTCGCAGCGGCGGGATCTACCTGCGCTACACCCTCAGCGGCGGCGCTTTGTTCCTGATCGGGCTGATCTGGTTGTATGGCATCACCGGTCCGCAAACCTTCACGCCGGGCGGAACGCTGGTTGAGCATGCCGATTCAGCGCGTTTGAGCCTGCAGATCATTTTTGTCCTGCTGACCGTGGGCATGGGGGTCAAGGCCGCCCTGTTTCCGCTTCATGCCTGGCTGCCGGCGGCGATGGTGGCACCGGCCCCGGTCAGTGCGCTGCTGCACGCCGTGGCAGTCGTCAAGGCCGGCGCTTTCGGGCTGATTCGCCTGGTCGAAGACGTCTATGGCTCAAACCTGGTCGCCGATCTGGGTCTGGATATGCCGTTGATGCTGATCGCCTCGTTCACGATCCTGTACGGCTCGGTCCAGGCCCTGCGCCAGATCGATCTGAAAAAGCGCCTGGCCTATTCCACCGTCAGCCAGGTCTCGTACATCATCCTCGGCATCGCCATCGGCGGTCCAGTTGCCACGATCGGCGGACTGGTGCACCTGGTTCACCAGGGACTGATGAAGATCATTCTGTTTTTCTGCGCTGGCATCTTTGCCAACCTGCTCGGGGTCAAGCGGATCGATCAGCTCGACGGGATCGGCCGGCGCATGCCATGGACCAGCACCTGTTTCACCATCGGTGCGCTGGGCATGGTCGGGCTGCCACCGGTGGCCGGATTCGTCAGCAAATGGTATCTGGGTACCGGGGCGGTCGCTGACGGCCGCGACTGGATTGTCGCCGTGCTGGTTGTCAGCACCCTGCTCAATGCCAGCTATTTTCTGCCGGTCCTCAAGCGGATCTGGCTGCATCCGCCACCCGAGCAGTGGCCGGCGGAAGTCCCAGTCAGCCGGATCGAGAGTGGCGCGCTGGTCGGCTCGGCCATCGTCGCCGCTGTCCTGGCCCTGGGGGTCGGTCTACTCGCCGGACATCCGCTCAGCCCGCTTAACTGGGTCGAAGCCATCGTGACGGAATACGGCCCATGAGCGCTGTTCTGGCCATTCTTCTGCCGCTGACCCTGATGCTGCTGTTTCCGGCACCGGACCGCTACCGGCGCCTGGCCATTGCCTTGACCCCGTGGTCGGGAATTTTCCTGTTCGGGCCGCTGCTGTTCAAACCCGATATCCACTTTTCGTGGCCGCTGCTGGGGGTCACCCTGCGCGTCGACGAGGTCAACCAGCCAGTGATCCTGCTGACTGCAGTGGCCTGGAACCTGAGCGCCTGGTTTGCCTGGAAGACCATCGATCGCGACCGACGCTGGTTCTGGAGCGGCTGGCTGGGCGCCCTGACCGGCATGTCGCTGCTGTTGCTGGCCGGCGATCTGGCGACTTTCTATGTCGGCTATGCGCTGCTGAGCCTGTCGGCCTATCTGCTCATCACCCACGAGCACAATCCTCAGGCCTGGCGGGCGGCGCGCACCTATCTGGTCATGGCCTTTGTCGGCGAGGCTGCCATATTGAGCGGCCTTCTGCTGCTGGCCGGGAACATCGGCAACGCCGAATTTGCTGTTCTTGCCGACCATCACGACATCCTCGCCCACTCGCCAGCACGCTGGCTGCTGCTGGCCGGCTTTGCCGTCAAGATGGGCATCATGCCGCTCCACCTTTGGCTGCCTCTGGCGCATCCTGTGGCCCCCGTACCGGCCAGCGCCATCCTGTCGGGGATCATCGTCAAGGCGGGCCTGATGGGCTGGCTCAGATTCGTTCCCGGCCTGCCCGAAGACCCATCCTGGATCGGCTGGACGATGATCTTCCTTGGGCTTTTCACCGCCTTTGCCGGCGTCCTGGTTGGCCTGACCCAGCGGCGCATCAAGACCGTGCTGGCTTACTCGACCATAAGCCAGATGGGCCTGATCCTGGTCGCGTTTGCCCTGACGATTCTGCTGCCCGAGGAGCGTCCGGTCCTGCTGGCGCTGGTCGGGTTCATGGCCCTGCATCACGGTCTGAACAAGGCCGCCCTGTTCCTGGCCTGTGGCAGTGCACTGGCCGTCGGTCGAATCGGTGCCGTCCTGTTCTGGCTACCAGCGCTGTCGCTGACGGCCTTCCCGCTGACCAGCGGGTACCTGGCGAAAAACGCCCTCAAGGCGACCATTCATCACAGCCCAGCCGAGGTCCTGGTCACCGTTCTGGCGCTGACATCGACGGCCACGGCGCTGCTGCTTTGGCATGCCTGGCAGTTGGCGCGAGATTTCCGAAGCCGTAATCCGTCACTGCAGCCGTCCTGGGTTCTTCTGGTCGCGGCCGGACTGATCCTGCCCTGGGCCTGGGCGGCGACCCATGATCTCATCGAGCCGGTCAAGTTCTACCTGCTGTGGGCTTCGACCTGGCCACTACTGCTGTCGGCGATACTGCTGGCCGCGGCTTGGCGCATGGGCTGGCGAGCCACCGGGCAGATCCCGGAGGGTGATCTGGTTGTGCTCGCGGAGCGGCTGGCCGCCCACCTGCCCCATCTCATCGCCCAGCGCGAACGCCGCCACCGCCCGCATTCCCACCTGCTTGATCTGCTTCATCGTCTGCAGGGTCAGTTCGAACACCACCAGCGCAGCATGCAACTGACCGGGCTGGTCGCACTGGTCGTGATCGGACTGTTGTGGCTGGCGCTGTGGTTGTAGAAAGCGGGGCAGCCGGAATAAAAAGGCCCGCGTTGCGGTGGGCCGGCCTGGGTGGCGGGCAGGACCCGCAGTTGTGATCAAGGTGGCCGGGGATTGCTGATGCTTCGCATCAGCGCTCTCCGGGCGCTGCGCGTCCTGCGAGTCGAACCAGGGGTTAGATCCCGCATTGGGGAGGTCAAAATAAAAAGGCCCGCACTTTGGCGGGCCTTTTTATTTTGGCGTCCCCACGGGGATTCGAACCCCGGTCGCCGCCGTGAAAGGGCGGTGTCCTAGGCCTCTAGACGATGGGGACAAAACCGTAAAACATCGTGCCTAGGTCGAATTCTGGTGGAGCCAGGCGGGATCGAACCGCCGACCTCTACAATGCCATTGTAGCGCTCTCCCAGCTGAGCTATGGCCCCAGATCAAGCCGTGCATTGTAGCAATCTGGCGGCGGTTGTCAATCATTTCGGCGGGCCGGATTTCCGCCGCCAGGCAGTGCCCGGTCAGCGCCCAGATCAGCAATCACAAGGTCCCTGAATTCCACCTGACCGGGGTCGTGGCCCACCAGTCTTTCCGCTGCCAACAGCGCACCTCGGGCAAAGATCGAGCGATCGCTGGCACGATGGGTGATTTCCAGGCGCTCACCGTCACCGAGAAAATGGACCGTGTGCTCTCCGACCACATCGCCGCCGCGGCTGACCTGGAAACCGATTTCACCGGGCGGACGGGCGCTGCGCCGATGGCTCCGGTCCATCACCGCGACATCGTGCAGGCGCTGGTCGCGGGCCGCGGCCACCGCCTCTGCCAGGGCCACGGCAGTGCCGGATGGCGCGTCGATCTTGCGGCGATGATGGGTCTCGGCGATCTCGATATCAAAGCTCGCGGGGATTGCCGCCGCTGCATGCGCGGCCAGCGCCTGCATGACCGTCACGCCGATGCTGAAGTTGGCCGCCACACAAACCGGGGTAGTGCGCGCCACCTCCCGGATGCGTTGCCGGCAGGCCTGGTCCAAGCCGGTGGTGCCGATCACGATCGGCAGGCCCTGCTGCCCGGCCAGGTCCAGACAGCGCAAGGTCAGCGCAGGATGGGAAAAGTCGATCAGCACATCACCCTGCGCACCGGCCTCGAAAAACGCTGATCGACTCGCCAGGCCAGCCAGTTCCAGCCGGGGGTCGGCATCGACCAGGCGCCGGATTTCGCCGCCGACCGCTCCGCTGGCACCGCTCAGGAGAATGCGCATCGGCCGGCTACAGTCCCATGCGATCAAAGAAGCTCTTGACCCGGTCGGTCCAGCTGGTCGATTGCGGATTATGGTGACCGTTGTTTTCAAACGAGTTCTGGAACTCCCGCAGCAGGTCTTTCTGCTCGCGGGTCAGGTTGATTGGCGTTTCGACCGCCACCTTGCACAACAGGTCACCGGCCGCGCGGCTGCGAACAGACTGAACACCCTTGCCACGCAGCCGGAACAGCTTGCCAGACTGGGTCTCGGCCGGAATCTTGAGCATGACCGAACCATTCAGGGTCGGCACCTTGAGCTGCCCGCCCAGCGCGGCGGTGGTGATCGGGATGGGCACTTCGCAGAACAGGTCATCGCCATCACGCTGGAACAGCGGATGCGGCCGGACGTGGATGTCAACATACAGGTCACCGGCCTGGCCCCCCTGGGCACCGGCCGCACCCTCGCCGCTCAGGCGGATCCGATCGCCTTCATCCACGCCCGGAGGAATCTTGACCTGCAGGGTGCGGGTTTCGCGGACCTGGCCGTTGCCGTTGCATTCCGCGCACGGATCCTTGATCGTGCGGCCACTGCCGCCACAGGCCGGGCAGGTCTGCTGGACCGAGAAGATGCCCTGCTGCATGCGCACCTGGCCCTGGCCGCCACAGGTCGAGCAGACGTCCAGCCGCCCGCTTTTCGAGCCGCTGCCGTCACAGCTGGTGCACTTGCCCAGCGTGGGAATGCGGATTTCCTTCTCGATCCCCTGAACGGCCTCCTCGAGCTCCAGTTCAAGCTCGTAACGCAGGTCCTGGCCGCGGCGCGACTGCTGGCGCCGCCGCCGGCTGCCGCCGAAGATATCGCCGAAGATGTCGCCGAAGATATCGTTGATGTCGCCGAAACCTGCACCGCCGGGCGCGCCACCGGCAGCGCCGTTGACCCCGGCGTGGCCGAACCGGTCGTACGCCGCGCGCTTCTTGTCGTCCTTGAGCACCTCATAGGCTTTCTGGACTTCCTTGAAGCGGGTTTCGGCATCGGGTTCGGAACTGACATCAGGGTGGTATCGCCGGGCAAGCCGGCGATAGGCCTTCTTCAGTTCGTCCGGCGTGGCCGTTCTGGACACGCCGAGCGTTTCGTAATAGTCAGCCGGCATCAGGTGACCCTTTTTGGTGGAGCCGGTCCGGAGGAATCCCCGGACCGCTCATCATTTTTTATCGTCGTCAACCTCGGTGAACTCGGCATCGACCACTTCGTCAGCAGCATCGCTGGCAGCAGCCCCCTCGGCCGCTGAATCGGCTGCCCCCTCAGCGGCGCCGGCCTGGGCTTTTTCAGCGGCCTTCTGGTACAACTCGGCACCGGCCTGCTGCAGCTCGTTGACGGCGGCCTCGATGGCGCCCTTGTCGTCACCCTTGATCGCCTCGTCGACCTTGGCCAGGGCCTCCTCGATCTTCTGGCGCGTGGCATCGTCGATCGCCTCGGCATTTTCCTTCAGGCTGGTCCGGGTGGCATGGGCAACACCATCGGCCGAGTTGCGCGCGCTGACCAGCTCCTGGAAGCGCTTGTCCTCTTCCCGGTGGGCCTCGGCATCGCGCACCATGTTTTCGATTTCCTCTTCACTCAGACCCGAACCGGCCTTGATCTCGATGCGCTGCTCGCGCCCGGTGGCCTGGTCCTTGGCCGAAACGTGCAGGATGCCGTTGGCATCGATGTCAAAGGTCACCTCGATCTGGGGCATGCCGCGCGGGGCGGCCGGAATACCGGTCAGGTCAAACCGGGCCAACGACTTGTTGGCCGAAGCCATCTCGCGCTCGCCCTGAAGCACGTGTACGGTCACCGCGCTCTGGTTGTCCTCGGCGGTCGAGAACACCTGCGAGGCCTTGGTCGGAATGGTGGTGTTCTTTTCGATCAGCTTGGTGAACACCCCGCCCAGGGTCTCGATACCCAGCGACAGCGGCGTGACGTCGAGCAGCAGCACGTCCTTGACGTCACCGGCCAGGACACCGCCCTGGATCGCGGCACCGACGGCCACGGCTTCGTCGGGGTTGACGTCACGACGGGCGTCCTTGCCAAAGAACTCGGCCACGGCCTTCTGCACCCGCGGCATGCGGGTCTGCCCGCCGACCAGGATCACCTCGTCGACTTCGCTCACCTTCAGGCCGGCGTCGTTGAGCGCGGTCCGACAGGGTTCGATCGAGCGCTTGACCAGATCTTCAACCAGCGACTCGAGCTTGGAGCGGGTCACCTTGATGTTGAGGTGCTTCGGCCCCGAGGCATCGGCGGTGATGTAGGGCAGATTCACTTCCGTCTGCTCGGCCGAAGACAGCTCGATCTTGGCCCGTTCGGCTGCCTCGCGCAGGCGCTGCAGGGCCAACGGATCATTCTTCAGATCCACGCCCTGATCCTTCTTGAACTCGGTGGCCAGGTAGTCGATCAGGCGCAGGTCAAAGTCCTCGCCACCCAGGAAGGTATCGCCGTTGGTGGCCAGAACCTCGAACTGCTTTTCGCCGTCGACATCGGCAATCTCGATGATGGAGATATCGAAGGTGCCACCGCCGAGGTCATAGACCGCGACCTTGCGGTCGGCGCCCTTCTTGTCCAGCCCGTAGGCCAGGGCAGCTGCGGTCGGCTCGTTGATGATGCGGCGCACGTTAAGACCGGCAATCTTGCCGGCATCCTTGGTCGCCTGGCGCTGCGAATCGTTGAAGTAGGCCGGCACGGTAATGACCGCCTCGGTGACTTCTTCACCCAGGTAGTCTTCGGCGGTCTTTTTCATCTTCATCAGCACCCGGGCCGAAATTTCCGGCGGCGCCATCTTCTTGCCATCCACTTCGACCCAGGCATCACCGTTGTCGGCCTGGATGATCTTGTAGGGCACCAGGCCCTTGTCCTTCTGGACAACGTCTTCGCTGAACTTGCGGCCGATCAGGCGCTTGACCGCATACAGCGTACGTTCCGGGTTGGTCACGGCCTGGCGCTTGGCCGGCTGGCCAACCAGGACTTCGCCGTCCTTGGTAAAAGCCACGGTCGACGGCGTGGTGCGGTCGCCTTCGGCGTTTTCGATGACCCGCGCCTTGCCTCCTTCCATCAGGGCGACGCAGGAATTGGTCGTTCCCAGGTCAATGCCGATAATCTTGCTCATGGTGATGTGTCCTGTTTTTGCACTGCTTTTGGATTCGTGACTGCAGCCATGATGGAGCGCTGCGCGATTCGATGCCGATGAAATGCGGCTGGCCGGCACAAAATTCAATGCACCGGCCAGCGAAGCCGGTCAAGGGGCGCGGGCGACGATCACGCGCGCCGGGCGCACCAGACGATCGTGCAGGGTGTAGCCCCGCTGCAGCACCACCATGACCGTGTCGGGCTCATGCTGGGTACTGGACTGCATGCTCATCGCCTCGTGCCAGTCCGGATCAAACGGCTCGCCTTCCGGCTCGATGACCTCCAGGCCATGACGCTGCAAGCTGTTCAGGAGCTGGGTGCGAATCAGCCCAAGACCTTCGCGCAGGTTGCCATCTTCGGCCGGCGCGTTCTCCAGGCCCTGATCAAGCGCATCAAGGACCGGCACCAGATCCTTCATCAGCGCTTCATTGATGTAGCGGCGCGAGCGCTCCAGTTCCCGGTCGGTGCGCTTGCGCAGGTTGTCCATCTCGGCCCGGGTTCTGAGCAGGGCATCGCGCAGTCGGCCGATTTCTTCCTCGGCCGTTGATTCGGGTCCTTCTTCGGCCGGCAGCGGCGCCGACTCGTCGGTCAGGTCCGGATCGAGCAC
This sequence comes from Wenzhouxiangella sp., assembly GCA_046540955.1. Taxonomy (GTDB): domain Bacteria; phylum Pseudomonadota; class Gammaproteobacteria; order Xanthomonadales; family Wenzhouxiangellaceae; genus Wenzhouxiangella. The sequence goes on from JBKHEF010000004.1 coordinate 148,815, forward strand.
GGACTCCCGCGTCTGCTCGGGTGACTCTTCGGGCCGGCCGGATTCATCATAGGTATTTGCCATGGGTGTTCCCGCGCTTGGTGGTGACCTTGCCCGCGAACATGGGGCCCGCAGCCGGAGATTGCAAGCAGCAAAGCAACCCGGCCGCTCTGGCTTGTCCGGATCGATGACCGACTGAGCCAAACGATATTGCCGAAGACCTGCGGGAGTGCTAGCTTGATAGATCACTACGGGGTTGTCACCAGACCATGCTGCGGTTTCTGTCGATACGCAATTTCGCCATCATCAATCACGTTGAACTGGACTTCGGCCCCGGGTTTACCGTCATCAGCGGCGAGACCGGCGCGGGCAAGTCCATCCTGATCGACGCCCTCGGCCTTTTGCTGGGCGAACGCGCCAGCGCCGGCCTGGTCGCAGCCGAAGCTCGCCAGGCTGATCTGAGCGCCGAATTCAATCTGGCCGACCAGCCAGCTGCACGGGCCTGGCTCGGCGACCAGGCGATGGACGATGGCGATCAGCTACTGCTGCGCCGGGTACTGTCAGCCGAAGGCGGCTCAAGGGCCTGGATCAATGGGCGTAGCGCCACCATCGGCCAGCTGGCCGAACTGGGCGGCCTGCTGGTCGAGATCCATGGTCAGCACGAACATCAGTTGTTGGCCCGAGCGGGCAAGCAGCGCGCGATCGTCGATGCCCTGGTCAAGCCAGAGACCCTGGCGGCGGTCGGCCAGGTTTTTGCCGACTGGCAGGCTGCCCGCGCCGAACTCGACGAGTTCGAGCTTGAGGCCGGCGACCCGGACCAACTGGAGCTGCTGCGGTTCCAGCATCGTGAGCTTGAGGCACTGGCGCTCAAGCCGGGTGAGTACGGCGAGCTCGAGCAAGAGCAGGAACGCCTGGCCCGTGGCGATGAAATCCGGGCCTGTCTGGAACGTGCCCGGGCAGCCCTGGACGACGATGCCGGGCCCAGCGTTCGCGCCCTGCTGTTGCAGGCGGCCCAGGCCCTCGAACAGGTCAGCTCGCTGGACGCGCGCCTGGCCACGCTGACCGATCTTCTCAACGAGGCCAGCATCAACATCGATGAGGCAGCAGCCGGACTGGAGCGCTTTGACCAACCCGAAGAGACCGATCCGCAGGCGCTCGAGCAGATCAACCGGCGGCTGGAAAAGTGCCTGGACCTGGCCCGCAAACACCGCGTCCGCCCGGAAGAACTCCCGGCCCTGAGCACCCGGATCGGCGATCGCCTGGACCGCCTGGAGCATCAGGATGAACGTCGGCAGGCGCTGGAAAACCGTCTGCAGGCAGTCGCTGCGCGCTGGCAGGAAGCTGCCGATGAACTCAGCCGGCAACGCCGCCAGGCGGCAACCGAACTGGCCCGCCGCACAACCCAACGTCTGGTCGACCTGGGCATGACCCGGGCCAGGCTGGAGGTCAATATCAGTCCACGCAAGCGTGGCCTTCCGGCCGAACATGGCCAGGACGACATCGAGTTTCTGTTCAGCGCCAACCCGGGACAGTCGCCACAGGCGCTGCACAAAGTCGCCTCAGGCGGCGAGTTGTCGCGGATCAGTCTGGCCTTGATGATCGCGGCCGGCGGCGATGGCGAGCGGCCGGCGCGGGTCTTCGACGAGGTCGATGCCGGGATCGGTGGCGAGACCGCCCATGTGGTCGGCGCCTTTTTGAAAGAAGCCGCCGGCGCCGGACAAGCCTTCTGCGTTACCCACCTGGCCCAGGTCGCGGCGCGCGCCGATGATCAATTTCGGGTCGTCAAGGGCGAGCAGGCGGGTGCAACCACGATCCGCGTGGAGCGTCTGGACCGCAACGGACGGGAAGAGGAGCTCGCCCGGATGCTGGGCAACCGCAAGTCGGCTGGCAGCCTCGCCCACGCCCGAGAGATGCTCGACGCGGGCTAAAAAATAGCCTCAGGCGTCCTTTTTCCTGGGCTTGACGTAGATGACCAGCGAGTGTTCGACGATGTCATAGCCATGCCGGGCGGCAATCTCGCGCTGACGCTGTTCGATCTCCTCGTCGACGAATTCAATCACATCACCGGTCTCCAGGCACACCATGTGGTCGTGGTGGTCGCCGTCGTGGAGCTCGTAACAGGCCTGCATCGGTCGCCCGCTGCCATCGTCGAACATATGCTTGCGGACCAGGCAGGCCTGCTCGAACTGACTCAGGACACGATAGACGGTCGCCAGGCCGATCTCCTCGCCCTGCTCGTTGAGCATGCGATAGATTTCATCGGCAGTCAGGTGCTTGCGCTCGGGATCGGTCCGCTCGAGCAGGCGCAGAATCTGCAGCCGCGGATGGGTCACCTTCAGGCCGACCCTGCGCAAATCCATGGTTTTTTCCGACATGACAACCTCCAGGCCCGCTCCGGCCCGATAACCGTTGAGGCCCTATTGTATCATTGCCGCTTATCCGTCTTCCGAGGTCTGAAACGCCCATGCGCCTGTTTGCAAGCGCTCTGCTGATCCTGTCTTTGCTCGGCTGCAACCTGGTCTACAAGCAGGACATCCAGCAAGGCAACGTGCTTGACGATGACAATGTCGCCCAGCTCGAAACCGGTATGACCAAGCGCCAGGTCCTGGTGCTGCTAGGCTCGCCTTCGGTCCAGAGCCCGTTTCACGACGATCGCTGGGACTACATGAATACCTTTTCCCGGCGCGGCACCGATCCGGTCAAGCGAGTGCTGACCCTGCGGTTCGAAAATGACCGGCTAACCACGATCGAAGGCAGCTACCTGGAACAGGACACGGTCGCAGCGCGGGCCTTGCGCGAGATGCAGGCACCGGACGATGTGCCGGTTCAGGATCTGGAGAGTATCCGCCGCGACGGCAACTAACGGCGCCTAATCGGTCTTGCGCGCTGCGTTGCGCTCCAGTTCGGCCAACTGCCGGCGGACCTCCTTGGGGTCGGCCTTGAGCGGGCGATACAGTTCAACGCGGTCTCCGTCAGCCAGAACCCGGTCGGGACGACAGGGCCGGCCGAAAACCCCGATGCGCTGCAGGTCCACCGCAAAGCCCGGCAGCCGGTTCGCCAGATCGGCCGCCTCGATCGCCTCGGCCGCCGTGCTGCCTTCGACCAGGTGCAGCTCAATCACGATCTGACGCTCCGGCAGCGCCGCGGCAACTTCAACGGTCAGCTTTGCCATGCACCGCCTCGGCCCGGCGACAGAAATCATCGACCATGCGATCGGCCATCTTGCCGAATCCCCGCCGAAAAGGCCGCATCCACAGACTGCCGGAAAAGCGGAAATCAAGATCAAGACTGACCCGGCAGCCATGGCCAACTGCCGCGAATTGCCAGCGACCCCGCAGGTCTTCGAACGGCCCCTCGTGCAGCCGCATTTCGATCAGGTTCGGACGCTCCAGCCGATTGCGCGTCGTGAATTGCGCCCGCACACCACCCAGCGTGACGTTCAGACTCGCGACCTGTTCGCTGTCGGTCTGCTCGTGCACCCGGGCCTGCCGGATCCAGTCGAGAAACTCCGGGTAGCGCGGGACATCGCAGACCAGATCAAACATCTGTTCCGGACGGTACTCGACCAGGGCAAATCGATGGACTTCGGTCATCCGGGCATGATACGCCAGCCACCGATGGCTTGCGGTATAGTGCCTGCCCCATGAGCCAATCCCCCTCCAGCACCATTGCCCTGAACAAGCGCGCACGCTTCGAGTATCACCTCGACGAGCGCATCGAGGCCGGTATTGCCCTGGAAGGCTGGGAAGTCAAGGCGCTCAGGGCCGGCAAGATCCAGTTTGGCGAGAGCTACGTGCTGCTGAAAAACGGCGAGGCCTTCCTGTTCGGATGCCTGATCACGCCGCTCACCTCGGCCTCCACCCATGTCAGGCCCGATCCGATGCGCAACCGCCGCCTGCTGCTGCACCGGCGCGAGATCGACCGCCTGGTCGGCGTGGTCGAGCGCAAGGGCCAGACCATCGTGCCCACCGCCATGTACTGGAAAAAGGGCAAGGTCAAGGTCGAAATCGCGATCGCACGCGGCAAGCAGACCCACGACAAGCGCCGGGCCCAGAAAGACCGCGACTGGGAACGGCAGAAAAACCGCCTGCTCAAGTCCAGCGCCTGAGGCCTCATCCCCGATCACCATTCCAGATGTAGACCATATGCATCTTGTTAGTGTTATGATATATCATTCGTTTTCTTCGATTCCCATCATTTCCTCTTATGACGAAAGCACTGCTTGCCCTGTCCATTTCCGTTGCCCTCGCATCAACCGCCGTGGGCGCTGAACCCGACTCCAGCCCCGATAAGCGCCTGCGCCATACCGCCGATCTGGAGACCATTCGGGTCATGGCCCTGCCGCTGCGCCGCACTGCGCTGGAAACGGCCCAGCCGGTCGATGTGCTGGCCGGTGAGGCCCTCGACGACCGGCGTGGCATGACCCTGGGCGAAACGCTGCAGAACCAGCCCGGGGTGCATTCGTCCTACTACGGTCCCGGCGCCGGGCGCCCGATCATCCGCGGCCTGGGTGGGCCGCGGGTCCGGATCCTGGAAGACGGGCTGTCGACCGGCGATGCCGCCGCGCCCAGCGACGATCATGCCGTCTCGCTCGACCCCATGCTGATTGACCAGATCGAGATCCTGCGTGGTCCGGCCACCCTGCTCTACGGCTCGGGCGCCGCCGGCGGCATCGTCAACGTGATCGACAACCGGATCCCGGAACGGGTCCCGGCCGAACCCCTTTCGGGCCGCTTCGAGCTCCGTGGCGACACCGTTGCCGACGAGCGCTCAGGCCTGCTGCGGCTGGATGGCGGCAGCGGCCAGTTCGCCTGGCATCTGGACGGCACCTGGCGCGATACCGATGACTATGAGATCCCCGGCGCTGCCCGCCGCGAGTTTGGCGAGCATGATCATCACGCTGATGACCACCATGACGATCATCATGACGACCACGACGGTGACCACACCGGCGACGGTCTTCTGCCCAACAGCTTCGTCGAGAACCGGTCAGGCACCATCGGAGCCAGCTGGATCGGCAACCGCGGATTCATTGGCGGCGCCTTCCGTCTGTTCGAGTCCCAGTACGGTATCCCGGCCCCGCACAGCCATGGTGATGATGACGATCATGACCACGATCACGACCATGATCATGACCACGACCATGAAGAACACGGCGAAGAGGACGAATTTGCCTTCATCGACATGGAGCAGCGCAGCTGGAACCTGAAGGCTGGACTGGATCAGCCGCTACCCGGCTTCGCCCGCGGAACCTTCCGGCTGGGCTACACCGACTACACCCACCGCGAAATCGAGATGGAGGAACACGGCGACGAGCATGCACATGACGACGGCCATGGCCACGATGATGGCCACGTCCACGAACCGACCGTGTTCGACGTCGAGACCTGGCAGTCCCGGCTGGTTCTCGAGACTGTACCGGGAGCTGGCTGGGAAGGCGCCATCGGCCTGCAGCTCGATCAGGAAGACTTTGTCGCCGTCGGCGAAGAGGCCTTCGTCGCACCCAACGAAACCGATTCCCTGGCCCTGTTTACCCTGCAGGAGCGCCGCGTCGGCGACCTGACCATCAGCCTGGGGGCACGCATCGAAAGGACCCGGGTCGAAGCCGACCTGGATCTGCACGGCCACGAGGACCATGATCACGACCACGACCACGACCACGACCACGACCATGGCCATGATCATCACGATGGCGCGCCGGACGTGGACTTCGACACCGACCATCGCCGCTTCACGACCTGGTCGGCAAGCCTGGGCAGCATCTGGCAAATCAATGAACTGTGGCACGGCTCACTCAACCTGGCCCATGCCCAGCGCGCGCCGTCAGCCACCGAGCTGTTCTCCAACGGGCCCCACCTGGCCACCTTCAGCTTCGAAATCGGTGACCCTGAACTGGACCGGGAGCAGTCGCTGTCGTGGGACCTGGGCCTGCACCGCCACGCCGCTGCACTGGACCTGGACATCAACCTGTTCCACAAGCAGGTCGACGATTTCATCTACCTGGCCGATACCGGGATGGAAGTCTCCGGTTTTGCCGTGCGCCGCGCCGTCCAGCAGGATGCGACCCTGTATGGGCTGGAAGCCCAGGCCGTCTGGCAGATCCATGACACCATGCTGGGTGATTTCGACCTGCGCCTGGCCTACGACCTGGTCCGCGGCAAACTCGATGCCGGCGGCAACCTGCCCCGGATCTCGCCAGAGCGCCTGTCCTCCGAACTGGCCTGGCATACCGGCCCGTGGCGGGCCGGCCTGGAGTGGCAGCGGGTGTTCCGCCAGGACGACGTGGCCGATTTCGAGACCGCGACGCCCGGCTACAACCTCGTCAACGCCCACCTGGGCTATGCCTTCAACGTGGCCGACCGGCCCTACGAGTTGTTCCTGGCCGGACGCAACCTGGGCAACAACGAAGCCCGCGTCCACACCTCGTTCCTGCGCGACTACGCGCCGCTGCCGGGACGCAACTTCCGCCTGGGGTTGCGCGGTACCTTTTGAAATCCGGATGCCCTCCCCCGGCCGACGCGGCCGGGGAGTTTTCGTGAGCATCCCTCGGCATCGAACGACGGCTGGTTCCTTACACTGGCTTGCGGAACTTATCGTCCGGCTGGTACTCTTAGTGATTGACTTTGGGGGCGTACCGGCTTCGACGTGGATCGGACGTACCCTGGGGCATGCCGAGGAGACAGCAATCCTCGTAAAACCTGCTGTACCAAAGTTAGTTGCCAACGACGACAACTACGCACTGGCTGCCTAAAAACCAGCCTGCTCCCCATCAGTTGAGCCTGCGCTTCTGAACCGGGGATCATTAAGCAGGATCGCACCGTGTCGCGCATCAGGGCATCGGTGTTAAACCAAACTGACGCTGGTTGCTGCACATGCCCTGCCGCTCGGGCGGTGCAGTAACGAGAAAAAATCGAGCGGCTAAGCATGTAGAACCAGGATCAGAAGGTTTGCGGACGCGGGTTCGACTCCCGCCGCCTCCACCAATCAAGAGGGTCTGGATAGTCTCCAGGCCCTTTTTCTTTGCGCGAATCCCCGCGTGGCGCGGGGTTCCGAGGGTTTGCCCTGCGGGTGGCATCGCGCCCCGATGCGCCAATACGCCCCGTTTCCCGGCCAGCCCAGTCTCTTTTCTCTGTTTGCCCTGAGGGTAGTCGCGGCGTCGAGATCTGTATTTACAGGGACTTGGCGCGGCCTTTTTGCGGTCAACCATGCCCACCGAAATGCCGGCTACGCCCAAGCGATTACCCTCGTCGGCATGTAAAACCATGATGCCGAGGACGAGCGTGATTACCAGAGAAGAGCTGTACGAGTTGGTGTGGTCGGCGCCAATGATCAAGGTCGCTGAGAAGTTCGACGTATCGGGAAGTTACCTGGCGCGGGTATGTACCGCGCTGCGAGTGCCCCGTCCGGAGCGTGGCTACTGGGCGAAGCTCGCGGTCGGCAAGGCGCCGAAACGGCCGGGACTTCCAGAGCCGCAGCCGGGAGATCCGATCGTGTGGTCTCGGACCGATGAGTTTCCCGCTCCATCTGTGCCCAAGCCCCGCCCGACACCCAGACCCCGCGTTTCACGACCGGCCCGGCCCGTCACTGGCACCCACGGTCTGATTCGCGGCGCGAGGGAACACTTCCTCGCAGGCCGCAAGGTCGACGAGGGCGAACACTTGAAGCCGTACAAGAAGCTGCTTGTCGACGTCATCGCCTCCCGCTTGGGGCTCGACAAGGCGCTGGAATTCGCTAACGACCTGTTCAATGCGCTGGAGTCTGCTGGCCACCGCGTGGTGATCGCGCCGCCGGATGCCCAGTTCTGGCGGGAGCGCATCGACGAGAAGGAAGTGCCGCCGAAGAAGGACCCCCGACACGATCCATACGGGCACGACCGGCGCTGGTCACCCTATCGGCCGACGGTCGCCTATATCGACGCGGTGGCCTTCGGATTAGCAGTGATCGAGATGACCGAGTCGGTCGAGATGCGGTACGTCAATGGCAAATACATCCGGGAATCGGAGTACGTGCCTTCCAAGAACAAGCGCTACCACTATCACACCTGGACTTCGACTCGGGACCTTCCGTCCGGTCGATTGCGGTTGATCGTGTACGCGCCGTACCGGAGCGTGTCCTGGTCGACATCGTTCCAGGAGACGAAATCTCGATCCCTGACGCAAGACATTCCCCAGATCGTGAAGTCGATTGAGGCTGAAGTCGCGCCCATCATCGAGAAGCTTCAAGAAGCCGACCGGCAGGCCGAGCTCCGGAGGCTGGAACGGCTTGCAGAGGAAGAACGGCGACGACACGAGGAAGACCGTCGCCGCGAATCGCAGTCCATCAAAGATAGCCACGACCAGCTTGAGCAAGTCATTCAAGCATGGTCGAAGGTCGTCAGCCTGGAGCAGTTCTTCCAGGGCGTTGAGGATCGGGCACAGACACTTCCCGAGATGGAACGTCAGGGTGTACTTGACCGACTACGGCTCGCCCGAGAGTTCGTCGGCACGCAGAACCCCCTGGACTTCTTCCGGGAGTGGAAGACGCCCATAGAACGATACGTGCCCCTGTCGCGGCGCGACCCCGGTGCAGGAAATGCCGATGCCGAAGAGAACGATGAAGACGAGGATGAAGACGCCGGGGCCTGGTGAGATCTCTACGGCATCAGTGATCGAAGGCTACGACGACTTCCCGTTGCGCTAACCAGTCAGTCGGCAGCGGATTCCTTTGAAACCAGATCAGGCTCATGCAGCGCGGCTGCTACCCCATTTCCGTGCGCCCAGAAGATCACTGCTAGCGACAGATACTATCCCTATCTGATAGCATCCCGAAACCACATCGGGGAAATCGAAGCATGCGCATAGTGATTGGCATCCGTCCGGCCAAATCCGGCCGTCGGGCAGTCGATGACGCCAACGGCCCCACGCCCACCGTCTGGTTCGATTCCTGGCGGCAGATGGCCAGTGACCTCTCCCATGAAAACAGGTCCAGCTAGAATGCGAATTTCTCACCCATTTTTTGACGTGAGGAGTAGCAGAAAGGGCGCGCAAAGGACACTCCTTGGAGCAGATCACCGCAGCGCTCAAGCAGCATGAGCCGGGCATGTCGATGGCCGGTATTACCCGCAAGCCGGGCATTGCCGGAAAAAAGTGGTGAGCGTCGCCCAGAGACGGGAGGCGGCGCGTTATTTGATCAGTGGATATGGTGTCAGCGAGCGACGGGCCTGCGGCATGGTCTGTATCAGCCGATCGGTCCACCGCTATCTGTCGAGCGACAGCTAGCTTTACGCATTAAGGTGGTCGAGTCGGCCGCGGGAACTGCCCCCTCGGCCGCTCGCCGGCCAGGGCCCGGCCGAACCCAATGTACTGGCGCGCCGACAGACCCATGCCGGGCAGAAAAGGCAAAACACGCTCCGGCTGTGAAGCCGGAACATGGACCAACTCGAAACGACGCTGATCGGTTGTTTCCAGCGCAACAACCGGTTGATCGTGGGGCACGTGCTAAAGAACAGCGTGCGCACCCTCAGTCGGTGTCTTCCTCGACCTCATCGCCCATCTCTTCGACCTCATCGCCAGCCTCTTCAACGGCCTCGTCGATTTCCTCTCCGGTCTGTTCGGCAGGACCAGGCTCTTCGCAGCCGGTCAGCGCGCCGGCGCTAAACAGGGCCAGCAACAAAAGAAAAAACAGCGTTCGCGCGGTCGTCTTCATGATTTCTCAATCCTCCATCAGTTGGTTGATCTTCTCGGCGACGGCTTCCTTGCTGTCGCCGTACTTCTCGCGGATGCGGGCGATCAGTTCATCGATGTTGCCTTCGGCCTGCTTGATTTCATCATCGGTGATATCGCCCCATTTCTGTTTGACTTTGGCCGATAGCTGATCCCATTGGGCATGGGCTTGATCTTTGTTCATGCTGCTCCTTTTAGGGTCACGCGGCAAGCGGACACGGGTTGAATTGAACACCCACTGTGCAACACATTTGGTTAAGCTCGCATTAATCGGCGGGATTTTGCTGCGTTTTCGCTGTGATGAAGATCAAGCCTGTCGACCGGCCACCAGTCGGGAGGTATACAGCTCCCTTCGGTCACTTTCATGCGAGTCGTCGATGTGATGCACGACGCGCCTTGCACGGCAGCAGGGGCGTCTGGCCGCAGCGGTAGCCAGAGATGCCCAACAGCAACCCCGGCAGACTATCGCCACACTAACCGTTTGAGGCGTTCGCTGCGCTTTTTTCTATTGCCGCCGGGACCATCGGCGGGGAGTCCCGGTTCAACCTGAATTCATAAGGAGATCTCATGAACGACACGCTGATCTGGTTGGGCATCGCTTTCTGCATCTCGCAATCGGCCCTGTTCTCCGGCTCGAACATCGCCGTCTTCAGTCTCAGCCGCCTCCGGCTTGAGGCGGCGGCCGCGGCGGGTGACAAGAGCGCCGCAAGCGCCCTCGAGCTCAGGC
>JBKHEF010000005.1:0-153246 GCA_046540955.1 Wenzhouxiangella sp.
CGCTTCTGGACCAAGCTGATGCGCGACGAGGGCCTGGTCGAGATCGATGAGCCGTTTGCGCGCCTGCTGACCCAGGGCATGGTGCTGGCCGAGACCTATTACCGCGAGGATGCCGCCGGTCGCCGGACCTGGTTCAACCCCGCCGAGGTCGAGGTCCAGCGCGATGCCAGGGGCGGCGTGGCCGCGGCGGTGCTGGTCGCCGACGGTCAGCCGGTCACCCCGGGTGGGGTGGAAAAAATGGCCAAGTCCAAGAACAACGGGGTCGATCCCCAGGCCCTGATCGATCAGTACGGGGCTGATACGGTGCGCCTGTTCTCGATGTTCGCCGCCCCGCCCGAGCAGTCGCTGGAGTGGTCCGAGGCCGGCGTCGAGGGGGCCTGGCGTTTCCTCAAGCGGGTCTGGAGCGGGGTCCAGCGCCACGTCGAGGCCGGCCTGCCGAATGCCGCCCTGGATGTCGCTGAGCTCGACGCCGACGGGCTGGACCTGCGCCGGGTCCTGCACGAGACCATCGCCAAGGTCAGCGACGATTTCGCCCGGCGCCTGACCTTCAACACCGCGATCGCGGCGGTCATGGAGTGCTGCAACCGGCTGGCGCGGTTCGAGGCCGGCGACGCCAACGGCCGGGCCCTGGTCCAGGAATGCTGGACCAGCCTGGTCCGCCTGATCGCACCGGTCACCCCGCACCTGGCCGAGGCCCTTTGGGGCAAGCTGGGTGGTTGCGAATCGGTATTTGATGCCGGCTGGCCGGTGGTCGACGAATCGGCCCTGGCGCGCCAGGTCGTCACCGTCGTGGTCCAGGTCAACGGCAAGGTTCGCGGTCGGATCGAAGCCGCGCCGGGCAGCGGCCGCGATGTGCTCGAGGCCCAGGCCCGCGAAGAAGCCAATGTCGCCCGTTTCATTGCCGACAAGACCGTACGCAAGGTCATCGTGGTGCCCGACAAACTGGTCAACATCGTGGTTGGCTGATGCACGTCATGGTGCGGGCAACGATCTTGAGCACGCTGGCAGCGCTGATGCTGGCCGGGTGCGGCTTTCAGCTGCGGGGCGAGGCGCGCCTGCCTGAGGTGATGGCCAGCACCTGGCTTGTGGTCCCGGATGTCAACAGCGAATTTGCCCGCGAGCTTGCCTTGCGCCTCCAGGCCGATGGCGTCGAACTGAGCGAGCGCCCAAAGTCCGGCAGTGCGGTGTTACAGATTCATTCCGAGCGCCTGCGCAGCCAGCCGCTGACCATCTCCGGCCAGGCCCGGGTGCGCGAGTTCCTGTTGGTTTTCGAGCTGGATTTCGAACTGCGCAATGCCGATGACGAACCGCTGATCCGGCGCGAAACCCTTCGATTGACGCGCGAGTACAGCTTCGATGAGCAGGCCATCCTGGCCGCGTCCAGGGAGGAAGAGTTCCTCAGGGACGATCTTCGCCGGGCCATGGCCGCGCAGGTGATCCGGCGCCTGGAAGCCGTACCGGCACCGTGAAGCTCTTTCCTGATCGGCTGGCTGAGCGTCTGGCCCGCGGGCTCGATCGGGTCTACCTGATTGCCGGGGCCGAGCATCTGCTGGTCGAGGAGGCCTGTGATGCCGTGCGAGCCGCCGCTCGCGCCGCGGGGATTGGCGAGCGCATCGTGCTTGAGGCCGATGGGCGGTTCGACTGGAACCAGCTCAACGCCGCCGGCGAGACCTTGTCGCTGTTTGCCAGCCGGCGCCTGATCGAGGTGCGCATGCCATCGGGCAAGCCGGGCCGTGAGGGGGCCACGGCTTTGCGCGACTGGGTTGGCCAGGCCGGCGATGACGTGCTGCTGGTCAAGTGCAATGCCTGGGACCTGGGCCAGGAAAAAAGCGCCTGGGCCAGGGCCCTGGAAAGTGCCGGCGTCTATCTGCCATGCTGGACGGTCAAAGCCGGGCAACTGCCGGACTGGATTGCACGCCGGCTGGCCGCACGCGGGCTCAAGGCCGACCAGGCGGGCTGCCGCTTCCTGGCCGAGCGGCTGGAGGGCAACCTGCTCGCCGCCGCCCAGGAAGTCGAGCGCCTGGCGCTGCTCTATGGCCAGGGCAGCCGACTCGGCGTCGATGAGTTGCGCGCCGCCGTGGCCGATAGCGCGCGTTTCGACAGTTTTCGCCTGGTCGAGCTGGTTCTGGCCGGGCAGGCCGGTGCGGCCGTGCGCTGCATCCGTGGACTGCGCGAAACCGATACCCCGGCACCGATGATCATCTCGGCACTGGCCAGAGAACTTCAGACCCTGGCTGTCTTTCAGCAGCGCCGCGCGGACGTCGGCGAGGCGGCCGCGTTTCGCGAACTGAACGTCTGGTCTTCGCGCCAGGGCCCGATGAAGGCTGCCGCGCGCCGCCTGCAGTTGCCCGCCCTGCGCCGCGCCATGGCCTGGCTGTCGGATCTTGACCGGATGGCAAAGTCCAACGACAGTCACGGATTCTGGGTGGCGCTGGAGCGTTTGAGTGTCGACCTTGCCGGTCCGGAGGCCGGGCACCGTGTCGTTTAGCCGTCGCCGGATCCGTAACCGCGCGGTGGCGATTTTCGGCGGTACCTTTGACCCGGTGCACTATGGTCATCTGCGCGCTGCGGCCGAAATTGCCGAGCGCCTCAAGGTCAGTGATTTTCGCCTCGTGCCGGCCGGTCAGCCGCCGCACCGCAGTGGCACCTGGGCCGAGGCCTTCCATCGCCTGGCGATGCTGGAGCTGGCGGTCGCGCCGTACTCGGATCTGCACGTGGATGCCCGCGAGGTGCTGCGCAATGGCCCGTCGTTCATGGTCGACACCCTGGAAAGTGTCCGCGCCGAAGTGGCCGATGTGCCGCTGCTGCTGTGCGTCGGTCAGGATGCGGCCAATCATCTCGAGCGCTGGGAACGCTGGCAACAACTCCTCGATCTGGCTCATCTGGTGGTCATGACCCGGCCGAGCAGCGCGCCGGACTACCCCGCCCATCTCGAAGAGATACTGGCCCGGCGCCGGGTGAAGCGGGCGCGGGAGCTGATGGACTCGCCCGCCGGCCTGGTCTGTCATGTCGAGGTGACCCAGCTGGCAATCTCGTCAACCGATATCCGCTACCAGCTCAAGCGTGGCTGGGATCCGCGCTTTCTGCTGCCGGCCACGGTGCTGTCGTACATCCGCAAGCATGGTCTGTACGGTTCTGATCCGGTTGGATGAAACAGCGCGCGCAAACGGTTACACTGCAGGCTGGATTTGTCACCGACCCCGACGCCCCATTGAAGTCAACGTCCCACCCGGATTCGCGTGCGCTTTGTGATCTCGCCGTCGCCTCACTGGAAGACAGCAAGGGTGAAGCCATCCAGGTCATCGATCTGACCGACCGCTCCACCTTCGCCGATTACATGATTGTTGCCAGCGGCAGCTCGACCCGCCAGGTCAAGGCCATGGCCGATCGCCTGGTTCAGCGCGCCAAGGCTGCCGGTCATGTCCCGCTGGGGGTGGAAGGCGATCGCGAGGCCGAATGGGTGCTGGTCGACCTGGCCGACGTGGTCGTCCATCTGATGCTGCCGCAGACCCGGGCCTTCTACAACCTCGAAAAACTCTGGTCCACGGCGCTGCCGGCGCAACCGTCCTCCGCCCAGGCCTGATGTCGCCGCTTCGGTCGCCATGAAGCTGGTGGTGGCGGCGGTGGGTCAGCGTATGCCGGGCTGGATCGAGGCCGGCTGGGCCGAGTATGCGCGCCGCTTCCCACCCCATCTGTCGCTGGATTTGATTGAACTGCCGGCCGCCGGTCGGGCCGGGGCCGACGGTCGCGCCAGTGAGCTGGAAGGCCAGCGCCTGCTCCCCCGCCTGCCGGAGCGGGCAGTGGCCGTGGCCCTGCACGGTTCGCGTCAGGCCTGGTCGACCGAAACCCTGGCCGAGCACCTGGCCGGCTGGCTCCAGGACGGCGATCCGGTCTGGTTCCTGATCGGCGGGGCCGATGGCCTGGCCCCGGCTGTACTGGAGCGTTGCCGGCTGCGCTGGTCGCTGGGCCCGGCGGTCTATCCCCACATGCTGGTGCGGGTCATCGTTGCCGAACAGCTCTACCGGGCCAGCAGCCTGCTCAGCGGCCATCCCTACCACCGTGCCTGAACACGACCTTATCCTGGCATCGGCTTCGCCGCGCCGGCACGAGCTGCTGGCCCGCTGCAGGGTACCGTTCAGCGTGGTCATCTCGGCGGTCGACGAAAGCGTGGCCGACCGGGAGCCGCCAGCCGACTATGTCCTGCGTCTGGCCCGGGCCAAGGCCGCTGCGGTTCACCGGCTGCATCCGGACCGCTTTGTGCTTGGTGCCGACACCACGGTGGTCGCCGGGGGGCGGATTCTTGGCAAGCCCGAAAACGCCGATCAGGCCGCCGCCATGCTGCGGCGATTGTCCGGATGCTGCCACGATGTTTTGTCAGCCGTGGCCCTGCGCGGTCCAGACGGCCGGCAGTGGGCGCGCCTGAGCACCACCCAGGTCGAGTTCGCCGAGTTGCCTGCGGCCTGGATCAGCGCCTACGTGGCCAGCGGAGAGGGCATGGACAAGGCTGGCGCCTACGGCATCCAGAACGATGCCGGGTTGTGGATCCGTCGACTGTCGGGCAGCTACAGCGCTGTGGTCGGACTGCCCCTGTTCGAGACCTTCGATTTGCTGCGCGAAGCGGGGTTGGTCCGGTTCTGAGCCAAGCGTGCAGGCGTTGGTTGATGTTGCACGCCCGATGCTATGCTTCCGACTGCGATGCATTCGACAGGACAAGACGGCCGAGCCCGGGCTGCCGAACCAACCAGTGAGCGATGAAATCCTGATCAACGTCACCCCGACCGAAAGCCGGGTCGCGGTGGTCGAAAACGGCCTGCTGCAGGAGCTCTATCTGGAGCGATCCGGCGACGGCGGCTATGTCGGCAACATCTACATGGGCCGCATCGAGCGGGTCTTGCCAGGCATGCAGGCGGCATTTGTCAACATCGGTCTGGAACGGACCGCCTTCCTGCACGCCAACGATATCCTGCCGCGCCAGCCCGAGCTGAGCGACGCCGGCGATCCGGTCGAGGCGCCGCCGATCACCGACCTGGTCCGCCAGGGGCAGGAGGTGCTGGTCCAGGTGATCAAGGACCCGCTCGGCAGCAAGGGTGCGCGCCTGACCACCCAATTGAGCATCCCCTCGCGCTACCTGGTGCTGCTGCCCGGGGTCGACAATATCGGCGTGTCGGTCCGGATCGAGGTCGAGGCCGAGCGCGAGCGTCTGCGCGCCATGGTCCGGGAGCTTGTCGGGCAGGATAGCAAGGCCGGATTCATTCTCCGGACCAACGCCGAGGGTGTTGCCGCCGACGCGCTGGCCCGGGACCTGGACTACCTGCGCAGGCTGTGGAAGCGCATCCAGGGCGGCATGGCCAGCGCCACTGCCGGTCAGTGCGTCTACGAGGACCTTTCGTTGCCGTTCCGCTCGCTGCGCGATCTGATGCATGGCGGGGTCGAGAAGGTCCGGATCGATGATGACGCCACCGTGTTCGAGGCCAAGACATTTGCCAGCGAGTTCTTTCCCGACTGGGTCGACCGGATCGAGGTCTATGGCGGTGACGGGCCGCTGTTCGACCTCTACGGTGTCGAAGACGAAATCGAGCGCGCGCTCAGCCGCACGGTACCGTTGAAGTCGGGTGGCCATCTGACCATCGACCAGACCGAGGCGATGACCACGGTCGATGTCAACACCGGTGGTTATGTCGGCTTCCGCAACCTCGAAGACACCATCTACAAGACCAACCTGGAGGCGGCCCAGGCCATTGCCCGGCAATTGCGCCTGCGCAACCTGGGCGGGATCATCATCATCGATTTCATCGACATGGAAGAGCCCGAACATCGCCGCCAGGTGCTGCGGACGCTTCAGCGGGCGCTGGAGCGTGACCACGCGCGCACCTCGGTGTCGGAAATTTCGGCCCTGGGACTGGTGGAGATGACCCGCAAGCGCACCACCGAAAGTCTGGAGCACCGCTTGTGCCAGCCCTGTCCGGCCTGCGGCGGACTGGGTCGGGTCAAGAGCGTCGATACGGTGTGCTCGGAAATTTTCCGCGAAATCCTGCGTGCCGTACGCCAGTTCGAGACCGGCGAGCTGCGCGTCATGGCCAGCCCCGCGGTCGTCGAACGCATCCTCGAAGATCAGCACCGCACGATCGCTGAATTGACCGAACAACTGCAGACCACGATCTGTTTTCAGCCGGAAGAACATTATGGCCAGGAACAGTTCGACGTCGTATTGCTTTGACTGAGTCTTTGCCGTCCGCCCGTCCGGCCCGGCTTGCCGGTCAGTTCCGCGACCTGGTGCTGACCACCCTGGCCGTGGTCATCATCGCCACGGCGGTGGTGGTTGGTGTGGGGCGAGCACTGCTGCCGCACGCTGATGCCCTGCGGCCCTGGCTTGAGGCGCATTTGAGCGAACGGGTCGGTCAGCCGGTTGCGATCGAGCGGGTCCAGGCACAGTGGCCGCGCCTGACCCCCAGCCTGAGTCTGGGCGGCGTGCGGGTGGGCAATGAGCAGACCGAGGCGCTGGAGGTCGATGCGCTGCGTGTTGAGTTTCATCTGCCCAATCTGGTCGATGGCCGGGTCAATTTCATGCGCCTGGTAGTGCTGGGCCCGGAACTCGTGCTTGCCGCCGATGACGATGGGCGCTGGGGGGTGGAACTGGCCGCCGGGGTCATGATCCGGGGAGCGGTCTCCGAGACCCGGCTGCCCGGCGCCGACGTCCTGATCCGCGATGGCCGCTTGCGCCTCCGGCCGCGCCCTGGCCTGGAGCTGTTGCTGAGGGTGCCGGAAGGGGGGATCGAGCGCAGCGGTGATCAGACCTTGCTGTACGGCACTGTCCAGCCCGGGTCCGACCCGTCCGAGCGCAGCGGGATCCGGATGCGGCTGGAGCACCCGGAGGGCCGCTGGCGCTCAGCCGAGGGCTGGCTGGGGATCGAGGACCTGGCCCTGACCGATTGGTTGCCGGACCTCGCCGGACTGCCAGGCCTGGCAGACACCCGAACCAGTCTGGAAGGCTGGCTGCACTGGTCGGCAGCCAATGACCACCTCAGACTGGATCTGGATTTTGACCTCCGGCCCGATGCAGGCCAGTCCGGGCTGGCCGGCCAGGCGCTGCTGGTCAGGGATGGCCGGACAGCACAGCTGCAGATCGAGCATTTAACCGACGGTGCGGCTTCGATCGGAGCGGGCCTGGCCGTGGGCCGTGCCGGTGAGGTCTGGGCGCTGGCCATCGACCGGCTCGACCTGGCCGCCGTGCATGCCGTCTTGACGCCCTGGCTGGGAGCGCTTGAAGCCTGGCCGGCCACGGCGGCCGGGGTGATCGAGGGGGTCGAGCTGGCGGGCGATCGCCGGGGCAGCGTGCACGCCGCTGCCGGCCGGGTCGAGCAGCTATCGGTCGCTGTGCCGGATCCATGGCCGACGATCGATGGACTGGATCTTAGCTTTGAGCGCCTGGGCGACCGCCTGGTTGTCGCTCCGTCCGGACATCCCACCGTGCGCTGGCCACATGTCCTGCGCGGGCTGATCGAGCTGGATGAGATTGCCGGCCGGGTCCTGTTAAGCCCGGGCGGCGTGGAACTCGATGGCGTGCGGATGGCGGGTCCGGTTGCATCGGCCAGCGCGGACGGCTGGATCCATTTCGATGGGCCGCGCCCGTTTCTTGATCTATTCATCCGGGCCGATCGGATCGGACCGATCGATCCACGACCTTATCTGCCCCACCGCATCATTCCACCGCCGGCGATGGGTTGGCTTGAGCAGGCGCTGGTCCAGGTCGACCAGGCCAGCGGCCATGTCAATCTGCATATGCGCGCTGGCACGCGCACCCGCAACCTCCACCCCGGGTCCTACCAGGCGCGGGTTGATTTTCGCGGCGTCGAGCTTGACTACTGGCCCGACTGGCCGCTTGCCAGTGAGCTGTCCGGACAGGTCGATTTCATTGGCCGGCGCCTGACCGGGCGGCTGGACCAGGCTCGCCTGGGCACGATCGATCTGCAGGTTGACAAGGTCGGGATCGACGACCTGGTCGCCCCTGAACTGACCCTGGATCTGGTCTCCGAAAGAATCGAGGTCGGCGACCTGGCCAGCACCCTGGCCGGCATTCCGATGGCCGGCTGGCAGGCCGTGCTGGCGCCGATGCGCTGGTCGGGGCCGGCCGATCTGGCGGCATCGTTGCATCTGCCTTTCCGGCGCATGAACAACTGGGCGATCGACGGCACGGCCCGACTCGACGGCACCGATCTGAGCCTGCCGGCGATCAATGCCCGATTCAGTGATCTGTCGGCCACGGTGGCCTTCGACCAGGCCGGCATCGCGCCGCTGCAACTGACCGCCGAGCTTGCCGGTCAGCCGGTTACGCTGGCCGTGGCGGCCGGTTTTCAGGCCCCCGCCTGGCTTGAGCTGGCTGGTGAACTCAACCCGGCTGATCTGTGGCCACAGTCCGGCCTGAGCGGAGCGCTGGGCGAGCGCACCGAGGGACGCAGTGCCTGGCGCTACCGTCTCGAGAGTGCCGACAAGGGCGCGGTTCGCATGCATCTGACGGGAGATCTAGAGGGCCTGGCCCTCGACTGGCCGGCACCGTTTGCCAAGCCTGCGCCGGCCGTCTGGCCGCTGGCCGCCGAACTGATCATGGCCAATGATCGCCTCGACCTGGAGATTCGTGCCGAACAGCTTTTATCGGGTCGCTTGAGCCTGGCCGGGCAGCGCTGGTCAATGAGCCTGGGTCTGGGTGAGCAGACACCGGTTCTGCCGGTGCCAGACGGGGTGACGGTGGTCGGAGCGGTCGATGCTGTGGCGCTCGATGAATGGTTGGGCCTGATCGAGCTGGCTGAAGATTCAGCCGCCACCCCGGTCTGGCCGCCGCGCACGAAGATCGATCTGGCAGCCGATCGCTTCGGCTTGGCCGGCCTGACCACCGGGGCCGGCCGGCTGGCCGTCGATCGGACCGATGCGACCCTGCGCCTCGACCTGGACAGCCCGGAACTGGCCGGCTCGCTGTCCGTGCCGACCGGTGATGATGCCGGCCGGGCGGTGGTCGCTGACCTGGCCCGGCTCTACCTGCCGGCCAGCCTTGATCAGACCCTGGCCGATGAACTTGCCGAGCAGCCGCTGGCCCGGCAGACCAGCCGCTTCAGCCCGGCCGGGTTGCCGGCCCTGTCCATGGTGATCGAGGACCTGCGGCGGGCGGATCTGGCGCTGGGCCGGCTGCGGCTGGAAGCGCATCCGGTGCCCGAAGGGCTGGAAATCGAACTGTTTGACGTCAATGGCCCGGACCTCAGGGTGCAGGGTGCCGGGCGCTGGATCGATACCGAAACCGGTCCACGTTCGCACTTTACCGGCCGGGTCGGCACTCCGAGCCTGAGTGCGCTGCTCAACTCGGCCGGCTATGACCCGGGTATCGAGGCCAGCCGGAGCCAGGTTGATCTGGATGTGCGGTGGCCGGGCGCGCCGCAGGATTTCGCCATGAGCCGCCTGCTGGGACAGCTGGACCTGCGCATGAACGATGGCCAGATTCCCGAGGCCCGGCCCGGTGCCGGCCGACTGTTGGGACTGGTCAGCTTCAACGCCATCCCGCGCCGTCTGATGCTCGATTTCCGCGATGTGTTCAGTCCGGGCATGCGTTTTGACGATATCGTCGGTATCTTCGAGCTGGCCGAAGGCATGGCCCGCACCGATGGTCTGATCCTGCGTGCGCCCGCCGCGGTCATCACGATCACCGGTCAGACCGACATGATCGCCCGCGAATATGACCAGACCCTGCGGGTCGAGCCGGGCCTGGGTTCATCCCTGCCAGTCATCGGTGGACTGGCCGGCGGACCGGTCGGGGCGGCCGCCGGGCTGGTCTTGCGCCAGCTGCTCGACCGGCCGCTGCGCGAAGTGGCCGAGGCCCGCTACCGCATCACCGGGTCCTGGGATGATCCGCAGATCGAGCTGGTCGATGCCCAGGTCATCGACGACCAGGCATCGCCAGCGCCTCCGGAAAGGGATTGAAACACCTCGACGAGGACCGGATATGATCAGGTCGATACCTTATTGAAATTGGAATCTCCCATGTACGAGCAAGTCCGCGATCAACTCCTCGCTCCGGCCGGCCTCGGCCGCGCCGAGATCGACCTCGCCCTGGGCCGTCTGCTGGCGCGCGGGATCGACTTCGGCGAACTGTACTTCCAGCGTCGGGTGCGCGAGGGCTGGATGCTTGAAGACGGCAGCGTCAAGAGCGGCAGCTGGGACGTTGACCAGGGGGTGGGGGTGCGAGCGATCGCCGGAACGGGTACCGGTTTTGCCTACGCTGACAGCCTTGCCCTGCCGGCCCTGCTGGATGCCGCCGACAGTGCGCGTGCGATCAGTCGCCGGACTGGCGATGGCCAGGTTCAGGCCATCCGGGTCCAGGACGGCCCGGCCCGCTACAGGATCGATGATCCGACCGCGGAAGGCAATTCGGCCGAGCGGGTCGAACTGCTGCGCACCATTGATGCCTACATTCGCTCCCTGGACGCCCGGGTCAGTCAGGTGACCGTCTCGCTGTCGGCCAGCCACGACCAGATCGTGGTCGCTGCGACCGACGGCACCCTGGCCGGTGATCAGCGTCCGCTGGTACGCCTGGATATCCGGGTGCTGCTGGAAGATGGCGAGCGCCGCGAGCAGGGTTTCAGTGGCGGTGGCGGGCGTTATCGCCTGGCCGAACTGGCCGACCCGGCCACCTGGCAGCATCACGCCCGAGAAGCGGTCCGTCAGGCAACCGTCAATCTCGGGGCCGAAGCTGCTCCGGCCGGTTACATGACGGTGGTGCTCGGCGCCGGCTGGCCAGGTGTGCTGCTGCATGAGGCGATCGGTCACGGCCTGGAAGGTGACTTCAATCGCAAGGGTATCTCGGCTTTCAGCGGCCGCATCGGCGAGCAGGTCGCGACCCCGGAGTGCACGGTGGTTGATGATGGTACGCTCGACAACCGCCGCGGTTCGCTGAGCATCGATGATGAGGGCACGGCGAGCGGCTGCACCACGCTGATCGAGAACGGTCGCCTGGTCGGCTACATGCAAGACAAGCTTAATGCCCGCCTGATGGGGGTCAGGCCGACCGGCAACGGCCGGCGCGAGTCGTTCGCCCACCTGCCCATGCCGCGCATGACCAACACCTACATGTTGCCCGGTCAGCATGATCCCGGCGAGATCATCGCCTCGGTCGAAGACGGCATCTACGCGGTCAACTTCAACGGCGGCCAGGTCGACATTACCTCGGGCAAGTTCGTGTTTGCCGCCTCGGAAGCCTATCGGATCAAGAACGGCAAGGTCGGCGCGGCGATCAAGGGTGCGACCCTGATCGGTAATGGTCCCGATGTTCTGACCCGGGTCGGCATGGTCGGCAATGACCTGGCGCTCGACAGCGGGGTCGGCGTGTGCGGTAAAGAGGGGCAGAGCGTGCCGGTGGGCGTGGGCCAGCCGACGCTGCGAATCGATGGCCTGACGGTGGGTGGCACATCGTGAGTGTGGCCCGGCAACTGGCCGAAGGTGGCGTGACCGGACTGCTGGAAGATCCTGACCGCGAAGCCGATCTGCTGACCGGGATTGCCCGCCGGGTGCTCGAGCGGGCCGCCGCAGGCGGCGCCGACCAGGCTGAGGTCGGGGTCAATTCCGGCCTTAACCGTGAGGCGGGGGTCCGCCTGGGCGAGATCGAGGTCCTCGAGGAGGCGCGTGATCGTGGCCTGAGGGTGACGGTTTATTGCAAGGGCTGCAGCGGCTCGGCCAGTACCGGGGATCTGCGCCCGGAGGTGCTCGACCAGACCGTGGACCGGGCGCTGGCGATTGCCCGCCACACCCAGCCCGACCCGGCTTCGGGCCTGGCCGAGGCTGAGCTCATGGCCACCGCGCTGCCCGATCTTGATCTCTGGCATCCGCAGGATGTTGGCATGGACACCCTGGTCCGGCGTGCCCTGGAGATCGAACAGGCCGGGCGTTGTGCCGATCCGAGGATCTCCAATTCCGAAGGTGCCAGCGTCTCGGCCGAGGCCGCGCTGGGTGTCTATGCCAACAGCCATGGCTTTGTCGGCTGCAGTCGCGGTACCCGCTATGCGCAGAACTGTATTCTGATTGCTGCCGACGAGGCCGGAATGCAGCGCGATTACGACTGGGACGCGCGCCGGCGCTTCGACCAGCTGGCCGATCCGGCGACCACCGGGGCCGAGGCTGCGCGTCGCGCCGCTGCGCGCCTGGGTGCGCGGCGGGTGCCCACGGGACGTTTTCCGATCCTGTTCGTGCCCGATGTCGCGCGCGGACTGATCGGTCACCTGGTGGGCGCGGTGTCCGGCGGCCAGCTCTATCGGCGGGCCAGTTTCCTGCTCGATTCGGTCGGCGCCCGGGTCCTGCCCGAGTGGGCCTCACTGGTCGAGTCGCCGCGCCGTCGCGGCGGCCCTGCTTCCTCGGCTTTCGACAGCGATGGGGTGGCGACGCGCGAATCGGCGCTGGTGGCCGATGGGATTTTGCAGCGCTACGTCCTCGGCAGCTACTCGGCCCGGCGGCTGGGACTGACCACCACGGCCAACGCCGGCGGCGTGCGCAATCTGCGCTTCAGCGGCGGGCAGCATGCCTATCCGGAACTGCTGGCCGAACTCGGACGTGGCCTGGTCGTCACCGAGGTGATGGGTCAGGGGGTGAATCTGGTCACCGGTGATTATTCACGCGGCGCGGCCGGATTCTGGGTCGAGGATGGTGAAATCGCCTGGCCGGTCGAAGAGATCACGATTGCCGGGCACCTGCGTGAGATGCTCGCGGGTCTGCGTGCCGCCGGTACCGACCACGATGAACGCCGTGGCATCCAGGTGCCTTCGCTGCTGGTCGACGGCATGACCGTGGCCGGTCAGGCCGGCTGATCGATCTTAAAGGGCCTCGGAGGCAAAATCTGCCAGCCGCGAGCGCTCGCCGCGGCGCAGGGTGATATGGCCGGCATGCGGCCAGTGCTTGAAGCGGTCGACGGCAAAGGTCAACCCTGAGGTGGTTTCGGTCAGGTACGGCGTGTCGATCTGTTCGACATTGCCCAGGCAGACGATCTTGGTGCCGGGCCCGGCCCGGGTGATCAGGGTCTTCATCTGCTTGGGCGTGATGTTCTGTGCCTCGTCGATGATCAGGTAGCGGTTGAGAAAGGTCCGCCCGCGCATGAAGTTCAGGGAACGGATCTTGATCCGCGAGGCCAGCAGATCGTTGGTCGCCGCCCGGCCCCACTCGCCGCCGTGGCCGTCGGATTCGGTCAGCACCTCGAGGTTGTCGGTCAGGGCCCCCATCCACGGCGTCATCTTTTCTTCCTCGGTGCCGGGCAGGTAGCCGATCTCCTCGCCCACCGAGACCGTGGCCCGGGTCATGATGATCTCGCGATAGATCTTGTCATCCAGGGTCTGGGCGAGGCCGGCGGCCAGGGCGAGCAGGGTCTTGCCGGTCCCGGCGGTCCCGAGCAGGGTGACAAAATCGATCTGGGGGTCCATCAGCAGGTTCAAGGCGAAGTTCTGCTCCGGGTTGCGCGCCTGGATGCCCCAGACATCGTGCTGGCTGCGGCGATAGTCGCGGGCGACCTCCAGCACCACCTGTTCGTGCTCGACCCGGCGAACCATGGCCTCGATGCCACTGTCGCCGGCCAGGCGCAGGCACTGGTTGGGATGCCAGTCCTGGTCCTCGCCGGCCCGGATGCGATAAAAGGTTCGGCCCGCCTCGGTCCAGGAATGCTCAGGCTGGTGCAGATCCCAGAAGCTATGGTCGAGTTCGCGCATCCCGGTGTAGAGCAGGCTGAGATCATCGAGGGCGCGGTCGTTGTGGTAGTCCTCGGCCAGCAGGCCGTGAATGGCGGCCTTGATGCGCAGGTTGATGTCCTTGGAGACCAGCACGACCTGCTTGTCCGGATGGCGCCGGGTCAGGCCCAGCGCGGCCAGCAGGATCCGGTTGTCGGCCAGTGACTGATCGCCGACAAGTTCATCGGCGCTGCCCAGCGGAGCGGTCTGGAAGAACAGCCGACCGCTGCCGACCTTGAGCTTGAGGCCATCGGGCTCGCTCAGCACCAGGCCCTGCTCAAGGTCGGCACCTTCACCCATCAGGTGGCCGATGAAGCGGCTGGCCTGGCGTACATTGCGGGCCACTTCGGAAAGCCCTTTCTTGGCCCGATCGAGTTCTTCAAGCACGATCATCGGCAAAAAGACATCGTGCTCGGCAAAGCGGAACAAGGCTGTCGGGTCGTGCATCA
The DNA here is from genome assembly GCA_046540955.1 of Wenzhouxiangella sp. GTDB lineage: Bacteria > Pseudomonadota > Gammaproteobacteria > Xanthomonadales > Wenzhouxiangellaceae > Wenzhouxiangella. The sequence continues at coordinate 14,192 of JBKHEF010000005.1, forward strand.
GGACATTGGTGTCGAGCAGGTACAGTCGCCGACGTTCGGTCATGATGATGACAGCTCCTTGAAGAACAAACGGTGCGGGGGCAGGACGGTGCCAGCCGTGTCTAGTCCAGATTCTCGACGGCGGCCAGGACGGCCTCGACGTGGCCGGGCACCTTGACCTTGCGCCATTCGCCGGCCAGTTTCCCGGCCGCGTCGAACAGGAAAGTGCTGCGTTCGACGCCCATGACCTTCTTGCCGTACATGTTTTTTTCCTTGATGACATCAAACTGGCGGCACAGCACTTCGTCGCTGTCGGCAATCAGGGGAAACGGAAACTCGTATTTGGCGGCAAACTTCTGGTGGCTGGCCAGGCTGTCGCGCGAGACGCCGACGATCTGGCAGCCATGCTTCTGAAAGCTCGGGTAATGATCACGAAAGGCCTCGCCCTCGCGGGTGCATCCCGGGGTGTTGTCGCGCGGGTAGAAATACACGACCAGCGGCTTGCCGCGCAGATCGGTCAGGCTCAGTTCGCCGTCGGGCGTGGCCGGCAGGGCGGGACTGTTGAGTTCGCGGTAGGAATCGGTCATTGCGGTGATTTTGGCTGTTGGGGTCAGGCGCGCAGCCTAGCAGGCATGCTGTCAGCAAACGATCGATCAGGCTGCAGCATAGTGCCACCGCAGCAGCTCCGCAAGACCGGCGCGCGGGTGCAGAGGCCTTTAAGTTCTTTTTAGCATTGTTGGAGGCCGACAGTCGTTAAAATGGCGCGGATGAGCGAACCTATCGAGATCATTTCCAATGGCCGTCTCAGCTGTCGCCGCGCTGCCCAGGTCACCCTGGCTGTGCTGTCGGCGATCGTGCTGGCCGGTTGTGCCATCGGCGAACGTGAGCCGATTTATCTGGACAGTGCCGAGGTCGATCCGATTCGGGCGCCGGCCGGGCTGGATCAGCCCCCGGTCCGGGGAACCTACCGGGTGGGCGGCTATTTTCTGCCGGAAATGGCCGGCCAGAGCGAGGACCGTCCGCCGCGCGTGCTGTCGAGTGCCGAGGCCGAAGCATCGCGCTCGCACATCCGTTTCGGTGAGCGCGGCCTGTATCTGGAAGTCGAAGATGAACTTGACAGCGTCTGGCGGCGGCTGGGTTTCAGTCTTGACCGCGCTGGCATGACGCTTCTTCGAAGCGACAGCGGCGAGCGCCGGTATGCGTTCGACTTCGATCATGATCCGATCATCGTGGACCGGACCGGTTTGGCCCGCCTGGCATTCTGGCAAGGTCGCGAACGCATTGACTACAGCGGGCGCTTCGTCGTCGAGGTGCAGCCGGACGGCGATTCGGCCACCCGGGTCATCCTGCTCGATGACAACGGGCAGCTGGTCGACATGGTGCGCGCGGAGTACGTCCTTTCGGTCCTCAGAGAGCGCCTGGGCTGACGGCTGTTTCGGCGCAGCCTGGCGTTCAGCGCTCCAGCAGCTTGCGCTTGTCCGGAACATCCTCCCACTGTTTGGCGTCAGCGGGCGCCGCCTTCATCTCGGTGATGACGGGCCACTCGCGTGACAACTCGGCATTGAGTTCGAGAAACGCCTGCTGGTCGGCCGGCAGGTCGTCTTCCGGATAAATCGCCTCGACCGGGCATTCCGGCTCGCACAGGGTGCAGTCGATGCATTCTTCCGGGTCAATGACGAGAAAATTCGGCCCCTCGTGAAAGCAGTCGACAGGGCAGACTTCGACACAGTCGGTGTACTTGCATTTGATGCAGTTTTCGGTAACGACGAATGTCATGTGGATTCCAGGGGTTCGGCGGGTTCAGGGGTCAAACGCCCGGCCGGGTTGCCGCGACGCGTTAGATGATAAACTGGTCAGCTTGAAAGTTTATCAAAACACTCCCTTGAATATCCGTCCTGCCACGCCGCCCGACCCGGTGCCTGAACCGGTCACGATCGAACGCGCCGAACACGGCATCCAGCCGCGCCAGATCAGTGCCAACGCGCTCAAGGTGATCGAGCGTCTCCAGGGCGCTGGCTTTCAGGCCTACCTGGTCGGCGGCTGCATACGCGATCTGTTGCTGGGTGCGCAGCCCAAGGACTTCGACGTCGCCACCAGTGCCACGCCGGAAGAAATTCGCCAACTGTTCCGCAACGCCCGACTGATCGGACGACGTTTTCGCCTGGCCCATGTCCGGTTCGGCCGGGAAATCATCGAGGTGGCGACGTTCCGCGGTGCCGGCGACGGGGAGGATGACGAGGATGACCGGGTCGTCGAGAGCGGCCGGGTGACCCGCGACAATGTCTTCGGCAGCGAGGCAGAAGACGCCCTGCGGCGTGATTTCACGATCAATGCACTGATGTATGACCCGGCCACGGAGACCATTCGCGATCACGTCGACGGTTATGCCGACGTGCTTGCCCGACGGCTGCGCCTGATTGGTGATCCGGTCACCCGCTACCGTGAAGACCCGGTCCGGCTGCTGCGGGCCGTGCGTTTTCTGGTCAAGCTCGATCTGACCATGGAGCCGGAGACGGCCGGTCCGATCGTGGCCATGGCGCCGCTGCTCGATGGCATCCCGCCGGCCCGCCTGTTCGATGAGATTCTCAAGCTGTTCATGGCCGGCCATGCCTGGCCGACCTATCAGGCCTTGGTCCGCCAGGCGCTCTGGCCGGAGCTGTTCCCGGGGCTGTTTGCCGATCCGGCCAGCCCGCCGAAGCTGGTCGAAAACGCTCTCAAGAGCACTGACAAGCGGGTGGTCGAAGGCCTGCCGGTCACGCCCGGTTTCCTGTTTGCCGCTTTTTTGTGGCAGCGGGTCCGAGCGGCGGCCGAAGCCCTGGTCGACCAGGGCCTGCCGCCGGTTGATGCACTGGCCGCGGCCGGCGAAGAGGCCATCGTCGCTCAGGCGCGCAAGGTGGCGCTGCATCGGCGTTTTTCGACCATCGCCAAGGAAATCTGGTGCATGCAGCCGCGCTTTCACAAGCGCCGCGGCCAGCGCGCGCTGCGCCTGATCAACGAGCGTCGCTTCCGCGCCGCTTACGACTTTCTCCTGCTGCGGGTCGATGAAGAGCCCGAACTGGCCGAATTGGCGCAGTGGTGGACCGACGTCCAGATAGTCGACTCGGAAGATCAGGTAAAAATGGCCCAGACGGCCACCCCGGGGGGCGGCAAGCGTCGTCGTCGGCCACGGCGGCGCAAGCCCGCCAGTACCCAGTGAGTCGCGCCTGGGTCGGCCTGGGCGCCAATCTGGGACGACCAAAGGAGACGCTTCAGCAAGCGCTGGCTGCCCTGGACGGACTGCCCGCAACGATCCTCAAAGCGGTCTCGCCGAGCTACTGGACCCCGGCCTGGGGCGGGCTTGAGCAGCCTGAGTTCCTCAATGCCGTCGCCTGCCTGGAGACGGGGCAAGCGCCGCTGGAGCTGCTGCGTGCGCTGCTGGCGATCGAATCCGGCCTGGGACGAATTCGGTCCGGCCCGCGCTGGGGGCCCCGCGCGATCGATCTGGACCTGCTCCTGTTTGATCAGCGCGAACTGCAAACCGCTGAGCTGACCCTGCCCCATCCGCGTCTGCACCAGCGCGCTTTCGTGCTGGTGCCGCTGGCTGACCTGGCGCCCGAACAGATCGTGCCCGGCAAGGGGAAGGTGAGCGATCTGCTCGAGGCGCTGGACAGTGAACAGTTCGATGGCATCCGGCCAGCCGGGGCCCTGGAATGCGGCTGACCTGCTGAGTGCTGCCACCATCGGCAGACCTCGCCCTGGACGATGAGCAAAAGGTTGCCGAGCTGCCATGACAGGCCCATGATCGGCGTTGTCACGCAATCGTCAATCGGCTTAAACAGCGCTGCAAGATCGCTCGCCTAGCCTGTGGTTCCAGGCCAACTGGAGACCGGCGATGGAAACCGTTACCGCCTTCCCATTCCGGCGGCATGTCCGCTCCATCTGGATTTCCGATGTCCATCTCGGTTATGCCGGATGCAGTGCCGGGCACCTGTTGAAATTCCTCCGCGAGATGCGCTGCGAGACCCTCTACCTGGTTGGCGATATCGTCGATTTCTGGTCGCTGAAAAAACGGCGCTACTGGTCGCAGGATCACAACAACGTGGTTCGCTCCATCCTCGGCAAGGCCAAGCACGATACCCGGGTGGTGTTCATCCCAGGCAATCATGATGAGGTCATGCGGGGCTATGAAGGAATGACCCTGGGCAATGTCGAGGTCTGCAACCAGATCATTCATGAGACCGTCGATGGCCGCCGCTTCCTGGTCCTGCACGGCGATCAGTTCGATGGCGCGGTGGTCAATTCGCGCCTGCTTGGACTGATCGGGTCACGCCTTTATGACACCCTGCTGCGTCTTAACGGGGTGGTCAACCGGGTTCGCGCAAGGTTGGGCCTGGAGTACTGGTCGCTGGCCGCGTTTCTGAAGCACCGGGTCAAGAATGCGGTCCAGTACATCAGCAATTTCGAGCAGGCGGTCGCCCGCGAGGCGCGTCGACATCAGGTCGATGGTCTGATCTGCGGGCATATCCACCGGCCCGAGATCACCACCATTGACGGGGTCAATTACCTCAATTGCGGCGACTGGGTCGAGAGCTGCACCGCGCTGATCGAGCATCACGATGGCAGCATAGAGCTGATTCACTGCGCCGACCGCTCGGAGATTCTCAAGACGCTGCCGGCCATGATCGACCGCAAGGCAGCCTGATCAGGCGCCGGTCAATCGCTGCATGGCGGCGGCCAGCAGACCGCCGGCATTGCCGGCCCGGCCTTGCGAGTGGCGGCTGCGGATCCAGGCCAGGATGGTCTCCCATTCTTCCCAGTCCTGCCAGGCCATGTAAGGTGGCAGGTCGGCCACCGCCAGTCCGCGGTCGAAGGCGCGCACGTAGTTCATGGTATCGCGCAGCTGGCCGATCACCGGCACCCGGAAGCCGTCGAGGAACCCGGTCAGTTCGCGATAGATGATGGTTTGCGGACGCACCCGGTTGGCCACCAGGCCGAGCGCGGTCTGGCCCGAGCGGACGGCCTTCAATTCCTGCAGGTGGCTGAGGAAGCGCCACGCGGCACGCATGTCGACCGGGGAGGGCATGACCGGCACCAGCACGGTCTGGGCCCGGCGGATGATCTGTTCGAGTTCGTTGCCGGCCAGTCCGGCCGGGGTGTCGAGGATCAGGGTGTCGGTGGCGCCGGGCGGCCGGGCGCTGGCGTCGATCAGCGCCATGATCGGCGGTGCCGAATCCGGCCGCTGGGCCAGCCAGTCAGCCGAGGAGCGCTGCGGATCCATGTCGGCCAGGGCCACGGCGTGACCTTCCCAGGCCAGGGCCGAGGCCAGTGAGGTCGCCAGCGTGGTCTTGCCGCAGCCGCCCTTGGCATTGATCACGGCGATGGTTCGCATATCTGTCTGTTCCTCCGACAATCGGGCCGCCAAGCCCTCAAGCGCTAGCGCTGGCGCGGGTCGGGCAGGCCGCTGTGCAACAGCCAGCCCTCCAGTTGCTCATCGTAGCGCCAGATTTCACGGTGATCCACTACCCGCTCGCGCGCGCTGTGGACATGGTACAGGCGGATTTGCACCATTCGCTCCAGCGCCTGGCCGTCGGCCTGGGACACCACCTGGCGGGTGCGGTATTCGGTCACCCTGAACTGGTGCAGGCGGTCGATATCGAGCGCAGTGATCGGGTTGGCAGCGAGATATTCCGGATGAATGAAATCGACCAGGGCATCGTACTGGCTCCAGCGCACCAGGCTCTCCCAGCTTTCCATGGTCTCGATGCGCTGTTGATCGGCACTGCCACTGGCACAGGCGGTCAGCACCAGGCACAGTCCGGTCAGGATCAGGAAGGCGGAAAATCTGCCGGACTGGAACATGGGCGGCATCAGTCTGGATTGGGTTTAAGGGCAGCATACCGGGCCGTGAGCGTGGCCGCCACCTCACCGTCGGCAACAATCCGCGGCTCAAGCGCCAGGCGGCCCTTGCCGCGACTGGTGGTGGCCTGGAGAAAGCCCGCCTGAGCGCTGGCATCCGGCCAGTCACAGACCGCGCTGAAAGCGGCATAAACCGGTTTGAGAAAGCGGATTTCGCAGCGACCAATCACCAGCTCGGCGCTGATTGACTGACGCCGCAGCAGCAGGCGCGGCAGTGACCAGCCGGCCAGGATCATCGCGCTGGCCAAGGCCCCGCCAAAGGCGCTGCCCTTGTCATTGACGCTGGGTGCGAGCGGAAAATCCAGTCGGATTCCGGTCTCGTCCAGACCGGCGATCCGCAGGCCCATGCTGCCGGCCAGCGGAATGTGCTCGCGCAGCACCGGTTCCAGCCAGGCGCGTTCGGCCGCCAGGTCGACGACAGGTTGCATTTCAGTCATGCCGTCATGATAACGCTGCGGCCACCGTACAATCCTGGTCCATGTCCGCCACCAACGATCCGGCCCGCCTGCCGTTCATCGCCCGCACCCTGATGCCGCGCGAGGTCAGCGCCAATGCGGCCATGGCCGTCGCTCTGGGCGCGCTGGAGGGCGGCCTGGTCGGGGTCATCGTCAAGACCCAGTTCGACGGCGTCGCCGATCCGGTCTGGGTCAACCTCGCGGTTGCCCTGGTCGCCGGCGCGCCGGCTTTCGCCAACATCGCCTCGCTGTGGATCTCCGGGCTGGCCGAAGGGCGCGACCGGACCGCCTGGGTGGCCGCGCTCAAGGCGCTGACGGCGCTGTTTCTGATCGTCATGGCGACCGCCCCGATCAGCCCGGTCGGGCTGGTTGTGATGACCGGCGCGATGCTGGCCAGCCGGCTGTGCTGGGCCGGCGTGATCACCCTGCGCGCGGCGATCTGGCGGGCCAATTTTCCGCGCCATGTTCGCGGCCGGATCACTGGCCGCATTACCGTGATCTATTCGCTGATCATCGCCGTGACTGCCGCGGCCATCGGCGGGGTGATGGCGTGGTGGCCCGAGGCCTGGCGGCTGCTGTTTCCGCTGGCCGGTCTGCTGGGGCTGGTGGCGGCGGCCCGCTACCGCCGGGTGCGTATCCGGCGGGGCGGCCAACTGCGCCGCCAGGAACTCAGCCAGCGCGCCGACCGCCGCGGCGGCCAGCTGCGGGCCAGCCTGCAGATCCTGGCCCGTGATCGCTGGTACCGGCGCTACATGCTGACCATGTTCGCCTTCGGCAGCGGCAACCTGATGGTGATCGCGCTGCTGGTCATCCTGCTGACCGAGCAGTTCGGCTTCGGCCGCTTCAGCCAGGTGATGATCACCACCACTTTGCCGCTGCTGACCCTGGCGGTGTTTACCCCGATCTGGGCGCGCCGGCTCGATGCGGTCCATATTCTCGACTACCGTGCCCGCCAGGCCTGGACCTTCGTCCTGGCCCTGGGCCTGTTCACCCTGGCCTCCGCGGGCGGTCTCCATTGGCTGTTCTGGATCGGATCGCTGGCCCTGGGGGCGGCTTTTGCCGGCGGCAAGCTGGGCTGGAACCTGGGCCACAACGATTTTGCCAGCGACGACCAGTCCACCCTGTACATGGGGATCCATGTCACCCTGACCGGCATCCGCGGCCTGCTCGCACCGCTGGCCGGGGTCCTGGTCTACCAGGCGCTGGAGGCGAACTCACCGGGTCTGGGGCGGCTTGTGCTGGTCTTTCCGTTCGTCCTGACCCTGGGCGGGGCGGTCACCTTCGTGATTCTGGCCCGCCTGCGCCGGCGCGAAGCCGCTGCGGCTCGCTGAACCCTCGCTAGCCAGACGTGGCAAAATCGGCGCTCAACCGCCCGTCGATGATGCCTCCCATGCCGTTTCCCGTTCGCCGATCGCCCGGATTGATCTTCGTTCCAGCCTTGTTGCTGGTGGCCTGGCTACTGCCGCTGGTCGCGCTGGCCGATGCCCCCGGTGCGCTGGCCGAGCGCGAGATGCGTCGGCTGGCCGAAGATTTTCCCGGTCGCATGGCCGGCACGGCGCAGGAGCGCGCGGCCGCGGACTATCTGGCAGGCCGGCTGGCCGAGTTCGGCTACCAGCCCATGCTGCAGGAGTTTCCGGTTGCCTACAGCTTCCATCCGCTGGGGGGGGACGATGCACGTGAACGGTCATCGGTCTCGCGCAATGTCATCGTCGAGATCCCCGGCCGATCCGACCGCCTGGTGATCGTCGGGGCCCACTATGACACCGCCGTGGCCCGCAACCGGGGCCAACTGCTGGCCGGGATCGGAGGGCCTGAGCTTGAAGGCGTCGACGACAACGCCTCGGGTACGGCCGTGCTGCTTGAACTGGCCCACCATCTGGCCGGCAGCCGCCCGGAGCACAGCATCCGGCTGATGTTCTTCGGTGCCGAAGAAGTCGGTCTGCTCGGCGCCCGCCATGCCGTCGCCGGCATGACCGAACAGGAGCGCGAGCAGGTCGAGCTGATGATCAACATCGACAGCATCATCACGGGTGACCGACTGTATGTGCATGCCGGCCCGTCCACCCTGACCAGCCATCCGCAGGCGGCACTCGCGCGCGATGAAGCCCGGCGGATCGCTGCTGGTCTTGGCATCGAGCTGCGCACCAATCCGGGCCTGAACGCCGATTACCCGTCGGGTACCGGCTGCTGTTCCGACCAGGTCGCGTTCGACGAGGCCGGCATCCCGGTGATCAACTTCGAGGCCACCAACTGGAACCTCGGCGATCTCGACGGTTACCAGCAAACCGGGATCAGCGATGCCTTTCCGGCCGGCGAGACCTGGCATACCGCCGAGCTGGATCGACTGGCGCACCTGGAGGCCCATTTGCCCGCCAACCGCCTGCGCCAGCGTCCGGCTGAAGTAATGACCATTCTGCGGCCGTTGATCCGGCAGCTCGCGGGGCTGGATGATCTTGACCGCTGAGCCCGTCTCGGAAGCAATCCCGGCGCATGGCCGGCTGGTGGTCAAGGTCGGCTCCAGCCTGCTGGTTGACGATCAGGGGCGCTTGCGCCGGACGTGGCTAAAGACCCTTTGTCGACGCCTGGCCGGTCGCGCCGGCCAGTTGGTACTGGTCTCATCGGGCGCGATTGCCCTGGGCCGCGGGGTGCTCGGTCTGGCCCATCGGCCGCGCGCGCTGGCTGAAGCGCAGGCGGCCGCGGCCGTCGGCCAGATTCACCTGGCCGGGGCCTGGTCCGAGGTCTGGGCCGAGCAGGGCTGCACCGCCGCCCAGGTCCTGCTCACCCTGGGGGACCTGGAGCAGCGCCGGCGCTATCTGAATGCCCGCGCCACCCTGGAAATGCTGCTGGCCCGCGGCATCGTGCCGGTGGTCAACGAGAATGACACCGTCGCGACCGAAGAAATCCGTTTTGGCGACAACGACCGGCTGGCTGCACGGGTCGCCCAGCTGCTCGGCGCCGAGCGCCTTGTGCTGCTCAGTGACGTCGATGGTCTGTATACCGCCGATCCGGCTGCCGATCCCCAGGCGCGCCGGATCGAGCGGGTCGATGCGCTGACCCCGCAGATCGAGGCCCTGGCCGGTGGCACCGGCCGGTCCGGCCTGGGCACCGGCGGCATGACCAGCAAGCTGGCTGCGGTGCGGATCGCGGTCGAGGCCGGGGTCAGCGTGGTGCTGAGTTCCGGGCGCACCGACGACCCGATCGGAGACCTTTGTCGCGGCGGCCCGTCGACCTATTTCGCGGCCTGTACCCAGCCGCTGGCCGCCCGCAAGCGCTGGCTGCGCGGTCTCCAGGACCCGCGCGGCGAGCTGTTGCTGGACGCCGGGGCGCTCCGTGCTGTCGAGCAGGGAGCCAGCCTGCTCGCGGTGGGGGTGCGCGAGGTCCGCGGCACTTTCGGGCGTGGCGATCTGGTCCGACTGGTTGGCTCCGAGGGCCCTTGCGGCCAGGGCTTGAGCAGCTACGAATCGGCCGATGCGCAGCGCATCGCCGGACTCGATAGCCAACGGATCGCCGAGGTTCTGGCCGAGGCCGGTCGCGGCCCCCTGGTGCATCGAGATGACCTGGTGCTGTTTTCGAACCGGACCCGAATCGAACAGGAAGATGCAGGAGATGAGCGGACATGAGCGATCCTGAGCGGCAGGATTTTCCCTCGTTGATCGCCGAGCTTGGCCAGGCGGCGCGCGGTGCATCACGTGCCCTGGGTGGGGCCGGCGATGAACGTCGCAGCCTTGCCCTGGAGCTGGCCGCGACCGCTATCCGCCGCCATGGCGCCAGCATTCTGGCCGCCAACGGCAGCGATCTGGCCGCTGGCCGGCGCCGTGGTCTGAGTGGCGCGCTGCTCGATCGGCTGCGTCTGGACCCCGACCGCCTCGAAGCCATTGCTGCCGGGCTGGAGGCGATCGCCGCACTGGCCGACCCGGTCGGTCGGGTGCTGGCCGACTGGACCCGGCCCAATGGCTTGCGGATCCAGCGGGTCGCCGTTCCGATCGGCGTGATCGGGGTGATTTACGAAAGCCGGCCCAATGTCACGGCCGATGCGGCCGGCTTGTGCCTGAAATCCGGCAATGCGGTGATTCTGCGCGGCGGCTCGGAGGCCGTGCACAGTAACCGTGCCTTGCACCAGGCGTTGATCGAAGGGCTGGTCGAGGCCGGCCTGCCGGCGGCTGCGGTCCAGCTGCTGCCGACCCAGGACCGGGCCGCGGTCGGTGCCCTGCTGGCCGCCCACGAATGGCTCGACATGGTCGTCCCGCGCGGGGGCAAGCGCCTGGTCGCCCGGGTCCAGGCCGATGCCCGGGTGCCGGTGCTGGCGCACCTGGACGGGAACAATCACCTCTACGTGCACGCGGCCGCCGATGGCGCCATGGCCGTGGAGGTGGTGGCCAACGCCAAAATGCGCCGGCCGGGTATCTGCGGGGCACTGGAGACCCTGCTGCTGGATCGGCAACGCCTTGATCTGCTGCCGGCGATCGTCGACCGCCTGACCGGCCTGGGCTGCGAATTGCGGGCCGACGAAAGTTTGTGTGCGCTGGATTCGCGCCTGCATCCGGCGTCTGAAAGCGACTGGCAGACCGAATATCTGGATGCGGTGCTGGCTATTCGCGCCGTCGACGGGCCCGAGCAGGCGCTGGCCCATATCGCTCGCTATGGTTCCGGCCACACCGACGGCCTCATCACCGAGGATGATGCGGTGGCCGAGTATTTCCTGGCCGGGCTGGACAGTGCGATCGCGGTGCGCAACGCCTCGACCCAGTTCGCCGACGGCGGCGAATTCGGTTTTGGCGCCGAGATCGGCATCGCCACCGGCCGGCTGCACGCGCGCGGGCCGGTCGGGGTCGAGCAGTTGACCACCTTCCAGTACCGCGTGCTGGGCAACGGCCAGACGCGCCCCTGAGCGCTACCGGCGGGCCGGGTCAATTCAGGCGGCGATGCCGTAGGCGGCCAGCAGCGGTTCCAGGCGTGGCGGGCGGCCGCGGAAGGCCTGCCAGGACTCGGCCATCGGGCGGCTGGCACCGACGGCCAGGACTTCAGCGGCCAGGTGCTCGCCGGCCGCACGGGTGAACAAACCGTGCTCGTCAAACCACTCGAAGGCATCCCGGGCCAGCCGCTCGGCCCACAGATAGCTGTAGTAGCCAGCCGCATAGCCGCCATTGAACAGGTGCGAAAAGCTCATCAGGAAGCGGTTGTCGTCGATCATCGGCAGCACCGCGATCTGGTCATGGACGGTCCGCTGGATGGCCTGCGCATCCGCGGTCGCTGAAGCGCGGGTATGCAGCCGCAGGTCGGTCAGGGCAAACTCGAGCTGGCGCAGCAGCGCCAGTGCGCCGTGAAACCGGCGGTCGGCCTGCAGGGCTTGCAGCCAGGGCCGGGGCAACGGCTCATCGCGGTCGACATGGCGGGCATAGCGGTCCAGTGACCGGCTGTCCCAGGCCCAGCTTTCCATGAGCTGGCTGGGCAATTCCACTGCGTCCCATTCCACCGCGCTGATGCCGCCCACGCCCGGCAGGTCGACGCGGGTCATCAGGTGGTGCAGGCAGTGGCCGAATTCATGAAACATCGTGACCACGTCATCGTGGGTCAGCAGGCTGGGGCTGCCAGCCGCGGGCGGGGCGAAATTGCAGGTCAGGTAGGCCACCGGCTGCTGGTGCTGGTCGCCGATGACCAGACGCGAGCGGCCCACGCTCATCCAGGCCCCACCGGATTTGGCCGCCCGGGCATACAGATCAAGGAACAGGCCGGCCAGACTGTGTCCAGCTGCATTTTCGATTCGGAAATAGCGTGCGTCCGGATGCCAGGTCGCAACGCTTTCATCGGCTTTGAAGCGCAGGCCGAAGAGTGATTCGGCGACGCCGAACAAGCCACCCAGGACCGCTTCGAGCTCAAACCAGGGCTTGAGTTTTTCGCGGTTGATGCCCAGGCGCTGCTCGCGCAGTTTTTCGCTGTAATAGGCCATGTCCCAGGGGGCCAGCGGCAGTTCAGCGCCGAGGCCCTGGGCAAAGGCCTCCAGCTCGGCCAACTGGGCTTGAGCGGGTTCCCGGGCACGCCCGGCCAGGTCGAGCAGAAAGCACTCGACGGCCTGCGGACTGGCGGCCATGCGGTTGACCAGGCGCATCTCGGCATACGAGTCAAAGCCGAGCAGGTCAGCCTGCTCGCTGCGCAGGTTGAGCATTTCGGCCACGATGGCGCTGTTGTCGAACTGGCCGGCCTGGGGTCCGGCATCCGACGCGCGGCTGACGTAGGCCCGGTGGAAGCGCTCGCGCAGGGCGCGGTCATCGGCATAAGTGGTGATGGCCCGATAGGCGGGATAGCTGAGATTGGCCAGCCAGCCCTCACGGCCGGCGCGTCGCGCCAGGTCGGCCAGTTGTTCAAGCTCGCCGGGCGGTAAGCCGGCCAGTTGCCTGGCATCGCTGAAGTGCTCGCTCCAGGCTTCGGTGGCATCGAGGACATGGTTGCCAAAGCGATTGGCCAGCGCTGACAGACGCAGGCGGATGGCGGCAAAGCGCTCGCGCTGGGGCGCGGGCAAATCAACGCCGCCGAGGCGGAATTCGGTCAGCTCATGGGCGATCGATGCACGCATTGCCGGCGGCTGGCGATCGAAGTCGGCGCGCTGGCGCAAGGCCTGGTAGGCGCCGAGCAGGGCCCGGTTCTGGCTGCGTTCGGCATGAAAGCGGGTCAGGGCTTCGAGACATTCCGGGTAGACCTTGCGCCACTTAGGCGTGCGGGTCACACCGTGCAGGTGGGCAATGGTCGACCAGGTCGACGACAGGGCATTGTCGGCCAGGGTCTCGGCCTCGACCACGCCGGAGTAGTCGGGTGCTTCGGTCGCAGTCTCGATGTGTTCGATCAGCGCGCGATAGTCGGCCAGGCGCTGCTCGATGGCCGGCAGGGCATGCTCGGGTCGGATGTCGGCAAAGCGGGGCAGCCCCGGTGCCAGCAACGGGTTGGGTGGTTCGGTCATCGGGTCGATGCGTTTTTTCAGGCGGTCTGCAGGCTTTTCGGGCGCTCGGCCAGTTCTTCGAGCAGTTCGTCGATCCGGCCGAAGGCTGCCGCCAGGTCCTCGGCTTCAGGCAGCAGGGTGATCCGGAAGTAGTGGCGGTCGGGGATGTTGAAGCTCGAGCCGGGCACGACCAGGATATGCTTGTGCTCAAGCAGTTCGGTGGCAAAGCGGTGATCATCGAAGTCGGGCATGACCTCGGGCCGGACCGAGGGAAAGGCGTACATTGCGCCCATCGGGGTGACCAGGTCCAGAAAACAGCTTTGCTGGCAGGCCTCGATGACCGCCTGGCGGGAGTCATGCAGACGTCCGCCGGGGGCCACCAGATCGGCGATCGACTGGTAGCCGCCCAGCGCGGTCTGGACCGCCCACTGGCCGGGCACGTTGGCCGACAGGCGCAGGGCGGCGAGTTTCTCGACCGCCAGGCGGTAGTCGTCGGCGCGGTCCAGGGCGCCGGTGAACACCGCCCAGCCGACCCGCCAGCCGCAGGCCCGATAAACCTTGGACAGGCCGCCGAAGCTCACGCACAGCGTCTGTTCGGCCAGGGGCGCCATTGGCACGAAGCGGGCCTCGTCGTAACAGATCGAGTCGTAGATCTCGTCACTGAAAATGATCAGGTCGTGCTCGGCGGCCAGTTCGGCCAGCGCGCGCAGGACTGATTCCGGGTAGACCGCACCGGTGGGGTTGTTGGGGTTGATCACCACCAGGGCCCGGGTTTTCGGCGTGATCAACCGGGCGATGGCATCGATGTCGGGCATGAAACCCTGGTCGGCCGGGCAGGGATAGTGCACGGCCACACCGCCGTTCAAGACCACCGCAGCCGTCCACAGCGGATAATCCGGCGCCGGGATCAGCACCTCCTCGCCCGGTTCGAGCAGCGAGCGCAGGACCAGGTCGACCAGTTCGGACACGCCGTTGCCGATCATGACCTGGTCATAGCGGGTTTCGGTCAGCCCGCGCGACTGGAACTGCATGGCGACCGCCTCGCGCGCCGGAAAGATGCCGGTCTGTGGCCCGTAGGCTTCGCTGTACTTGAGGTTGCGCACCACCGCCCGGCGCATGGTTTCAGGCGTGCGCAGGCCAAAGGCGCCGGGATTGCCGATGTTCAGGTGCAGGATGTCATGACCCTGCTGTTCAAGTTCGCGGGCACGCCGGGCCAGGGCGCCACGAATCTCGTAGCGGACGTCACCGACCCGACTGGCAACTCGAAACGGGGCTTTCATGCTCGACATTGATTTTCGCTGGGACCCTGAGAGCCTGCAGATTAGCGCAGAACGGCCGGCATCTCCACCGATGGATCTGCTCAAGGCTTGATTCGGCCTGCCCGAGGCCCGACAATATCAAATCAGGACCACTTCAATCCGGATTTGATTTCATGACCCTTGACCCCGCGCTGAAAGACCGAATCGAAAAGCAGATCGCCTCGCACGATGTCGTGCTCTACATGAAGGGCACGCCAAAGATGCCGCAGTGCGGATTCTCGGCCAAGACCGCCGGCATGCTCGACAGCCTGCTGGGGGGCAATTTTGCCGCCTTCAACGTGCTTGAAGACGAAGCCATCCGCGAAGGCATCAAGGTCTACGGCAACTGGCCGACCATCCCGCAGCTCTACGTCAAGGGCGAACTGCTGGGCGGCTGCGACATCATCACCGAGATGTTCAACGCCGGCGAGCTGCACGAGATGCTTGGCCTGGAAAAGCCTGATCGGACACCGCCTGAAATCGCGATCAGCGACCAGGCGGCGGCCAAGATCCGCGAGTTCCTGGCCGGCTACCCGGGCCAGTTCCTGCATTTTTCCGTCGCCTCGGACTGGGATGCCAATTTCAACATCGGTCCGCGCGAGGGTCATGAGATTGCCACCGAGGCCGCCGGTATCACCATCCTGATGGACCTGGCTTCGGCCCAGCGCGCCCGGGGGGCGAAGATCGACTGGGTCGAAACCGTGCAGGGTGAGGGCCTGAAACTGGATCTGCCGGGTGCGCCGCCGCCGGTGCGCCAGATGAGCCCGGCCGACCTGCAGCGCAAGATCAACTCCGGTGAGCGGGTGATGGTGGTCGACACCCGCTCCGAGACCGACCGCAAGGCCTATCCGCTGGAATTTGCCCGGGCGCTGGATGCCGGCCTGATGGCCGAGCTCAAGGATGCCGATCCCAAGCTGCCGCTGGTGTTCGTGTGCAACGTCGGCGTTTCCAGCCAGGCGGTGGCCGAGCACTATCGCAAGCAGGGATTCGCCGAGGTCTACAATCTTGAAGGCGGTGTCCAGGCGATGTTGAACTAAAAGCCCGGCAGCCAGGTTCAGCGACCGGAGCCGGCCCGACCCGGCCCGGTCATTTCAAGTTGAATTCGGCCACCGCCGGGGCGTGATCCGACGGTCGTTCCAGGCGGCGTGGTTCCTTGTCGATGTAGCTGGTGGTGCAGGCTGCTTTCAGGGCCTCCGAGCACAGCACCAGGTCAATGCGAAGGCCCAACCCGCGCCGGAACATCGCCGCCCGGTAGTCCCACCACGAATACACTGCCTCAGGCTGGTCGAACAGCCTGAAGCTGTCGTGCAGCCCCAGGTCGAGCAGGCGTTGCAGTGCTTCACGCTCGGGGGTCGAACAAAGGATCTTCTCGTGCCAGGCGACCGGGTCGTGGACGTCGCGATCGTCGGGGGCGATGTTGAAATCGCCCATCACGACCAGCTTGTCGTGGCGGACCCGCTCGGCCTCGACCCAGCGGGTGACGGCGGCCAGCCAGGCCAGCTTGTAGTCGAATTTCTCGCTGCCGACTTCCTGGCCGTTGACCACGTACAGGTTGATCACCCGGACCCCGTCGATGGTGGCCGCGATCACGCGTTTCTGGACGTCCTCGAAATCGGGAATCCGGCTGACCGGGTCAATCTGGGCACCGGTCGAGATCAGGGCCACCCCGTTGTAGGTCGGCTGGCCGGAGAAGCTGACCTGGTAGCCGAGCTCGGCGAACGCCGCGGCCGGGAACTTCTCGTCGGTCAGCTTGGTTTCCTGCAGCCCGAGCACGTCGGGGCGTTGGTGGTCGAGCCAGTCGAGGACCTGGGGCAGGCGGACCTTGAGCGAGTTGACGTTCCAGCTGGCGATCTTCATCTTGATCTCGGGTGATGGGTTGAAGCGAAAAAGGGTAGCGCGAATCGAATCTGTGGGGGCTAGGCGGTGATTCAGTCCTCTGCTTCGTCGTTCCAGCCATAGTCGAAGGTGATTTCCTCGTCGCGGGCGATCGGCCGGATCGCGTACAGGTCTGCACCCCACCAGTCGGCGTTGGGCTGGTCGGCGTGATTGAGAAAGCGCATCTCGTTGTCGCCGTCGATGCCTTCCCAGCGCGCGCGTTCCTCGTTCCACAGCCACAGCACGTGCATGCCATTGGTCTGGGTACGCCGCCCGCGATAGCTGCCGATGTATTCATCGACGTCGATCGCGCGTCGGGCAAACAGGCCGCGGCCGTGGATCGGCGAGCGACCGACATAGGCCAGCGGGTTGGCGTCGTAGCGACGGCGGGTCTTGCGGGTTGTTGTCATCGCCGCAGCGCATCCGGTGGGTGGGTGGGCATATGCGGATAAAGCTCGCCCAGGCGGTCACGCTGATGACGGGCGGTGGCGGCATCCAGCGGGTAGAGATGGCGCAATTGCCCCTGCTCGACGATTGACCAGGCGATCAGACCGGCATCCGGATCGACATGCTCGGCGGCTCGATCGGGTCCGGCGCAGGGGCCGACGCGGTGGCTGACCAGCCGGCCGCTGCCATCGACCTCGCAGTCCGTGCTGCAGGCTGGCTGCCAGGTCAGGCCATGGGCGTCGGCCAGGGCGGTGAGCGTGCGCAGGGCGCGTTGCCACAGCAGGTAGTCGGCCGCTGGGCCGTCGAAAAGCCCGAACGGCACGAAGTCGATGGTCAGCGACTGGTCGGCCGGGCGCCAGCGCGCCTGCAGTCCGCCGGCCAGTTCGAACCCGGCTGCCTCATCGCCAGCCAGAACAGCGTGTTCGACCACCGGCCAGAAGCCGCCGAGTCCGGCGGCGTCCATCTGGACATGCTGCAAGGCCAGCAGATCGGCCGCGGTGAGCAACTGGCCGTGCACCGAGTCCAGCCCCAGGGCCTCATCCAGCAGGGCGCGGGCCGGGGGGGCGATGCTGCCGCGCTCGAACAGCTCACGCTCCAGGGCGCTTTCCAACTCAGGCCCCAGCTCGCCGTCGGCGATCAACAGCATCGGTATGACCACGAACTGACCCTGGAACGCCTCGGCCGGAGGGCTCAGGCGGCGGTCGGGCAGGCGTGTCTGGTGGCTGCCGATCGCCAGCAGGCGCGGAGCCAGTCCCTGGTCGCGCAGGATCGGTGCGGCCAGATCCGCCAGTGCCGACCAGGCCGGGAAACCGGGTCGTAACAGTTGGCCGGGTTCAAACACAGCCCCGGCCACCGCCAGCATGGCCTGAGCGGCATCGGGCACGGTTCGCGCCAGATCGGCGGCCAGGGCCGCGGCCAGCGGTTCGGCCTGCGCCCGGCTGAGCGTTCGGGCAGCCACGGTCCCGGCCGGGATCTCGAACCCGGCCGCCAGGCGGATATCGTGGACAATAGTGCTCAAGAACAACCCTCAAGGACTGGTGTGACAGAACAACAGCAAGCAGCAAGGCCCGCGTTCGAGTGGCGCGAATCGGGTTTCGCCGACCTGTCCGGCGATGACCTGTACGCCATTCTAGCGGCCCGGGTGGCGGTTTTCGTGGTCGAGCAGGACTGCCCCTATCCGGAACTGGACGGGCTGGACCAGAGCGCGCATCACCTGTGGGCGGTGGATGCGGCTGGCCAGGTGGCTGCCTATGCCCGGATCACCGCGCCGGAAACCCGGTTCGCCGATCCGTCCATCGGTCGCGTGCTGACTGTGCAGGCCCACCGCGGCACCGGTCTGGGCCGGACATTGATGAGGCGGGCGATTGAACTGACCGAACACCTCTACCCCGGCATGCACATCCGGATCTCGGCCCAGCAGCATCTGGACCGCTTTTATGCCAGCCTGGGTTTCCGCTTCGTCCGCGGGCCATACCCGGAAGACGGCATCCCCCACATCGAGATGCTCAGGTCAGAACAGTGAGAACGGCGAGCGGCGGCCTCTGCCGCCACCGCCCCCGCGCCGCCGGCGGCGCATCCGGGCCAGCAAGGCCTGCTCGCGCGCTTTGAGGAAATCGCTGCGGTTGAGGTCGTCGGGGTCCATTCCGCGCCGCTTGGCCTCGGAAGCGCGGTAGGACACGAAATCCTGGTAGGCGTCCATTTCCGGCTTGAGCTCGCGGCACAGCAACTCGATCATGATCGCATCGTCAAGGTACCCCAGGCCCGGAACGTCATCGGGAATCAGGTCGTCGGGATTGTTGAAGTAGGCCAGTGCAGCCAGAACGCGTCCTCGACCCACCTCCTGCATGCCCCAGCCTTCGTCTTTAAGCATGTTGATCAGCGTGGAGATCTGATTGAGCCGGCCGCGAATGTAGTCTGAACCGACGTTCTGGTTGACATCGGCCAGCAGATCACGCGCGCCCTGGATGACGGTTTCATCGTCGATCTCGCGCGAGGCTGCCATGGCGCGCTTGGCCAGGTAGCGAAATCGTTCCAGGTCTTTGTCGGTGAAGTCCAGGGTAATGCGCAGGCTCATGGTCTTGTCTCTCAAAACAGGCGATGGAAGAGCGCTAGCCTAGGGTCTTGGCGGGTCGGCGTCAATGTGCCGTAAGTCTGGCTCTCGGTCACACCGAATAGACAAATAGTGCCACGCAGCACGCAAATCCGACGGTCCAGACCAGCGAACGCAGCAGGTGCAGGTCGGCCAGGTAGCTGATGACGTAGCCGATCCGGCTGGCGATAAAGGCGATCGCCAGGCTGTCGATGGTGGTTTGAGCGGTGCCGGCGAGGTGGGCGATGATCACCGCAGCGGCAAAGATCGGAAAGATCTCGAAGCTGTTCTGCTGCGCCCAGACCGCGCGCCGACGAAAGCCGCTGGCCTTTTCATACCAGTCCCGCGGGCGGCGATTGTCGAAATCGCGTACCCCGATCTTGGCGATGCCAATCATCAGGTAGGGCATGACAGCCGCGATCAGAACACACCAGTACCCAAGGGTCATGAGAGGTACGCTCCTTGCGCTCAGCGAAATTGTCCCGGCCGCCCGGGGACCGGGTGGAGAAAGCCCTGGACCTGGCTGTCCGACTGGCGCTCGCGTGCATCGACCAGGGTCAGCTCCATGGTCCAGGCGGCATTGGCCAGGGCTCGATCGGTGCCTGTGGTCGGGCCGAAGCGTTCGGCCAGCACCGCCAGCCCTGCGGCCTGACCGGTTGCCTCGAGCCTGACGACTTCCCGCCCGCGGGCGCTGATATCGATCTGAAACGCCGCTTCTGTATCCAGCAACAGCTGGCCTTCCACCATCACCCGGGTCGCCAGCCGGCGCAGCATCAGGCTGCGATCATTGATGTTGCGCAGTCCAACGGCCAGGATGACATGTTGGTCGTCCACCTCCAGGCTCTCGAGGCGGACCAGCGGCAACTCACCGCGA
Organism: Wenzhouxiangella sp.; assembly: GCA_046540955.1. GTDB lineage: Bacteria > Pseudomonadota > Gammaproteobacteria > Xanthomonadales > Wenzhouxiangellaceae > Wenzhouxiangella. The sequence continues at coordinate 34,035 of JBKHEF010000005.1, forward strand.
ATTTCGCGCGCCCCCGACCCACAAGCGGTCACCAGCAGCACGGTGATCACCAGCCAGGCAAAGCGGGCAAATGGGGACGTCGGAAGTTTCACGCTGACTATCATACGGTACCCACATGCTGGATTCCTTACCCAAACCCATCGATGCGCTGGTGGTCGGCGCCAGCCGCGGCATCGGCCTGGCGCTAGTGCGCGAGCTGCTCGACAGCCCGGCTGTCGGTCGGGTTGTCGCCGGGGCCCGCTCAACCGAATCGACGCCGGCGTTCCAGGCGCTTGTCCAGCGTCATGGCGACCGCCTGATCGGGCAGGGCATCGATGTCTGCGACCCGAACTCGGTTGCCGGGGCCGCCGAGACCCTGCGCGCGTTGGGGTTTCGCCCTCGCCTGGTGCTGCACACAGCCGGAATATTGCACGAAAGTGGCCGTGGGCTGGCGCCTGAAAAACGGCTGGAGGACATCGATGGCGAGGCGATGCTGCGCGTGTTTGCGATCAACAGCATCGGCCCGGCTCTTGGCCTGCGCCATTTTCTGCCGCTGATGCCAAGCGATGGCAAGGCAGTGTTTGCGGCGCTGTCGGCCCGGGTCGGTTCAATCGGCGACAATCGTCTGGGCGGCTGGTATGCTTATCGTGCCAGCAAGGCCGCGCTCAACCAGATCCTCAAGACCGCTTCGATTGAAGCCCGGCGCCGCTTTGCCAATGTCATCGTCGCCGCGCTCCATCCAGGAACCACCGATACCGACCTGTCGGCGCCGTTTCAGGCCAATGTGCCGCCCGAAAAATTGTTTGCACCGCAGTTTGTCGCCCGCCACCTGCTCCAGGTCATTGATGGTCTGGAACCGGCTGACAGCGGGGGCTTCTTCGCCTGGGACGGTCAGTCCATCCCCTGGTAGAGCGCCTTGCCGGGCGGTTACAGGACTGGCTTGAAAACGCTGACCACGACGATCGCCAGGTACAGCACCAGGGCGCCGGCATACAGCGATACGGCCCGGCCCTGCTCGGGCGCGCGGAATGCCAGCACGCCGGTATAAATGTAGACGGCGATCAGCACCAGCTTGGCCCCCAGCCACGACCACAAACTGAATCCACTGAGCAGCCACAAGGCAAGGCCGGTGGCCAGCAACAGCGTGTCTGACACGTGCGGACCGATCCTGAGCAGCGGTGCGGCCAGCTGGCGTTGCTGGACCAGGCGGACAAAGCCGCGCAGCGCAAAGCCGAACAGACTGACCAGGGCCAGCACGATGTGGAGATTCTTCAGTAGCTCATAGACGCTCATGGCGGGCAGGGCGCAATGGTCAGCGGGACAAGAGCCGGAATTTTAGCAAGGCCCGGGCCGGATGTTTTAAGGTAGCGCCATGCCGTAATCGGCTGAGCCAAGGAGGACCCTGGATTGAGCCCGCAGCCGCACGCCTATGAAGCACTCATAGACCAGGTACTCGGCATCCTCGGCAAGCGCATCGTCATGGGGCTGCCGCTGGCCCTGGGCAAGCCCAACCGGCTGGTCAATGCCTTCTATGCCCGCGCCTGTCAGGACCCATCGATTCAACTGGAGATCGTCACCGCGCTGTCGCTGGACCTGCCCGAGCCTGATCACTGGCTGCAGGAACGCTTTCTGAAGCCTTTCCTGAACCGCCATTTCGGGACCGACTATCCGCGCCTGGACTACCTGGCCGACCTGCGCGCCGAGTCGATGCCGGACAATATCAGGGTCACAGAGTTTTATTTTCAGTCCGGTGCGGCGCTGGGCAACCGGCTGCGCCAGCGGCGCTACATTTCCTCGAACTATACCCACGTGGCGCGTGATCTGGCCGACCGCGGGGTCAATCTGACCCTGCAGCTGGTCTCGCCACCGCGCAACGGCGTCTACAGCCTGTCATGTAACCCGGACGTCAGCCTGGATCTGAAAAAACGCCTCGAGCGGCTCAACGACCGGCGCCACCTGACCATCGGTCAGGTCCACCCCGGGCTGCCGTTCATGCCCGGCGATGCGGTGGTCGAACCCGATTTCTTTGATCACATCATCGCAACCGATCCGGTCCAGCCGCTGTTCGGCCTGCCGCGCTCGCCGGTCAGCCTGCAGGACCAGGCCGTCGGCTTTCATGCCAGCCGCCTGATCGCCGATCAGGGCACCTTGCAGATCGGTATCGGTTCGCTGGCCGATGCCCTGGTCCACAGTCTGATCCTGCGTCAGCGCGACAATACCGCCTACCGTGAACTGCTCGCCGCCCTCGAGCCGCCGGTCTGCGAGCTGGAAGATCGCCGGCCATTCGAGCATGGGCTGTATGGCGCCAGCGAGCTGTTCATGGACGGCTTCATGCACCTCTACCGGGCCGGCATACTCAAGCGCGAAGTGTTCGACGACGAGCAGTTGCAACAGCGTGCCAATGCCGGTGAAGCCCTGGACCAGGCCGGCACCGGCGCGGTCATGGACGGCGGCTTCTACCTCGGCAGCCGCGCCTTCTATGATTTTCTCAACGGCCTGTCGGAGACCGAGCGGCCGCGGTTTCGCATGCATGGCGTGGGCCGGATCAACCAGCTCTATGGCGGCAATGAGGCGCTGGAGATCGCCCAGCGTCTGAATGCCCGTTTCGTCAATACCTGCATGATGGTTACCGCGACCGGGGCGGCGGTCTCCGACGGCTTGCGCGACCACCAGGTGGTCTCCGGCGTGGGCGGTCAGTACAACTTCATTGCCATGGCCCATGCAATGGAAGGCGGACGCTCGATCCTGATGCTGCGCGCGACCCGCGACCGCCAGGGTCAGCGCGTCTCCAACATCGTCTGGGACTACCCGGCCTGCACCATACCGCGCCACATGCGCGATATCTTCGTGACCGAGTACGGCATTGCCGACCTGCGCGGCAAGACCGACGAGGAATGCATCCAGACGCTGGTCGGGGTGATGGACGCCGAGTTCCAGGAAGAACTGGTCGAGCGCGCCCGCTCGGCCGGCAAGCTCGCCTGCGACTGGCAGATCCCGGCCGCGGCCCGGCGCAATACCCCGGCGTTTCTGCACCGCCATTTTGACCGCCAGCGCTTTCCCGCCTATCCCTTCGGCTGCGATTTCACCGAACTGGAGCTGGAGCTGATTGCCGCGCTCAAGCAGCTCCGGGTGCTGGCGCGCAGCAAGCCGCAGTTGCTGGCTGCCGCCTGGCGCGGCCGGCCGGCACGGCATCGGTCAGCGCTGGCCCGGCTCGGTCTGGACCAGCCGGGCAGTCTGCGCGAGAAGCTCTACGCCCGACTGGTTGCGGCGCTGCTTGATCCGGCTGGCTGAAGCCGATGAGCGGCCCAGTGGGCAATGGCCCTGGCCGTGCTGGCCGGTTGTTGCATCCAGCGGTAGTGGTCGGCCGGGCCATCCATGGCGGTGCGATCAATGTCGACCTGCTGTTTGACGGTCGAGCCCAGCTTGCCGCTCAGCCAGTCCAGCGAGGCCTGGGGCACGAACCAGTCGTCGGTCATGCGGACGCTGAGCAGCGGTTGGTCGAGCCGGCCCAAAGCGGCCTCGAAATCGAAATCCATGCCGGATGGGCGGTAAACCCCGCTGCGGCCACTGGCGGCCCAGTCGTTGATCACGCCGCGCGCCTCGCGCCCGGCAAATCCCAGCCGGCGGCCGGGGTAGTGCCCGACGACCGTCGCGGCGACCGGCATGCCGAAAAAGATCGCCCGCAGGGTTGCCCGCATCCAGCCGTGAAAGCAGCGCCAGTAAGGTGCCCCGCCGGCGACGATGAGCAGGCCCTGGCAGTCATCCGGTCGGCGGGCCGCGGCCAGCAGGGCCAGCTGGGAGCCCAGGCTGTGACCACCGATGATCAGCGGCCGGCCTGCGGCCAGGCCGCGGGCCGCGTCCAGGGCCGGATCGAGATCATGTTCCAGCAGTTCGCGGTAACCCCAGTTCTCAGGGCGCCCGGCGCGCAGGCTCGACGACCCCAGTCCGCGCCATTCGTGGATCAGCGTCTCGACCCCGACCGCGGTCAGGGCCTGGCCAAAAGCAATGTACTGGCGCGCCGACAGACCCATGCCGGGCAGGAACAGCAGCGACTGTCGGGCCTTGTCGGCGGCCGGGATATGGATCAGTTCGAAACGATGCTGATCGGCGGTCTGGATGGCGACCACCGCTTGATCATGCGGCATTTTGGGCAGGGCAATCCGGATGCTGGTGCGGTGCCATTGTAGCGGCTGCGGCGAGATGAGCGATCGGCCGGTCGGCCGAGGCGATCGGGCGCACAATACAACCATGACAGAACAAGCCACCAACAATCCGGGCCGTCCGTTTGCCGCGCTGCAGCCAGAACGCGTGCTTGAGGCCGCCGAAGCGCTGGGCCTGGTGACCGACGGCCGCCTGCTGGCCTTGAACAGCTATGAGAACCGGGTCTGGCAGATCGGTCTGGAAGCAGCCGATCCGGTGATCGCCAAGTTCTACCGGCCGGCGCGCTGGTCCGACGAGGCCATCCTCGAAGAACATGCGTTTACCGCCGAACTGGCCGCCAGCGGGCTTTCGGTGGTCGCCCCCCTGGCCTTCGACGGTCTTACCCTGCACAAGCATGGCGATTTTCGCTACGCCCTGTTTCCGCGCCAGGGCGGCCATGCGCCGGAACCGGAGGATGAAGAAACGCTCAAGCGCATCGGCCGTGCGCTGGGCCGGCTGCATGCGGTCGGAAAGTCCGGCGCGTTCAAGCATCGGGGTTCGATTTCGGTCCAGGCGCTGGGCCGCGAGCCGCGCGACTGGCTGCTGGAAAATCAGTGGATACCGTTTCACCTGGAATCGGCTTTCCGCACCCTGACCGACGACCTGCTGGCGCACGTGGCTGCTGCCTGGGAGCGGGCCGGTGATTACCGGGCCATTCGCCTGCACGGCGACTGTCATCCGGGAAACATCCTGTGGCGCGACGGGCCGCATTTTGTCGATCTGGATGACTGCCGCACCGGCCCGGCGGTGCAGGATCTGTGGATGCTGATTTCCGGTGAGCGTCAGGCCCGCGAGCAGCAGTGGGGCTGGCTTTTGGAGGCCTATTCAACCTTCTGCGAATTCGACCCGCGCGAACTCCACCTGGTCGAGGCCCTGCGCGCGCTGCGCATGATTCACTACCAGGGCTGGCTGGCCCGGCGCTGGGATGACCCGGCGTTTCCGCAGGCTTTTCCCTGGTTCGACGACGAGCGCCACTGGGAGAACCTGATCGGCCAGCTGCGCGAGCAGTTATCGGAGATGCAGGAAGCCACGGTGATCTGGCATCGTTGATGATCGCGGCTTCCATAGACATCCTGGCAGCCGCCTTGTAACGAGTAAGATTCATGCAGATGACCGTCACCGAAACCATCCCCGTCCGAATCGTCGTTTCATCGACCAATCCGGTCAAGCTGCGTGCCGTTGAGATCGGCGTTCGCACGGTTTTGCCGGACATGGATCTGGAACTGCTCTCAGTCGCGGTTGATTCCGGCGTTGCCGAGCAGCCATTGAGCGATGCCGAGACGCGGCATGGAGCGGACAACCGGGCCCGCAGGGCGCGCGCGGCGGTCCCGGGCGCCAGCTACTGGTTTGGCGTTGAGGGCGGGGTCGAAGATTCGCCCGAAGGCATGCTCACGTTCGCCTGGATCGTGGTGCTCGATCGCGACGGTCGGGTCGGCCGGGCGCGCAGTGCTGCCTTTGTGCTGCCGGACATCGTCGCCGACAAGGTCAGAGCCGGCATGGAACTGGGACATGCCGACGACGAAGTGTTCGGGCGCAACGATTCAAAGCGCGCGGACGGCGCCATCGGCCTGCTGACCCGCGGTGCGCTGGATCGGGCCGGGCTGTATGCACCGGCGGTGACCGCGGCGATGATCCCGTTCCTGAACCCTAGCTGGTATCGGCCCGAGCCCGGCTGAGCCGACCGGTTTTCGCGATCGCTGCGCGCGGCTCCAAGTAGAGGGCTGCATCCGCGCGCTGGAGCCCATCTTCCGGGCGCTCTGTCGCGCCCTGCATTGCGGTTACCCGGATGCTTGCCGTGACCGGGATGGCATGGGCCTCGTCGATGCCGGTTGCAGGCAAGAGCACGCAGAATTCCTCGCCGCCTAAGCCGGCGTTCCATCATGAAACGCTACGATAGGCCATCTGGCCGCCGGCCGGCATCACTCATGGGAGGTTGCATGAAATTCGCGCTGATCGTTGCTTTGGGCGGTGCTCTGGGTTCGACGCTTCGCTATTACCTGTCCAGCTGGACTGTGCAACAATCCATGGACTGGCGATTTCCCGTGGCCACGTTTTCGGTCAATGTGATCGGCTGTCTGCTGGCCGGGATCCTGGCCGGGTTGGTCGTCAAACACGATGCCTTCTCCCCGGAAGTACGCCTGTTTCTGTTTACCGGGCTTGCCGGAGGGTTTACGACCTTCTCGGCCTTTGGCCTGGAAACCTTCCAGCTTTTGCGGCGCGGGGAAGTGCTGGTCGCCGGCAGCTATGTCGTCTCCAGTATCGTGCTGGGTGTTGTGGTCGTGTGGCTGGGGTTCGCGCTGGTCACGGCGCGTGGCTGAATCCAGCCGACCCTGGGACAGAATGCAACATCGCCGACCCGCAATCTTTGATCTTGCGTGATGCATTCTCCCGGTCAGGTACAGGGTAACGACGCGCTGCCCGCTGATCCGGCGCCAACAGCCGAGTCCTGGCGTCATTGGCCGGGCCGTCAGACCCCGAACCCGTCCGACTTTTCAAGGCGCCAGCGCCCGCCGCTGCACCGCCACGTCCGGATGATCGGTAAACAGCCCATCGATTGCCAGCTCATGGATAAAAAGGTCCAGCAGCGATTCCAGTGAGCGTCCGGCCGGCAATCCCTCGCGACGAAAAGTGAACGGGTGGATCGCCAGGTTCAGGCGGCGAGCAGACTGAAACAGTGAACTTGGCCGGGGCTGGCCCGCCCCGTCGGTTTCAATGAGCGCGTTCAGCGGCGGTCCGATGCCGGCCGCGTAGCTCGCCACATGCGCCAGCCCCTTCGAGCTGGTCATGGCCTGGTAATCAACGGCGTTCATTTCCCACTTGTTGTCGCCGATCAGCTGAATGAGTGCGAAGCGGTCACCGTGCTGGCTGCGTATGCGCTCCAGTGGCTCGGGTTCGAAGCTCTGAATGAAGATGGGCATGTCCGCATCCGGCAGATCGTGCCGCAGGAGCACCTCGATCAGCGTCCCGGCGATATCAAAGCCTGCCTCGGCATGGAAGGCCGGAAACTTGGTCTCCGGATACAGCCCGACCCGTCGCCCCGTGGCGCGGTTGAGCTCGCGCAGCCATATCACGAGATCTTCGAAAGCAACGATTCGGAACTCTCCAAGTCCTGGCGGCCAGCGATCGGGGAAACGGGCCTTGCCGGTATCGGCTTCGATTCGTTCCGAGACCTTGAGGCGCCGGAGTTCTTTGAGCGTGAAATCGAGGGCAAAGAACCGCCCGTCTTCGCGCGCCCGGTCGGGGAAGACCTCGGCAACGTTGGTCGTGGCTTCCAGGGTCAGGTCATGCATGGCGATCAGATGGCCATCGGCAGTCATGACCAGGTCAGGCTCGATGAAATCCGCACCCTGGCCGTAGGCCAGCAGATAGGCTTCAAAGGTATGCTCGGGCAGATAGGCCGAAGCACCCCGATGAGCAATGATCTGTGTGTCGGCCATGCTCGATGCACTCGAAAAGGCGAATCCGGCGATCAGAATAATGGTTGCAGATATCCGAAGCACGAGTGGGAAAGCTAATTTCAGGTTCCCTCGTACTTCAACATTAAGGTGTTGCAGATCCATGACATCCATCCGTCCCGGCAGCAAAGGCAGGGGCATTCATGCATAGGTCATATCTTGCTAACCGGATCTTAAGAATTCTTCAGCACGATAGCCTCTCTTGATCTGTGCTGAGGAGTGCATTCCCTTGAACCCGTCTCATCGCAAGCTGTTTTGGCCTTGTGCGCTCGGCGCGCTTGGTCTTCATGTTCTGGCCCCAGTTGCCGTTGCCCAGGATGACGCATCAGCGGTGGAACGTCCCGACGATGTCATCGTTGTGACCGCACAGTTTCGGGAACAGGTGGCTACTGAAGTACCGATTGCGGTTTCAAGCTTTGATCAGGATTTCCTGGATGACGTGGGTTTGGAGAATCTTGCTGATTTGTCGACCTTCGTGCCTGGGCTGCAAATCCAGGAACAAAGCGTCAACAATCCGGGCTTCGTGATTCGGGGTATCACCTCCGACGACGGATCCTCAGTCATTGAGCCGCGCGTGTCTGTGTTTCAAAACGGCGTGTCGATTTCCCGCTCGCGCGGCTCCTATGTCCCGCTGTTTGATCTGGAGCGGATTGAAGTCATGAAAGGCCCGCAGGGAACGCTTTTTGGCCGCAGTGCACAAATCGGGGCGGTGCATCTGGTCACTCAAAAGCCGGTAAACGACTGGGACAGCAGCGCGCGACTGGAATTCGGCAATTTTGCCTATCGCAAGTTTGACGGCATGATCAATGTTCCGCTAGGCAATGACAGTTCAGCGTTTCGTCTGGCGGCCACCTACCGCGCGCGTGACGGCTTCATCGACAACAATCTTGGCGGAGAACTCAATGGAACCGACACGCGTGCCGTGCGCGGAAGCTGGCGAACGCTGTTTGGTGACCGCAGTCATGTTGATCTCATCTTCCACTATGTTGAAGACGATGCACCGGGAACCTCGTTCAAGTCCGGCATCTTGCCGGCCCTGGGGGGCGATACTGATCCATACTCGGCGGCCTCGCTCAATGCTTTCGGCGGCCTGCTGGGCGGTCGGGCGCTGGGCACCCAGCGCGACATCTTCGACCTGAGCGCGATCATCAACTGGCAGCCGTCTTCGGCCTGGACGATCAACAGCACCACTGCCTGGCGCGAGTTCGACTCTTTCGAAGCCTTCGATCCGGACGGCAGCGCGTTCGAGCTGTTCTTTTTTGGTGAGCAGGCAGAGGGTGAGCAGCTCAGCTCCGAACTGCGCTTCACCTTTCAGCCGGATGACCGCCTGACCGCCTTTTTTGGTGGCGGCTTCTTCGTCGAGGAGGGCAGCCAGCGCGTACCGCTCGGCCTGGACGGTGCGGTGGTCGGCGCCTTGCTCAATTCCATCGCAGCCACCGGCCCGATCGTCAATGGCCAGGCGACACTGTTCGGTGATCCCGGGCTGGCGCAGCTATTTTTGAGCGGCGACCCGGCATTGCTGGCCGGGGCACTGGCCGCCGGCGGGATCCCGACGGGCTTGTATCAGCAAGAACAGTTCACCAACTTTGCCGACAACCGCTCTTGGGACCTGTTTGCCGATGTCAGCTACGCGCTGACTGATCGCCTTACCGCAACCGCGGGTTTGCGCTACACGCGCGATCGCAAGGAAACGATTTTTTCTTCCGGCGTGGAGATCAACAATCCATTCCTGCCAAACCTGCTGGTGCCGGACATCAACACACCGGTGTCCTCTGATGATGACCCCACTGTCGGGCGTAACTTTGACGGCTGGGTCTGGCGTGCCAACCTGAATTTCGAACTTGCGGCGAATCGTTATGTTTACGGCAACTACGCGCGCGGTCGCCGCCCCGACGTGATCGAAGATGTGGCCGGTCAGTTCAATCCGGCACTCGGGGTGCCAGTGGCCTTCGAGCGGGTGCCTGAAGAGCTTGTCGACAGCTATGAGATCGGCTACAAGATGGCGTTCATGGACGGCCGCTCACAGTTTGACCTCGCGGCGTTTTACTACGACTACGAGAACTTTCAGACCACCGTTTCGGTTGATGCAGGTCCCGGCATTCCGCCCGACCTGCAGTTGATCAATGCTGGAACTGCGACTTCGCGCGGTATCGAAACCCAGCTCAGCTTCAACATGGGTGATGGTTTGGATCTGTATGCCAGCTACGCCTACAACCATTCGCGCTTCGACAAGACCGACGATCAAGGAAACCCGCTGATATTTGCCGGCAACCGATTCCGTCTCTCACCCGACCACACGGCAGCCCTGGCGCTTAGGGCCAGTTGGGCTGTCAGCGGAGGACGGCTGTTCCTGACCCCATCGGTGACGTACCAGTCCAAGGTCTTTTTCGAGGATGACAACCAGGGCCGCTACGCGGTCGTGCTACCGGCATCGGGTCAGACCCTCTTTGAGGTCCCGTCCATCAGTGAAGATGCTTATGCGCTGATCAACGTCCGGGCCGGTTATGAATTTGCCGGTGGTCGTTTTGCCGTCGAGGCCTTTGTCAATAATCTGACTGATCGCAGTTTCATCATCGATGCCGGCAACACGGGCGCGATTTTCAATATCCCGACCTTTATCGCCGGTGCCCCGAGGCTGTATGGCCTGGGTCTGCGCGCGGTCTTCTAAGCGGAGGGAATGATGAACCGTCGCGATCTGTTTCGCCTGGCCGGTCTTTCGTCGGCCTATCTGGTACTACCGATGCGGGTTCGGGCCGAGGCGACAGCCGATGTTTCCCATCGCGTCTTCGCCCACGGCGTGGCCAGCGGAGACCCGCTGCATGAACGTGTGGTGATCTGGACGCGGGTGTCGGTGCCCAAGGGAGCCGATCAAATTGAAACGCGGTGGGTCATGGCCCTAGACCCGGAATTTCGGCAGGTCGTTCGGCGCGGCGAGACCGCTGCTGCGTCCGAGCGCGATTTCTGCGTCAAGGTCGACGTCGTCGGACTCGATCCCGGCCGGATTTATTACTATCGCTTCGAGGCCCTGGGCAGTCGTTCCATCACGGGGCGGACCCGCACGCTGCCGGCCGGGTCGCTGGATCGATTTACCCTGGCAGCGGTGTCATGCTCGAACTATCCAGCCGGTTATTTCACCGCCTATCGGGATATCGCACGCCATCCGGGCGTCGACCTGCTAGTGCACCTGGGCGACTATATCTACGAATATGGCGTTGATGGATACGCCTCGCAGCGAGCCGAAGCGCTTGGGCGTATTTCCGTTCCGGCCAACGACCTGACCAGCCTGGAAGACTATCGCCTGCGCCACGCGCAGTACAAGTCCGATCCCGACCTGCAGGCCGTCCATGCCGCCATGCCCATGATTGCTATCTGGGACGATCATGAAGTGGCCAACGATGCCTGGCAAGGCGGGGCCGAAAACCACGACGCCGGGCGCCAGGGACCCTGGGAGCGTCGCCGTCGAGACGGGTTTCGCGCCTACGAGGAGTGGATGCCGGTCCGCGCTTCGAATCTTGATGAGACCGGAAGCTTGTTTCGGATGTTTGAGATCGGGGATTTGATGTCCCTGCACATGCTCGATACTCGCTTCCATGGACGGTCTGCTCAAATCAACCCATTGGCTCATCTGGACGACCCGGAGGCCCTGGAGCGCATGCGCCGGGATCCGGCGCGGGAAATGCTGGGACAGGATCAGACGGACTGGCTTCGTGATGGGTTGCAGCGGTCTTCCGCCCGCTGGCAAATTATCGGCCAGCAGGTACTGGTCTCGGAGCTGCTGCTGCCCGATCTATCTTCCATTCTTGACCTTGACGAGACCCGCAGGCGCTTGGGCGACGAACTGGTCGATGCGCTGTTGGCCATTGGCGGTCAGAAAATGCCGATCATGTGGGATTCCTGGGATGGATATGCCGCTGCGCGTGAGCGCTTTGTGGACCTGCTTGACCGCGAGGCTTCCAGTCCCTTGATCCTGACTGGTGACACGCATACCGGCATGGCCGGCAACATTCGCCGGGGCCCGGATGAGCCGGTTGTGGCAGTGGAGATGGTCACGCCGTCTGTGAGCTCGCCGGGGTTTGATCAGTACTTTCCGACCCGCGAGCCGGGCAGGCTGGCGCCGGCATTCACAGCCTACAATCCGGATCTGAAATACATGGAAACAGCCCGGCGCGGCTGGTTGCGGGTTGAAATCACGGCTGAGGCCTGCAATGGCTACTGGCATCTGATCGACCGGGTGGATGAAAAGGATCGACCGGCACGGATCCATGCGTACTGGACGGCCCGGCATCGTGGTCAAGCGGGCTTCGGGCTTAGATCAGCGTTGGGCTGAGTCGGTTTTGCCGCCGGGAAAGCTGCTTCCAGCAGCATCGGTTCCAGTTGTGCGGCTGGCAGCGGCCGGGAGAACAGGAAACCCTGGACGAACTGGCAGCCATGTTGCTTGAGAAATTCCAGTTGGGCGATGGTCTCCACGCCTTCGGCAACGACTTTGAGATCAAGGCTCTCGGCCAGGTTGAGGATGGCGCGGGTGAGGGATCTGGCCTTGGAGCCGCGCTCGACGCCCTGGACAAAGCAGCGATCAATCTTGAGCCGGTCGATGGGCAGGTTCAGCAGGTAGCTTAAGGACGAATAGCCGGTACCGAAGTCGTCGATGGCCAGCTGCACGCCCAGGCTTCCGAGTCGGTCGATATTGGCTTGGGACCGTTCAACGCTTTTCATGATGGTCTGCTCGGTAACTTCCAGCACCAGGCAGCCGGCCCTGAGTCCGGACTGCTTGAGCACCTGCGCCACGAACCCGGGCAATTTTCCGTTCTCCAGTTGCGAAAAAGAAAGATTGACGGCTGCTTCCAGTTCAATTTTCAGACGGTCACGCCAGGCAACCACCTGGCGGCAGGTTTCCTCGACCACAAATTTTCCGATCTCATCCATCAGGCCCAGTTCATCGGCCAGCCGGAGGAAGTCGCCCGGGCCAACAACGCCGAAGTCAGGCCGGTTCCACCGCAGCAGGCTTTCCACGCCAGTGATTCGGTGATTCAGCAGGTCGATCTGTGGCTGGTAGTAGACCTCCAATTCGCCCCGTTTCAGGGCGTTGCGAAGATCACTCTCCATTGACAGGCTGGCCCGATTGCTGACCAGCATGTGAGCGGCAAAAACCCGGTGACGATTCTTGCCGTCTGTCTTGGCCTTGTACATGGCAACATCTGCGTTGCGCTGCAGTTCCTCCGCGTCTTCGGACTGACCCGGAAAGAAGCTGATGCCGACGCTGGCAGTGACGGTCACGTCGACCCCGTGAATTCCGAACGGGCGCTGCAGACTGGCGATGATTTTGTCGGCGACCTCGGAGGCGGTTTGCTGCGAAGGAATGCCTTCCAGCATGACGGTGAATTCATCCCCGCCGAGACGGCTTACCGAGTCCACTTTGCGGACGGTCGAGCGCAGGCGCTCGGACACCCGGATCAGCAGCTCATCGCCAGCTGCGTGACCGAGGGTGTCATTGACTTCCTTGAAACGGTCCAGGTCGATGAACAACAGTCCGACCATCTCGCCTGAACGCTCTGCGCGAAAGCAGGCCTGGGTCAATCGATCGACAAACATCAGCCGATTCGGCAGGCCGGTCAGATGATCGTAGTGGGCGAGTTTGAACAGGTGCTGCTGCTTTCTTTCGCTCAACAGTGCCAGAAGATCATGGCCAAAACCCACGCCCGCAAAGCGGTTGCCTTCGGTCAGGATAAAGCCGTCCTGCATGGCGCTCATCCTTTCATCGAGGATGATGCGGGTCAGATCGTCGACCGAGGTATCAACCTCGACAATCACCGGATCCGGAATCATGAATTCTGCGACCCGGCTGGAACCATAGAGCTCGCGGGTAAAAGGACGGCTGAACAGTTCGTTGAGCATGTTGCGGTTCATCAGCCCGACCGCTCGGTCCGCGTCCATGATGACCAGCGTCTGAAGGGTGTCGTCATGCTGGAACTGGTCGTAGACCTCAAGCAGGCGTGTCAGCGTCTGGACGGTCGGACAAGGCCGCTTCAGTTGGCTGACCTGGTCTTCCTTTTGGGTAGGTAGCAGATTCATGCAAGGCGAGTCCGGCAGACCGGTATGACGCTCCTTCGGATCACTAATGATGCAGTCCCAGCTGGAAATTCCAGTTACGGTGGCATGACCGCTTGATGACAGGGGCAGGTTTACGGTTGGGTGATGTGGCTGTAGGATGTCGCAGAGCCTGGCTGCCGACGAGCCAGCGAGGCTGGCCGCTTGTGACCTGGTCGTGACCGTCTGCGGCCATGCCGACGAACATTGCCCGGTGCTGGCCGCGGAACTGCCATCCTGATCCCAATCACAACGACCCGCTCATGACCGACTCCATCGTCAAGAAAATGCCCGTGCTTGACCGCTTTCTCATGGTCAGGGAGGATTACTCGTGGCGCTTGAAGTGGGCAGCTGGCTGTTGGACCAGGATGGCGATGAGGGCGACTGTATTGATGATCCCGCTTGTCGCGCTGATGGGCTGTTCCTACGGGGAGGTTCAGACCAGGGCCAATATCGACCATGCCGTGGCCAAGCCCGGCACGCATTTCCTTGCACTTGCGGTCAATTTCAGCCGTGTCCAGGAACCCACCGGCGTCCTCAACACGTTCCCGAACGGCGGTGTGCCCCGAGTCGTTGAACACGAAGCCCGGATCTATGTCGTCGATGTGGACCGGCAACTCGTGACACTGGCTGCCCGGATGGCGGATTTTGCCGGCATCCCGCAGCCAAAGGCGGTCCGGGTGGAGGGCTGGCAGGATGATGCCCTGTATTTCTCGTTGATCGGCTACGGCGGTGACGCGCGCACGGGCGATGATCTGTCCGACCCGCGACGCCGGATGTATGTTGTGGATGCTTCGGGCCGGGTAGAACGCATCGATGCACTACCCGGTGATCTGGTGGTTGAACAAACGTCGGGTCCGTTGGGCAGGCCACCGTTTCTGCGGCTCAGCAAGGGACACAGCAGCGTCGATATCGGCGTTGACGCTCGCCTGAATGACGCGGAAGGCACCGCCCGCCTAGTACTGGATCCCGAAACCGGACAACCGCAGTTCGTCAATTCGGCTTTGCCAGGAAGCGACTCGCCCTGAGAAGCGCCAGTCGGCCGGCAGGCGCGCATTGAATGGTGCGCCAACCGTGGTCTGGTGAGCTGAAGCGCGGCCCTGAACAAATGCGCTTCGAGTGCGCGCATAAGAATGGGTAAAGAAACAGGACTGGAAGTTGGTGGGCGATGCTGGGTTCGAACCAGCGACCCCTGCCGTGTGAAGACAGTGCTCTCCCGCTGAGCTAATCGCCCGATCAAGATCCGACCGCCAATGATAATCCGGAATCACGTGGCTGGCAAACAGCGCTGGACACACTTGTCGGGCTGCCGGTGTTCCGTCGGGCGGGAGGCGAGTCTTTGCGCTTGTCCCTGCCCGCCTTTGGCGGCCTATCCGGCCACCTGAGCCGGGCGGATCAGGCAGAATGGCGAGGTCGGTTCAGGAAATTCGTTGATGAAGAGATGCTGGGTCGCGCCGATGGTGTCGGGTTTGCTGGCTGGGCTGATGACCGCGCTGGCCGGCGCCGCCGAGGACCCCGAGGCGCAGATCGAAGACCGGGAAGAGCGCCAGGAGCGCCTCATGGAATTGCACTGCCGCGACGAGCAGGACCGGCCGGAGAGCTGGCTGGATCGCAGCCACGCCTACATGAGTCAGCGCCTGTGCGAACCGGCGGCCTGGTTCGACGGTTTTTTCGGCGACCCGCGCGCCCTGGAAGAGACCCCGGTCGGCACTTTCATCCGTCTGCGCAATGCCCTGCAGTGGGACCAGTCCGAGGGTTGGAGCCTGGGGGTGCGGGTGCGCGGCAACATCGAGTTGCCGCGGGTATCCGATCGTGTCCGACTGCTGATCAGCCGCGACGAGGATCTCAGTGGCGATCTGCGCGATGGCCCGGCTGCCGCCGATGATGGCGATAACCGGACTCGCCTGGGGCTGCGCTTCATCGCCAGTCAGCGCGAGCGTTCCCAGCTGGATCTGGACGGCACGGTTCGGGTGACCAGCGGTGGCCTCAATCCCCGCTTGCAGGCGCGTTATCGCCACGTGGTCGGCTTGTCGGCCAATACCCTGATCCGGGCCACCCAGACCGCATTCTGGGAGCGCGACGACGGTCTGGGCACGACCTCGCGCCTGGACTGGGAATGGCTGCCCGATCGCGACCGGCTGATCCGCTGGTCTGCGCGCGGGACCTACTCGCAGGAATCAGAGGGCGTGGACTGGCGCACCTCGGTGACCGCCTTCCGCCAGCTTGATCTGCGGACCGCCATCCGTACCGAGCTGGGGCTGTTCGGCTATACCAGTCCGCGTTTTGAGGCCGAGGAGTATTTTGTCGCCGTGCGCCTGCGGCGCCAGTTTGCCCGGCCGTGGCTGTTCTACGAGATTCAGCCCGAACATGCCTGGCCGCTCGATGAACGGACCGGGCGGCGCGGTTCCGACTGGCGCTTGACCCTGACCCTGGAAATCCAGTTCGAGAACCAGCGCTCGCGCGAGCAGCGCAGCCGCCGTTACTGGGGTGAGGATCCCGAAGACCTCCCGTTCGACCCAGACGAGACGCCGATTCCGGTCGAGGCACCGGGCGAAAGCGGCATTCCCGAAGTCATCGAGGAGCCGGATGACCCGGATGATCCGGACGATCCGGATGAACGCGGTGATCAGCGCGGTGGGTCAATCTGACCGGCAATCGAAGCGTTGAGCCGGAACCAGCCGGCGATACTCAGCCGGTCGCGCCGGGCCGGCAGGACTTCGTGCGGGATCTCTTCGCTCAAGAACAATACGATGCAGCCGGCTTTGGGGATGATGGTGGCCAGGCGGGATTGGCCGGCCGGGTCGTAGAGCACCAGCTCGCCGCCGTCTTCTGCGCCCCAGTCAGGGTTGAGGTAGGCCACCAGCGAAACCACCCGGTTGGCTGCGCCCTGAAAGCTGTCGAGATGACGACGGTAGAAGGCCCCGGCCGGGTAGTGGGCATAGTGCGCCTCGAATTCGAACAGGCCGAGGAACAGGCGCCGGTTCAGGACCAGGCGCAGGGCCTCCATCTGGGCCAGAAAGCGGGCCTGGACCGGATCGCTCCGGGTCAGCCAGTGAATTCGATCGCCGCGGATATCGGGTCTGAGCTGGTGATCGGTTTCGCGACCGATACCGGCCTGGTGCAGTGCCTCGGCCTGCCGTAGTGCGGCCAGGTTGGCGGCCAGTGCCTCGGCCAGGGTCGGCTTTAGCGCGTTTTCACCCAGCCACCAGCCGTGCGCGCTAAGGGCTGCGGCGGCAGATGCCAGGGCGGCATCGGATGCCAGCAAAGACAGGGCCGGTGGCGGCAGGCCCGAATCGACGTCTACGTCCAGCGTGGCGATCTCGTGCGGTGGGGCGCGTATTTAAGCATGAATTGCGGCAGGCAGGCCGATCACGCGCTTACCGGCAATGACCCAGGCCTGCTGGGTGGGAAACGGGGTTGTTGTCATCAGCCCGGTGAAACGCCCGAATGCCGGCACGACCAGGTGATCTCCGGCCCGCAGAAAGGCCGGCAGCCGCAGGCGCTCGTGGCCGGCCCGGATCACCGCGCCGGGATGCAGGTGGCCGGACAGGCCCGGTCCGGACAGGCCGGGGTGCCATTCGTGGATCAGCACCAGCCCGGCCAGCTCGAAGCGCTCACCATGATCGGTGATCGACCAGTCGGTCAGCCATGTGGCCAGGGCGCGATCATGGTTGCCCTGGACCAGCTCCACGGACAGGGTGCGGTGACGGTCACGCCAGGCGTGGATTTGTTCCGGCCATGGCTCGCCAGGCCCGGGTGGAGCATGGACCCAGTCGCCGAGCACAATCAACCGCTCGGCGCCGGTGCGGTCGACCAGATCGGTCAGGCGCTCCAGATCGGCGGCCACCATGCCGGCGGGCACGGCCACGCCATGGGAGCGGAAGACCTGGTCCTTGCCCAGGTGCACATCGGCGATCAGCAGGGTGCGCTGAGCGGGCCAGAACACCGCGCGTTCGGGACACAGTTCCAGCAGCTGGCCGGCCAGTTCTATGGTTGTGATCACCATGATGCAGCGCTTCGTGGATGGTGGCGCGGACGCGCCGCCATCGGGGCCGCAGTGGTCAGCTGATCGAGCATTCTCGCCAGCCGGGCTTCAAAAGCCTCGGTCGACAACTGGCCGCGCAGGCGGTCGGCCCACAACGGGAAGGCCAGCGGGCTCAGCCGGTCGGTCGGGCAGACCAGGATGGCCTGGTGCTCGATCCGGTTGAGGCTGGCGCGCATCCGGGTCAGGTCCATCTCCGCTTCCAGCACTTCTTTGCGCGCCTGGGCCAGCAGCAGGTTGCCGGGATCGTGTTCGCTGAGCATGTCGAACATCAGCCCGCTGGAGGCCTGCAGCTGGCGGACCCGTTTCTGGCGGCCGGGATAGCCCTGGAACACCAGCCCGGCGACCCGGGCGATGTCGCGGAAGCGATGGCGGGCCATCTCGGCGGCGTTGAGGCTGGCCAGAATATCCTGCTCCAGTGCCTCGGTGCTCAGCCAGCCGCGCAGGCGGTTCTCGTCCAGCTCAACCGGGCGATCGCTGACCAGTTCGATGCCGTAGTCGTTGACGGTCATGGAAAAGCTGCGCGGGGTCTCGCGTCCGATCCGCCAGGCCAGCAGCGCGGCCAGGCCCTCGTGGACCAGTCGACCGGCAAACGGGAACAGGTACAGGTGGGCACCGTCACGGCTGGTGGTCTGCTCGACCAGCAGGCGGTCCGGCCCCGGCAGCGCCGACTGGCGGGCCTGGCGCTCCAGCAGCGCTCGGATCGGTGTCAGTTGATCGGAGCGATGCCGGTCGAGATCAGCTTCGGCCAGCAGCTCCAGCATGGCCTCGGCCAGCAGCGTGGACAACGGCAAGCGGCCGCCAGCCCAGCGCGGAATGTCGGGCCGGCCGGATCGCCCCAGGCGAACCCAGGCCACCATGTCGCGAATCCGTTCCAGGCGCAGCAGGCGACCAGCAAAAATGAAGTGATCGCCCGGCTTGAGCCGGGTCAGAAAGCGTTCCTCGACCTGGCCCAGCGAGCCGCCTTTGACGAAGCGCACCTGCAGGTGGCCATCGGCGGTGATGGTGCCGATCGACATCCGGTGCAGGGCGGCGATGCGCCGATCGCTGACCTTGTAGATCCCGTCTTGCAGCGTGACCCGACGGAAGCCGGGGTAGGCCTGCAGGGCCGGGCCGCCGCGGGTGATGAAATCCAGCAGCCAGCGCCAGTGCTTGCGATCAAGCTCGGCGTAGGCATGGGTGGAGCGCAGTTCCCGGTACATGGCTTCGGCCCGGAAACCGCCGCCCAGGGCGCAGCTGACCAGGTGCTGGGCGGCCACGTCCAGGCTGCCGGCCAGCGGCGTGCGCGCTTCCACCCGACGCTGGTCGACCCGGCGGCGGGCCGCGCTGATCTCGAGGATTTCCAGGGCATGGGTGGGCACGCACAACAGGCGGCTGGGCTGGCCGGGACGATGACCGGAGCGGCCCGCGCGCTGGATCAGGCGGGCGATGCCCTTGGGACTGCCGATCTGGATCACCTGGTCGACCGGCGAGAAGTCCACCCCCAGATCCAGGCTGGAAGTGGCGACCACGCAGCGCAGCTGGCCCGAGCGCAGCCGGGTCTCGGTCTCCAGCCGCTGCTTGCGGTCGATCGAGCCATGGTGCAGGCGCACCTGGTCCGGCCAGGGCACCACCGATTCGATCGCCCGGAACCACAGTTCGGCCTGGGAGCGGGTATTGGTAAACAGCAGGGTTGACGCGGCCTGATCCAGCGCCTGCAGTACACCGGGCAGCTGGTGCAGGCCGGATCGCCCGGCTTGCGGAAAGGATTCGATCCGTGCCGGCAGCAGGGTCTCGATGTCGATCCGACGCTGGATGGCGCCGGCGATACAGCGGCCCTGCCCGGTCGGACCCAGCAGCACCGCCATGGCCTGCTCGACATTGCCCAGGGTCGCCGACAGGCCCCAGCTGCGCAGCCCGGGATTGAGCGCGCGCAGACGCGCCAGGGCCAGTTCCAGCAAAACGCCGCGCTTGGTGCCCAGCAGTTCGTGCCACTCATCGACGATCACCGCGCGCAGATGGCCGAGCCGGCGCGCACTGTCGGCATACGAGAGCATCAGCGACAGGGACTCCGGGGTGGTCACCAGCGCCGGCGGCGGGTTCTTTTTCTGCCGGGCCCGTTCGCTGCTGGCCGTATCCCCGGTTCGAAGCGCCACCGACCAGTCCAGGCCGAGGTCACAAACCGCGCGGTTCAGGCTGTTTGCGCTGTCGACGGCCAGTGCCCTGAGCGGGGTGATCCACAGGTAGCTCAGCGCTGTCGGTGGGGTCTCCATGGCTTCAAGCAGTGGTCCACCCCAGGCGGCCAGGGTCTTGCCCGAGCCGGTCGGGGCGTGAATCAGGCCCGACTGGCCGGCAGCGTAGGCGGTCCAGGCCTGGCGCTGGAAGTCGAACACCGGCCAGCCGCGCTGATCGAACAAGGCCTCGAGGGCATTCATCCCGGTGGCCGGTTGCCGTCGAGCAGGCGCCTGAGATCCTCGAGCCGGTCGGCATCGGCCACGCCCAGGTCCTCGCGCCAGCGATGAATGCGCGGAAAGCGCAGGGCGATGCCCGACTTGTGCCGGGCCGAGGCCTGGATACCCTCGAAAGCCAGTTCAAAGACCTGCACCGGCTCGACCGAGCGTACCGGCCCGAAGCGCTCGCGGGTGTGGTTGCGGATCCAGCGATCCAGGCGGTCGATCTCGGCCTGGGTCAGGCCGGAATAGGCCTTGGCCACCGGCACCAGTTCGTCGCCGTCGTGGACCGCGAAGGTGTAGTCGGTGAAAAGCCCCGAGCGTCGCCCGTGGCCGGGCTGGGCGTAGATCAGCACGCCGTCGAAGGTATGCGGCTCGACCTTCCACTTCCACCAGTCGCCGCGGGTCCGCCCGACCCGGTAGGGCGAGGCCAGGCGTTTGAGCATGACGCCCTCGACCCCGCGCGCGCGGGCCTCGTCCCGATACGTCCCCAGGTCTGTCCAGCTCGGGAATTCAAGCCTGCTTGATTGAAGCAGGCCGGGGGCCTGGGTCAGGACCAGGTTCAGATGGCCGACCCGGTCGGCCAGCGGTTCGGCGCGAACATCGTTGCCCTGCCACTCCAGACAGTCATAGGCCAGGAAAGCGACCGGAGCCCTGGCCAGCGTGGTCGGCCCCGGTTTGCGCCGCCCGATGCGTTTTTGCAGGACGGCAAACGGCAGCGGCTGACCGTCGCGCCAGGCCAGGATCTCGCCGTCCAGCACCACCCCGTCGGGCAGCGACTCGGCCGCCACCTCGATCTCCGGGAAGCGTCCTTCCAGCAGTTCTTCACCGCGCGACCAGAGGTAGGTTTGCCCGCCTCTGCGGATCAGCTGGGCGCGGATACCGTCCCATTTCCACTCGGCCTGCCAGTCGGCGGGATCGCCGAGCACATCCGGGCCATCCTCCAGCGGCGAGGCGAGGAAGAAAGGGTAGGGCGTCGAGCTGTCGAAGTCGGCGTCCGAGGCCGGCGCGATCAGCGCCTGGAAGGCGTCTGCGGTAGGCTGCCAGCGCCCCATCAGGCGGTGGGCGATCAGGGTCGAATCCACCCCGGCCACCTCGGCCAGCGCCCGGGTCACCAGGCGTTTCGACACGCCGACCCGGAAGCCGCCGGTCAGCAGCTTGTTGAACACGAAGCGCTCGCTGCCGTCCAGTTCCTGCCACAGCCCGGTCACTGCAGCGCAACGAGCCCCTTCATCCAGCGCTTTAAGCGGTTGGATGCGGGTTTCGACCAGTTCGGCCAGGCCCGGTGTGGCGGCGGTGACGGTCGCCGGCGGCAGGAGCAGGTGGAGTGTTTCGGCCAGATCACCCACCTGTTCGTAGCTCTCCTCGATCAACCAGCCCGGCAGCCCGGTGACCTGGGCTGTCCACTCGCGCAGCTCGGTCGTGTTGACCAGCCGTTTGAGCCGCTTGCCGGTCAGGAACCTCACGGCCCATGCCGCATCAGCGGGCGCGGCCGAGCCAAAGTAGTCGACCAGGGCGGCCAGCTTGGCATGGGTGGCGGTGGTCCGATCCAGGCGATCGAACAAGGCGGCAAAGGCCTTCATGCCGGTTCGCCTTGGGCCAGCGTGGCGCGCAGGTTCCAGCTTTCAGCCGCGATCCCCTGCTCCTTGAGGAAGCCGGCCAGCGCGTCGCCGTTGCCATGAATGGTGATCACGCGTTCAGCCTGCATGTCGGCAGCCGTGTCGATCAGGGCCGGCCAGTCGGCATGGTCGGACAGGACGAAGCCACGGTCGTAGCCGCGCCGGCGGCGGTGGCCGCGGATGCGCATCCAGCCCGACGCGAAGCCGGCTGAATGCCCGGGGAAGCGGCGCATCCAGGGCGAGCCGGCCGCCGAAGGCGGCGCCATGACCAGGTCGCCGGCAAACTTATAGCTTTTGGGCGCCTCGCTGACCGGCCGGGTTTCGATCATGGCGATACCTTGACGGCGGTAGACCTCGGTCAGCGGCTGCATCGCGCCGTGCAGCCAGACGGGTCGATCAGTGCGCCCGTTCAGTTCGGCCAGCACGCGCTGGGCCTTGCCGAGGGCATAGCAGAACAGCACCGCCGGGCGGCCGGCTACGCGGCATTCCCGCCACCACTCGAGGATCTCGCCGATGACCTCGTCGGTGGCTGGCCAGCGGTAGACCGGCAGGGCGAAAGTGGATTCGCTCAGCCAGACATCGCAGGCAAAGGGCTCGAACGGTCGGCAGGTAGGATCCGGGGCGCGCTTGAAGTCGCCGGACACACCCCAGGTGCCGAGCTCGCTTTCGATCCTGACCGTGGCTGAACCGAGGATATGGCCGGCCGGGAACAGGGTCACCCGGGTCTGGCCGAGGTCAAAAGGCTGGCCGTAGGCGACCGCCGTGAAGCGACCGGATGCACCGACCCGGTGGGCCAGGACTGGCAAGCCGTCAGCGGCGCTGAAGTACTCGCCGGTGCCGGATCGGGCATGGTCGGCATGGGCATGGGTGATCACCGCCCGGGGTACCGGGCGCAGGGGATCGATCCAGAAATCACCGGCGCGGCAGTACAGGCCGCCGGCGTCGGGCACGAGCAAATCGGTCATCGTCGCTCAGCTTGCCGCAGCGGCGGTGAACCGGGAGGCAACGGCGGGGCGGGTCAGGCTCAGGGCTGCGCAGCCACCAGCCAGCGTTGCATCCAGGCTTCCATCTGGCGGTAGATGTCGCCGCGGTTGTGCGGGTCGCGAAACAGGTGGCCCTCGTTGGGATAGCTGACCGCCTGGAACCGCTTGTCGTACCGTTCCAGCGCAGCAACGGCGGCGCGATACTGCGAGAAAGGGGCGCGGCGGTCCTGCTCGCCGTGGGTCAGCAGAACCGGCGCCTGAACCTGCGCGATATGATCGAGCAGGTTGCTGGCGGCATAGCGATCCGGGCGTTGGTCGGGCGATCCGCCATGGCCGTAGCTGAAGAACATCCGGCCGAGACGGTCGGCTTCTTCGTACGCCTGGGCAAAATCGTAGATGCCGCTCATGCTGGCCACGGCATCGAAGCTGCCGGGTGCGCGGATTTCGGCGGCCAGGGCGACGATTCCGCCGTAGCTGTAGCCGTAGGCGCCGACCCGGCCGTTCGACCATGGCTGGCTGCGAACCCAGTCGGCGGCAGCGACCGCATCCAGCGCCTGGCGATTGGCCCAGTCGCCGATGCTCAGGTCCTGGAAATCGCGGCCGAAACCGGAACCGCCGCGGTAGTTGACCGCCAGCACTACATAGCCTTTCTGGGCCATGAGCTGTTCGACCAGGTTCAGGCCGTTGTAGAACGAATGGGTGCCGCCGCTGTGCAGTTGGATCACTGCCGGGTAGCGGCGGTCCGGATCGAAGTCGGGCGGGACGAAGCGGAAGGCCTGGATATACAGGCCGTCGCGAGTTCTGAAGCTGAGCTCCAGCGGCCTCTGCAGGCCTTCCCAGTGACTGGCCAGGTTGGTGAGTTGACGCAGCGGGCCACCGGCCAGGTCCAGGGCATCGACCTCGCGACCGCGCACAGGCGTCGATCGGATCATCAGTAGCCGCTCGCCCTGATGGTCGGCGACCAGGGCATCGATCATGCCGCCGGCATGGGTCAATCTGGTGGCCATGCCGCCGCCAGTGGCCACTCGCCAGACATCCAGCGCGCCGCGTTCATGGACCAGGAAAAACAGCTCGCTGGCATCGCCCGACCAGACCGGTTGACCGATCTCGACGGCATGCACGCCGGTATCCAGCCGCTGTTCGCGCCCGGTGGTGGTATCGACCAGGTAAAGATCGGCCATATGGGTGTACCAGAAGCCGGTCTTGGGGGTGCCGAAGGCCGCGATGGTGCGTCCGTCGGGCGACCAGGCCGGGGCGCCCAGCGCCATGAAGCTGGTGGCTAGTTGCCGGGTCTGGCCGGTCTCGACCTCGACCAGCCAGAGATCGTCGTGGTAGCGCTCGGCGCGGTTGGAGACATGGACGATCTGGCGCCCATCCGGCGACCAGGCGTGGCCGAAGCGCAGTTCCCCGGCGGCCATGGTCTGTGCGGTCAACTGGCGCGGTGCGGCGCTGCCGTCGGCGGGCACCAGCCACAGGTCCTGGTGGCCGGAACGGCGGCTGGAAAAGGCGACCAGGTCACCGTCGGGTGACGGTACCGGTTGGGCGACGTCGAGATCATCGTGGGTGATGCGCCGGGGTTCAGGGTCATCAAGTCCCAGCGTCCACAGATCGTTGGCCTGGACAAAGACCATGCGCGCGCTGTCGTGGAACCAGGCCGGTGAGTGTCCGCCGATCCAGAAGCGACTTTCTCCGCTGTCCAGATCGAGCAGGTGGATGCCCTCGCGGCCGGGTGTGATCACGCTCAAGGCGGCGTGGCGCCCGTCGGGTGCGACCTTGATGTCGACCACGCCATCGTGGCCGGCGCGATGGCAGATGGCCGCGGCGCAGATCCGGTCCCAACTCAGTGGCACGCTGGCTGAGGGTGCCAGGCTTGACCCGTCGGCCGCGGCCACGACAAGGACCACGGCCAGCAGCCACTGGGCCGGGTTCGACCATAGTGATTTCATGGGCCGCATTATCGCAAAGCGGCGGCCAGAGTGTTTACCTGTTCAGGCCGCCCTGGCTGCTCGCACGGTGGCCACGCCGATCGTCTCGAGGAGGCTCTTGGCGGCCTCTCGACCCTCGAATACCGCGGTCACCACCAGGTCCGAGCCACGCACCATGTCGCCGCCGGCGAAGATGCGCGGGTGCGAGGTCTGGAATTTGGCCCGGCCTTTGTCGCCGACTTTCAGGCGACCGTCCTGGTGGGTTTCGACCCCGGCCTCCAGCAGCCAGCGCGGCGGGTCCGGACGAAAGCCGAAAGCGATGATGACGGCATCGGCCGGCAGCACTTCCTCGCTGCCCGGGACCACTTCGGGCCGGCGCCGGCCGCGTGCGTCGGGCTCGCCAAGACGGGTGCGCATCACGCGAACGCCCTCAACGACTTCTTCGCCGAGGATTTCTACCGGCTGGCGGTTGAACAGGAATTCCACGCCTTCTTCGCGCGCATTCTTGACCTCGCGCCGGCTGCCGGGCATGTTTTCCTCATCGCGCCGATACGCGCAGGTCACCGAGTGCGCACCCTGGCGGATGCTGGTGCGCACGCAATCCATCGCAGTATCGCCGCCGCCGAGCACGACCACCCGCTTGCCGGCCAGGTTGCGGTAGGGAAATTGTGAGACCGGCTCCTTGAGGACCCGGTTGACGTTGCCGATCAGGAACGGCAGCGACTCGATCACCCCGTCGAGATCCTCGCCGGGCAGGTTGCCGCGCACGTAGCGGTAGGTGCCCATGCCGGCAAACACCGCGTCGTATTCAGCCAGCAGCTGATCGAGGCTGAGGTCGCGCCCGATCTCGATGCCGAGATGAAACTTCACCCCCATGCCCTCCATGATCTCGCGCCGGGTCTCGACGACCTGCTTGTCGAGCTTGAACGGCGGGATACCGTAAGTCAGCAGGCCGCCGATGCGCGGGTAGCGGTCGAAGACATGGGCTTCAACGCCGTGGCGAACCAGGATGTCGGCCGCACCCAGTCCGGCCGGCCCGGCGCCGATCACGGCCACGCGCTTGCCGCTGGCCTCGACCTTGCTCATGTCCGGGCGCCAGCCCTGGCGCACGGCCTCGTCGGTGATGTATTTCTCGATCGAGCCGATGGTCACCGCACCCAGGCCATCGTTGAGGGTACAGGCGCCCTCGCACAGGCGATCCTGGGGGCAGATCCGGCCGCAGATCTCGGGCAGGGAGTTGGTCTGGTGGGACAACTCGGCGGCTTCGAACAGGCGACCCTGCTTGACCAGCCTGAGCCAGTCGGGGATGAAGTTGTGGACCGGGCATTCCCACTCGCAGTAAGGGTTGCCGCAGTTGATGCAGCGCGCTGACTGGTCGGCCGCACCGTCGGCTTGGTAGTGGCCATAAATCTCGTCCCAGTTGCGCACCCGGATGGGAATCGACAGGACTTCGGGATCCCGTCTTGGCGACTCGAGGAAATGCAGGTGGCTGGTCATGCGGCCTCCTTGAGGGTGGCGATCAGGGTGTCGAGGTCGGCGGCCTTGGGCTTGACCAGCCAGAACTTCGGCAGCAGGCGGCGGAAATCGTCAAGGACTTCGGCCGCACGGCAGCTTCCGGTCAACTCCAGGTGGCGCTGGATCAGGCCACGCAGATGATGGACATGGTTTTCCATCACGTCGGGGGCGATGTGGTGGATGTCGATCAGCTCGTGGTTGTAGCGATCGACGAACTGGCGATCGGCATCGAGCACGTAGGCGAAGCCTCCGGTCATGCCGGCGCCGAAGTTGATGCCGGTGCGGCCCAGTACGACCACCGCGCCGCCGGTCATGTACTCGCAGCAGTGGTCGCCGGCCCCCTCGATGACGGCCACCGCACCGGAGTTGCGCACGGCAAAGCGTTCCCCGGCCGTTCCGGCAGCAAACAGTTCACCGCCGGTGGCGCCGTACAGGCAGGTGTTGCCCATGATCGGCGTGGTGGCGGCCGGGTAGCGAATGCCGGCCGGTGGCTTAAGGATCAGCCGGCCGCCGGCCATGCCCTTGCCGACATAGTCGTTCGCTTCCCCGGTCAGGTGCAGGAAAAGACCACCGGCGTTGAAGGCACCGAAGCTTTGCCCGGCCGTCCCGGTCAACTCGAGGGTGATCGGCTGGTCTTCCATGCCGCGGTCGCCCCAGCGCCGGGCGATTTCGCCCGACAGGCGGGTGCCGATGGAGCGGTCGGAATTGCGCACGTTATAGGCGAAACTGCCGCCGCCGGCCCGGGCGACCGCCTCGGCGGTGTCGGCACAGATGCGCTCGGCCAGCAGGCCCTGGTCATGCGGTGGATTGCGCTCGACCATGCACTGGCGATCGGCGTCCGGCGCCAGGCCGGTGGTGGCCAGCAGCGGTGCCAGGTCGAGCTTGTTCTGGCGCACGGTCAGGCCGTCGATGCGTTCCAGGTACTCGGTCCGGCCGATGATGTCCTCGAGCCGCCGAATACCCAGGCTGGCCAGGATCTCGCGGACTTCACGGGCGACGAACTGGAAATAGTGGATCACCATCTCCGGCAAGCCGATGAAGTGTTTCGCCCGCAGGGTTTCGTTCTGGGTGGCCACGCCGGTGGCGCAGTTGTTGAGATGGCAGATGCGCAGGTACTTGCAGCCCAGGGCGATCATCGGCGCGGTGCCGAAGCCGAAGCTCTCGGCGCCGAGGATGGCGGCCTTGACCACGTCGAGCCCGGTCTTCAGGCCGCCGTCGGCCTGCAACCGGACGCGGTCGCGCAGGTTGTTTTCCATCAGCACCTGGCGGACTTCGCTGATCCCCAGCTCCCAGGGGGCGCCGGCATATTTGACCGAGGTCAGCGGCGAGGCGCCGGTGCCGCCGTCGTAGCCCGACACCGTGATCAGATCGGCATAGGCCTTGACCACGCCGGCCGCGATCGTGCCAATGCCGGGCTCGGCGACCAGCTTGACCGAGATCAGCGCGCTCGGGTTGACCTGTTTCAGATCATAGATCAGCTGGGCGAGGTCTTCGATCGAGTAGATGTCATGGTGCGGCGGCGGCGAGATCAGGCCCACGCCGGGCGAGGCGTAGCGTAGCCTGGCGATCAGTTCGTTGACCTTGTGGCCGGGCAGCTGGCCGCCCTCGCCGGGCTTGGCCCCCTGGGCGATCTTGATCTGGATGACCTCGGCGTTGACCAGGTACTCGGGTGTGACACCGAACCGGCCCGAGGCGACCTGCTTGATCTTCGAGGTCTTCTCGGTGCCGTAGCGAACCGGATCCTCGCCGCCCTCGCCGGAGTTGGAGCGCCCGCCCAGCCGGTTCATGGCGATCGCCAGGGCTTCATGGGCCTCGGGCGACAGGGCACCCAGCGACATGCCGGCCGAGTCGAAGCGCTGATACAGCGCCTCGGCCGGTTCGACCTCGTCGATGGCGATCGGCTCGTGCGGCGAGGTCAGCTTGAGCAGATCACGCAGGAAAGCCGGTTCGCGCTCGTTGACCAGGCGGGCGAACTCCTGGTAGAGCGGGTAGCTGCCGCGCTGGACGGCCGCCTGCAGGGTCTTGACCACGTCGGGGTTGTAGGCATGGTATTCGCCGCCGTGGACGTAGCGGTACAGCCCGCCATGCTCGATCGGCACCCGGCTGTCCCAGGCCCAGCGGGCGAGCGCTTTCTGATCGGCGTGCAGGTCACCGAAATCAGCGCCCTGGATGCGGCTGACCGCGCCGGGAAAGCACAGGTCGACCACCTCGTCGGCCAGGCCCACGATCTCGAACAGCTGGGCGCCACGGTAGGCGCCGATGGTCGAAATGCCCATCTTCGAGAGGATCTTGAACAGGCCCTTGCGGATGCCGCGGCGATAGGCCCGGCCCAGCTCCAGCGAGCGATGGCGGGTTTCGTCGATCTCGCCGGTATTGACCATGGCCAGCAGGGTCTGGTAGACGAGATAGGGATAGACCGCGGTGGCGCCAAAGCCGATCAGGGCGGCAAAGTGGTGCGGATCGCGCGCGGTGCCGGTCTCGACGACCAGGCTGCACAGCGGGCGCTGGCCGGTCTCGACCAGGTGGTGATGGATCGCACCGGTGGCCAGCAGGGCATGGACCGGCAGGTGGCCCTGCTTGAGGTAGCGGTCCGAGATCAGCAGCACCAGCTTGCCGTCGGCCACCTCGCGCTCGGCCTGGGCGCACATCGCCTGCAGCGCCTCGGCCAGCGGCTGGTCTTCCGGCACGTTCAGGTCGATGAAGGCCGAGGGGATGCCCAGCTGCGGGGCATTGACCAGCTGGCGGAGCTTGCGCTGCGACAGCACCGGTGAATTGAGCACCACCCGTTCGGCCAGTTCGGGACCCGGGGTGAACACGTTGCCCTTGCGCCCGATGCCGGTTTCCAGCGACATCACGATGCGTTCGCGCAAGCTGTCGATCGGCGGGTTGGTGACCTGGGCGAACTGCTGGCGGAAGCAGTCATAGAGCGAACGCACCCGGGTCGACAGCACCGGCATGGGCGTGTCGTCGCCCATGGAACCGACCGCCTCGGCTTCGGTCCGGGCCAGTACCTGGATGACCTCGCGCCGTTCTTCGCGCGAGAGGTTGAACATTTTCTGGTAGCTGGCCAGGGTGTCGGCATCGAACGGCTCGGCGGCCATGTGGACGTCGATCAACTCGGAGTCGAGGTACTGGATGCCGGATTTCAGCCAGTCCTGCCAGGGCTGGGCGGACTTCAGTTGGGCATCGACGTCGGCGCTTTCCAGCAACCGACCCTCATCGAGGTCGGCAACGAGGATCTGGCCAGGACCAAGGCGACCGCGCCGGAGGACCCGTTCAGGGTCGATATCGACCACCCCGGTCTCGGAGGCGACGATCAGCTTGTGGTCATCGGTCAGCGTCCAGCGGGCCGGCCTGAGGCCATTGCGGTCGAGCGCGCATACGGCGAAGCGGCCGTCGCACATCACCAGGCCGGCCGGGCCGTCCCAGGCTTCCTGGTGGAAGCTGAACACCTCGTAGAAGGCGCGCAGGTCGGCATCGAGGTTATCGGCGGTCTGCCAGGCCGGTGGGACCAGGATGCGCACCGCCTGCGGCAGCGGCATGCCGCCGATCGTCAGCAGCTCAAGCATGTTGTCCAGCGAACTGGAGTCTGAGCCGTGCATCGCGACCGGCGGGTCGAGTTCGGCCAGTTCCGGCAGCACCGGCGAGGCCAGCAGGGCGCGGCGCGCGCGGGTCCAGTTGCGGTTGCCGCGGATGGTATTGATCTCGCCATTGTGGGCCAGCAGGCGGAACGGCTGGGCCAGTTCCCAGCGCGGCAGGGTGTTGGTCGAAAAGCGCTGGTGGAAGACCACCGCCGAGGCTTTCATCAGCGGGTGGCGCAGATCGGGGTAGAACGCGGCCAGGTACTCCGGCATGACCATGCCCTTGTACGACAGGGTCTGGCTGGACAGGCTGGCGACGTAGAAGCGCTCGTTGACCGGCGTGGCCAGTTCACAGCGGCGCCGGGCCAGATACAGGCGGCGCTCGAAGTCGGCCAGACCCAGGCCGTCGGGCGCGTTGACAAAGACCTGCTCGATGCGCGGCAGGGTGCGCAGGGCCGGCTCGCCACAGGCATCCGGATCGATCGGGACCACCCGCCAGCCGGCCGGGCTCAGGCCGGTGGCGGTCAGTTCGCTTTCCAGCCGCTGGCGCTGGCCATCGGCGCGGCCGTCGGGGTCGAGGAACAGGGTGCCGACGGCAAATCGGGCGCCGACTTCAATGCCGGCGTCGCGGGCGGCATGGGCGAGGAACTCGGCCGGCCGGCGGATCAGCACGCCGCAGCCATCGCCGGTCTTGCCGTCCGGAGCGACGGCGCCGCGGTGGGTCAGGCGATTGAGGGCGGCCAGCGCGTCTTCGACGACTTCGCGGCTGGGCTGGCGATCCAGCCGGGCAACCAGACCGAATCCGCACGAATCGCGTTCGAAGTCCGGATGATGCAGTGTTCGTTGTCGGGATTTCGAGCGCATGGCCGGGTATGCTGGGCAGTTGGAAAAGTACCTTACTGTATCAAGTCTTGTTGCAGTGCGAAAATCCCCCCGGCCGAAAATCACGACCCAGGCAAAACAGGCTTTGAACAATGGCAAAACGCAAAAAACGTCCGGTTTCGACCGCCACCGCTCGCCCCGTGCCCCGGCGCCGCCTCGCCCCTGACTGGCCAGTGCTGGCGCTGGCCGGCGGCGGCCTGCTCGTGACCGGCTACCTGACCCTGGCCGATACGCTCAGCGCCGCGCCGCTGTTGTGCGGCGAGGGCAGCAGCTGCGAGCTCATCCAGCAGAGTCACTGGTCGCAGCTGCTCGGCGTGCCGGTCTCGCTGTGGGGTTTTGGGCTGTATGCCTTGATGGCGCTGGTTGCCGGTCTGGGGCGGCCGCGGTTGAAGCGCTGGCAGCGCTTGTGGCTGCTGTCCTTTTTCGGCACCGTCTTCAGCCTGTATCTGACCCTGGCCGGCTGGCTGGCGTTGCAGGCGTTTTGCCTGTGGTGTCTGGTGTCGCTGGCTCTGGTCAGCGCGATCTTCGGCCTGCTGACCCTGCGCCGGCCGGAATCGGCACCGGGCATGCCATGGGCCGGTTTCCTGGCCGGGCAGGGTGCGCTGGTCGCGGTGATGCTGGTCGTCCTGCACGCGATCTATGCCGGCTGGTTCCAGCCGCCCGAGGACCCGCGCCTGCGAGCCCTGGCTCGGCATCTGGAGCAATCCGGGGCGGTCTACTACGGCGCTTACTGGTGCCCGAGCTGCCAGCAGCAAAGCCGGGCGTTCGGGCAGGCCTCCCGCCATCTGCCCTACGTTGAATGCTCGCCGCAGGGACGCGCCGGCGGGGTGGCGTTTGAATGCGTGGCCAACGACATCACCAGTTACCCGACCTGGGTGATTGGCGGGCGTCACTTCGAGGAACTGCTCGAGCCGGAGGAACTGGCCCGGCGGTCGCGCTTTGACTGGGACGGCTGGAGCGATGCTGAAGCGCCGGCCGACGGCGGTTAAACTGGCTCGCCCGTCGATCGAGTCCCGACCGTTTTTGATTGTTTGGAGATATCCATGACCCGACTTTCCCTGTTGCTGATCCTGCTGCTGCCGCTGGCGGCGGTTGCCCAGACCCCTTATGACCCGGTGGCCCGGGCCGATCTGGCCGAGCTGGACTACCAGCCATCGCTGTATCCGGCCCAGGCCGACCATGACCCGGCGGTGCCTGGGCCGGACGAGTTCCTCGGCTTCCCGGTCGGTCAGCGTACCGCTACCTCGGCCCAGGTCGAGGCCTATGCCCGGCGCCTGGCCGAGGCCTCGGACCGGGTAACCCTGGTCGAATACGGCCGCAGTTTCGAGGGCCGGCCGCTGCTTTACCTGGTCATCTCCAGCCCGGCCAACCTGGACCGTGCCGACGAGATCCAGGACGGCATGGCCCGGCTGGCCGATCCGCGGGGTCTGGCGGCTGGCGAGCGTGAGCGCCTGGTGGCGGAACTGCCGGCCGTGGCCTGGCTGGGCTATTCCATCCACGGCAACGAAAGTTCGGGCTCCGATTCGGCCCTGGCGGTGATGTATCACCTGGCCGCCGACCGGTCGCCGGCGACGATGGAGTTGCTCGAGGATCTGGTCGTCATCGTCGATCCGAACATGAACCCCGACGGGCGCGAGCGGTTCATGAACGCGCTCGAACAGCACCGCGGGCTGCATCCCAACGTCGACGACCAGTCGCTGCTGCATGCCGGCTACTGGCCCTATGGTCGCGGCAACCACTACCTGTTCGATCTCAACCGCGACTGGATCTACGCCCGCCTGCCGGAAACCCGCGGCCGCATTCCCCACGTGTTGCGCTGGCGCCCGCTGCTGTTCGTCGATGCCCACGAGATGGGCGCGCAGGACACCTACATGTTCTCGCCGGCGCGCGAGCCGCACAATCCGCACCTGCCGCCGTATCGGCGCAGCATGGGCCAGGTCTTTGCCGACGGCAAGGCCCATGCCTTCGATCGCTTCGCGTATCCGTACTACACCGGTGAATGGCACGAAGACTTCTACCCCGGCTATACCGATGCCTGGGCGAGCTTGCGCGGTGCCCTGGGCGTGTTGTACGAGCAGGCCCGCCTGGCCGAGGACGGGGTTCAGCGCAGCACTCACCTGATCAGTTATCGCCAGTCGGTCCATCACCAGGTCCTGGCCAGCCTGACCGACCTGGAGACGCTGCAGCGCGAACGGTCCTCGATGTTCGAGCAGTTCGTGACCGACCGGGCCGAGGTGGTGTCGCCGCGCGGGCCGTACGGCAACCGCAGCTTCGTCATCCTGCCGACCGCCAATGAGGGCCGCATGAACGATCTGCTCGATCTGCTCGCGGTGCAGCAGTTCGAGGTCCATCGCCTGACCCGCGATGTGCGCGTGGCCCGGGCCAGCGACCAGCTGGGCCGCGAGCTGAGCGGCCAGGTCCTGCCGCAGGGCAGCCTGGTCCTGCGTAATCGCCAGCCCGATGGACGGCTGCTGGCGGCGATGTTCCAGTTCGATCCGCAGATGTCGACCCAGGCCCTGACCACCGAGCGCGAGCGCATCCTGCGCGAAGGCCGCAGCACGATCTACGACACCACCGGCTGGAACATCAGCATGATGTTCGGGCTCGAGGCGCTGAGCGTGCCGGAACACCTGGAGGCCCACCTGGAACCAGTGGATCCGGCGGTCGAGCGCGCGAAGCCGGCGATACCAGATGCCGATAATGCGCTGGCCCTGGTCGCCTCGGGTGCCGATGACCGGGCCAACGCCCTGGCCGGCCGCCTGCTGCAGCGCGGCCTGGCCGTGCGCGCGGCGCGCACGGCCTCCGAACTCGACGGCATCAAACTGCCGGTCGGCTCGATCGCGATCACCGTGAACGACAATCGTGAGCAGGCTGACTGGGCTGAGCAGGTCGGCGCAGTGGCGGCCGAACTGGGTCTGGCCGTGCACGCGGTCGGCCATGGCCGGGCACCGGGTGAGCTGGCCGACCTGGGCGGGCGCGAGTGGCGGGTGCTGGAACAGCCGCGCGTGGCCCTGCTGGCGCGCGGCAGCAACAACATGCTCGATTTCGGGGCGGTCTGGTACCTGCTCGACCATCGCCTGGGCTTGCGTCACAGCCATCTTGACGAAGACCGTGCCGCGGTCATGGACCTGCGCCGCTACAACGTCATCTACCTGCCCGAGCGCTGGACCTGGGGCGGTGGCGGTCCGCTCTCGCCGGCCTTGCTTGAGCGGCTGGGCGACTGGGTGCAAGAGGGCGGCACCCTGATCGCGGTGGGCAATTCGGCCCGCTCGCTGATGGCCGGAGACGATCCGCTGGTCCGGGTGCGCAGCCTCGATCAGGTCATCGGAGAAGATCTTGGTCCCTACCAGGATGCCCTCCACCGCCAGTGGCTGGCCGATCAGCAACCGCTGCCCGACGAGGTCTGGGGTCATGCGGCAGGCGCCAGCGACATGCCGTGGGTGAACTTCCCGGCCCTGGCTGCGGCCGATGAACGCAAGCGCCGGGATCAGTGGCTCAGCCAGTTCATGCCCTCGGGTGCGCTGGTGGCCAATCGTGCCGACACCCGCCACTGGCTCAACGCCGGCGGGCATGAGGTCCTGATCGGGCTGTTCTCCAACTCGCCCATCCTGATGGCCCGACCACCGGTCGAGGCGCCGTTCCGGGTCGGAGTCTACAACCCGACCGAGGCTGATGCCGAACTGGTGGGCTGGGCGCCGGTGCCCGCCGGGCAGGAACTGCGGGTGCGCGCTTCCGGCTTGTTGTGGCCGGAAGCGCGTGAGCGCATTGCCTCGGCGGCCTGGGTCACGCGCGAGTCGGTCGGGCGCGGCCAGGTCATCCTGTTTGCCCACGCGCCGGCCTTCCGGGCGGCCCAGCTGGGTGCCATGCGGGTACTGGAAAATGCCATCATCCTGGGGCCGGGCATGGGCACCAGCGAACCCATCGAGCTGCCCTGATGCGGTTCGGAATTGCGCTGTTGATGGTTGGCCTGCTGGCGCTGAGCGCCACAGTCCTTTGGCGCAGCAGCGAGCAGGCCATCAGCGCGACCGATATCAGCCCCGAGCATGAGCTGGTGTTCTTCTCGGCGCCCTGGTGCGGCTACTGCGACCGGGCCCGGGCCTGGTTCGACGAGCAGCGGATCGACTACCTGGAGATCGATGTCGAAAGCTCGACCGAGGCCAATCGGCTGTGGCGCCAGGCCGGTGGTCGTGGGGTGCCGCATGTGCTGGTCGGTGAGCAGCGCATCCAGGGTTACAGTCTGGATGCGTACGCCCGGGCGCTCAGGATGACGGGAGACTGACCGCGGCGGTCAGTTCGGTCAGACGTTCCCGCACCGCCGGGGCGTCGGCCAGAACCAGCAAAACCAGCAGATCGCCGGGCCGGGCCCAGCCCAGGGCCTGGTCCAGCGCGTCCAGTTCGGTCTGCACGTGGATGATCTCGGCGGCTGGACAGCCGCAGCGCAGCAATTCGTCGCGCAGGATGCCGAAGACCTCGCCGGGCGCGCGGCCGCGCGCGTACCTGGCCAGTTCGGAAACGATGACCCGGTCCGGGGCCATGGCCCAGCCGACGCGGGCGGATTCGCGCAGCAGTTCATCGGTCCGGTCGCCGGCCTGGGAAAAAGCCAGCAGGCGTCGCCGGGCCGGGAGGGCGGCGGTCAGGTCGGCAATGGCGGTCATGGCAGCCGGATTGTGGGCGAAATCCACGAACACGCTGAAATCCCCGATCCGATAGAGATTGCCCCGTCCCGGATTGTCGTCCCGCTGCATGCTGGTCAGGCCGGCCGCGATCGCATCGGCTTCGGCACCGAGGGCCGAGCACAGGGCGGCAGCTGCCAGGGCATTGGCGACGTTGTGGCGCGCGGCGCCGCCCATGGCCAGCGGGATCTCGTCGATCCGGCACAGGCGCTGCGCACCGCCGTCCTGATGACCGACCAGCCATCCATGGGCAGGTTTGAACTCGGCTGTGGGATGGTGCGGGTCGAGGCTGAACCAGGTGATGCGCCCCGGATACGCACGCGCCTTTTCGACCAGCCTGGGATCATCGGCGTTCAGAACCAGCGTGCCCCGGTCGCGCACCGCCCGGCTGACGATCCATTTGATGTCCAGCAACTCGTCCAGGGTCTGCGAGCCGAAGTCGCCGAGATGATCGGCGGCAATGTTGGTGATCAGCGCGCTATCGGCCTGTTCTATGCCCAGACCGCGGCGCAGCAGCCCGCCGCGGGCCGTTTCAAGCACCGCCGCGCTGGCTTCGCGGTGACGCAGGACCATGCGGGCACCGCCGGGGCCGGCGTAGTCGCCCTCATCGAGCCTGCAGTCGTTGATCCAGATGCCCTCGGTTGAGGTCAGGCCGACCGAATGTCCGGCCTGGCGCAGGATCCGGGCGCACATTCTGGCGGTGGTGGTCTTGCCGTTGGTGCCGGTGATCAGGCCACTGGGGATGCGCCGGGCCTGCGACCAGTCGATTTGTTCGGGGCTTGGAAGGCTGCCTGAAGGCCAAACCTGCGCGCTGGCGCCCTGGCCGACGGAAACCTCGTCGTCATCCCATAAAAAAGGCGCCTGGTGCTGCTTGGCAGCTTGCTGCAGCATCAGCAGGGCCGGGTTGGCTTCTTCGCGCGCGCGCGCCCTGATCTCGGCTTCGGCCTCATCGGCCCGTTTGCCGGGCGCGCTGCAGCGCAACCAAGCCTCCTCGGCCAGGGCGATGCCGGCATAGAGCCTGTCAACAGGTCCATCGAAGGCGACGCTCAGACCACCGATCCGGGATTTGCTGCAGAACTCGGGCATCGACCATTTCAGCTGCCGATGGAGCTGCCGAACTTCGTCGGTGAAAGCCTTCTTCAGAGCTTCGGCCTGGTCCGGCAGACAGGCAATATCGGCCATCACGGAGGGTCGATCCCACAGCAGGTTGGGCCCGGTCAGGCGTCGGCAGTCGAGCAGTTCCACGGTCCCGGCTTCCGGCTAGTCCGATGCCTCGCGCGCGATGCGAACGCCGCGCTCGTCGCTGACCAGGGCCATGGTCTCGTCCAGGCTGAAGCCCTCCAGATCCGGCACGACGACCGTGTCCGGTCGCTGCGACTGGGCGCGTTCTGCCTGGCCGGCATCGAAGTAAATGATCTGCTTCCAGCTGCGCTTGACCTGGTCGGCCAGCACCAGCAGCAGATCGCCCGGGGCGCAAACGGCAAGAGCGTGGTCGATCGAGGCCTGCTCGTCGACCACGATATCGACATTTTCCGGCTTGACGCCGTTGTCAATCAGGCGCGCCTGGAGCATCCGGGCGACCTCGTCGTCGCCGCGTCCGCGCCGATGATCATCGCAGCGGCAGACAAAATAATCGAAGTGTTTTGCCGCGATATCGGCGATGGCTTCGATGTCTTCATCGCGCCGGTCGCCGGGGGCGCCGAGCACGATCAGGCGGCGGCCCTCGACCTCAAACCGGTCGACCAGGTCGCACATGGCCTGTACCGCGGCCGGGTTGTGGGCGTAATCCATGATGACCTTGAATGGATGGTCGTCGTAGATGTTCATCCGCCCCGGAGCCTGGAAGAAGGTGGTGTCGAAGGTTCGCAGGCCCTGGCGGATATCGTCCAGGCTTAAGTTCATGTTGTAGGCCAGCGCGGCGGCGAACATGGCGTTCTGGACGTTGTGCAGGGCTCTTCCTTCGATCGTGGCCGGGATCAGGTGGGTCCACAGCAGCGGCATGTGCTTGCCCTGGTCGTAGATCGTGATCATGTGGCCGTTCATGCCTTCTTCGAGCACGAAGGCCTGGCCGCCGGCGCGGATATGCTGCTTGACCAGGGGATGGCCGGGCTTCATGGTCACGTAGCTCAAGCGCGCGGCTTCGGTGTAGTCGGCCATCGCCAGGCACAACCGGTCGTCGGCGTTGAGCACCGCGGCATCGGTGGCCACCTCGATCGGGATGCGCTTGATTTCGGCCAGCTGCTCGATGGTCTCGATGCCGCCCTGGCCCAGGTGGTCGCCAGACACGTTGAGGCAGCAGGCGACGTTGCACGAGCGATAGCCCATGCCGCTGCGGACCAGGCCGCCGCGGGCCGTTTCCAGCACGGCCGCATCGACTGACGGGTCGCGCAGGATGATGCGGGCCGAGACCGGCCCGGTCATGTCGCCGGAAACGGTCAGCTGGCCGTCGATGTGGACGCCGTCGGTGGAGGTCAGGCCGACGGTGTAGCCGCGCATCTTGAGAATATGGGCGAGCATGCGCGAGGTCGTGGTCTTGCCGTTGGTGCCGGTGATCGCCGCGATCGGGATGGTGCTGGGCTCGCCGTCGGGAAACAGCATGTCGAGCACCGGCCCGGCGACGTCGCGCGGCTGGCCTTCGCTGGGCGCGACGTGCATGCGAAAGCCGGGACCGGCGTTGATCTCGCAGATACCCCCGCCGACCTCGCGGTAGGAGCGGGTGATGTCGGCGGTCAAAAAGTCGACCCCGCCGATGTCCAGGCCGATGGCCTGGATGGCGCGGATGGCCATGTCGCGGTTGTCGGGGTGGATCTCGTCGGTCACATCGATGGCGGTACCGCCGGTCGACAGGTTGGCGGTTGATCGCAGGTAGACGACTTCTCCGGCCGCCGGCACGCTGTCGACGTCGTAGCCGACCCGGGCCAGCAGGCGTTCGGCCTGGCTGTCCAGTTCGATCCGGGTCAGGACCTTCTCGTGACCGATGCCGCGCCGGGGATCCTGGTTCAGCGTTTCGACCAGTTCGGTCACCGACGACCGGCCATCGCCGATCACGTGCCCGGGCACGCGCTTGGCGGCGGCAACCAGCTGTCCGTCGATGACCAGCAGGCGATGATCAAGGCCTTCGATGTAGGCCTCCACCACGACATTGCGGCCATATTCGGCGGCCTTGGCGAAGCCCGCTTCGACGTCCTCGTCGCAGCTCAGGTTGATCGAGACCCCGCGGCCGTGGTTGCCGGCCAGCGGTTTGAGAACGACCGGAAAACCGATGCGGCGCGCGGCCCGCACGGCATCACGGGCGGTCTGGACCAGGCGTTGATCGGGAACGGGCAGACCGAGATCGCGCAGAATCTGGTTGGTTTCTTCCTTGTCGGAGGCCAGTTCGACCGCGATGTTGCTGGTCAGGCTGGTGGTGGTGGCCTGGATGCGTTTCTGGAAGCGACCATGACCGAACTGGACCAGGCTTTGCCGGTTCAGGCGCAGCCAGGGGATGCCGCGTTCCTCGGCAGCGCGCACCAGCGAGGCCGTGCTCGGCCCGAAGGCCCGGCGCTGGGCGGCCCGGATGAAGTCGTCTCTCTGTTGCTCGAAATCCCAGTCCGGGCCGGGGGCATCGGCCGGCTTGAGGGCGGCGGGCAGCAGGCTGTGGATCAACTGAAGAGCGAGCTCGCCAGCCTGCCGCCCGACCGCGTCATCCTCGTATTCGAACACCATGGTGTAGTGACCCGGCTGGCCCTCGATCGAGCGGGTCCGGCCGAAGCTGACGTCCGAGCCGGCGATGTTCTGAAGCTCGAGGACCACGTGTTCCATGACATGGCCCAGCCAGGTGCCCTGGTCCTCGCGCAGTCGGCGGACAAAGCCGCCGGGTTCGCGGTAGGAGCAGCCGTGCTCGTCGAGTCCGGGCAACAGGGTCAGCAGGGGCCCGATGAAGTCCTCGCCCAGCCGGCCTGAAGGCCACTGTTCGAGTTCGCCCAGATCAAGGATGTAGCGAATGACCGGGAAATGGGCGTACAGGTTGGGGCCGACGTAGACGTTCGTTTTGAGGATTTTCATCGGGCTTGCTCCACGATTTACTCCGCGCTGGCTGTGCGGCTGAGGATTTCAAAACGTCCACCGGCGATCAGGATGTGCAGCTTGACGCCGACCAGGCTGACCGGCTCGCCTTCGCGCGCGCGGTCCATGGAAGAATAGCTGAGCTCGCCGGGATCAACCAGCGTGATACCGCCGCTGCCGACCACTTCCAGGTCATCACCGGGGCGGATGAAGGCGGCGGTGTCCTCGTCCAGGCCGATGCCGACAGCGAACGGGTTATAGGCCAGCGCGGTCAAAAGCCGGCCCAGGCGGTCGCGCTGGCGGAAATGCTGGTCGATGATGAAACTGTTGGTCAGCCCCAGGCCCGGGGCCAGGGTGACCTTGTCCGGCGTCGGTGTCGAGCCTTCGCGACCACCGGCAATCATGTGCTCGGGCATGAAGGCCGCCCCGGCCGAGGTGCCGGCCACGTGCATGCCGGCGGCGTTGCGGCGGCGAATGGCAATGGCGGTTTCGGTGCCGCCCAGGGTCGTCGACAGGCGCAGCTGGTTGCCGCCGGTCATGAACACGCCGTCGGATTTGTTGAGGTAGTCGATGTGCTGCGGGTCGTTGGCATCGCTGCGGGTCGCGATGGGCAGGACGGCGGCATGCTTGATGCCGATCCTGCGAAACAGTTTCTCGTAGGTCGGCCCGGTGTCGGGCAGTTCGGAGGCGGTGGGGATGATGGCGATGCGCGCGTCCTTGCCGCCGCATTCGCTGATGAAGCGGTCGAGGATTTCCGGGTTGTGGAATTTGTCCTCGGCCCCGCCAATGGGGATGATGTAGCCGCGTTTTTTGTTGTTGCGTTCGCCGGAAGGGCACATCAGCAGGATCTCCTCCAGATTCCTCGGGACATGACTTGATCGACCTGGTGCTGTTCATCAAGAACGACGAGGTCAGCGGCGGCACCGGTTTCGATGCGGCCGCGGTCATGAAAGCGCAGCAGCCGGGCCTGATTCAGGGTAAAGGCCGGCAGCACCCGCTCCAGCGCCTCGCCACGCTCCAGCAGCCGGCTGAGCGTCGCCGTCAGGGTGGCCGGGTGGCCGATATCGAAATGCTGCATCTCGCCGTGGGCGTTGAACACCGGCAGGCAGCCGCCGCCGTCGGAACTCATCGTGATGCGATCGGGCGGGGCGCCGGAGTCCAGATAGCGCAGCAGCGCTTCATCGGCCGGCCATTCGTCTTCCGGCGCCGGATCTTCAAGCGGAAAGGCCGTGATATCGACCGTGCAGCCGGCCCGGGCCACGGCAATGGCTTCTTCGAACAGCGCCTTGTTGCGATTGATATGGGTTGGGTTGAAGGTCCGCGGCGGCAGCTCGGTCTCGGCCAGCGCACGGCGAACCAGGTCCAGCCCGCGCTCGCCGTCGCCCAGGTGCAGGTGCAGGATGCCCGCCTTGCCCGTGATCAGTCCGGCCACATGGGCATCGGAGGCGATACGCAGGATTTCCTCGTAAGTCGGCTGGCTGGAGCGATGGTCGGAGATGGCGACCTCGCCGACCCCGATGACGGGGTCGAGGAAAACAATGTCCTCGCGCACGCTGCCGGTCAAGGTGATCGGCGGGACGTGGTAGCCGCCGGTATGGCACCAGGCGTTGATCCCGTGCTCGCGCAGGTAGAGTGCCTGGGCGACCAGGGAGCGGGTGTCGCGGGTGGTGTCGTCGGTGCCGAGCACCCCGACCACGGTGGTGATCCCCGCATCCAGAAAATGCAGATGCGGCACCGGCGGCACCCGGCTGCCGAAACCGGCCTCGCCACCACCGCCGGTCAGGTGGGCATGGCCGTCGATCAGGCCGGGAATCAGGCGCCGGCCTTCCAGGTCTTTGATCTCGGCGGGCTTGATGATGCCCAGATCGTCGAGCTTTTTACCGATCCAGGCGATTCGGTCTCCGGCAATCAGCAGGTGGCGGGTGCCCAGGTCGCTTGGCGAGAAGACGTGGGCGTTGGTGATCAGCTTGAGCAAAGGCTGGTTGCTACCGGATTGGCAAGCGTGCAGCTTACCGCTAAAGACGGGCCGGTTGACCACTTCTCGGGCAGCCCGCTCCTGGCCCGGGCAGTGCTGCTGCGCTCAAACGGTTTCGCCGTCGACCCCCAGGCGCTTGTGCATGATCGGTGAGGTAGTGGTGTATTGCAGGAACTGGCGCTTGTCCGGATGGAGGTATTTCTGCACGGCAAACGCAGTCAGGGCGGCTTCGTGGAAGCCCGACAGGATCAGTTTCTTCTTGCCCGGGTAGGTGTTGATGTCGCCGATGGCGAACACGCCCTCAATCGAGGTCTGGAATTTTTCGGTATCAACCCGGATCTGTTTTTTCTCCAGTGCCAGGTGCCAGTCGGCGATCGGCCCCAGGTCCGGGGCCAGGCCCCAGAACACCAGGATTTCCTCGCCTTCGATGACCCGCTTGTTCTTGTCCAGGTCCATGATTTCCAGGCCTTGGAGCGCGCCATCTTCGGACACGACCTGCATGATCAGGCCCTGGTGCTCGCGGATTTTTCCGGACTTGGCCAGAGCCTTGACCTTGGCCACGGTGGCCGGCGCGCCGCGGTATTCGGGCCGGCGATGAATCAGGTCGACCGAGGCGGTGATCTCGGCCAGGTCCACGCTCCAGTCCAGGGCCGAATCGCCGCCGCCGAGGATCAGCAGGCGCTTGTCGCGGAAACGCTCCCGATCGGTGACTTTGTAGTGGACCAGGGCCGGGTCTATCCCCTCCAGGCCCTTGGCCTTGAGCCGGCGCGGCAGGAAGGAACCCAGGCCGGCGGCGATGATCACGGTACCGGCATCGAACTCGGTGCCGAGTGTGGTGACAACGGTAAATCGGCCGTCCTCTCGTTTTTCGAACCGCTGCACCTGCTGATTGAGATGAATTCCGGGTTTGAACGGCGCGATCTGCTCCATCAGCCGATCGATCAGTTCCTGGGCGCCAACCACGGGATAGGCCGGGATGTCATAGATCGGCTTTTCCGGATACAGCTCGGAGCATTGGCCGCCAACCTGCGGCAGGCTGTCGACCAGCTCTGCTTTCAGGTCCAGCAGTCCCAGTTCAAAGACCTGGAACAGGCCGACCGGGCCTGCGCCGATGATCACGGCATCGGTTTGGATGGGCATTGCGTTACCTTTTTCATGTTCGTTAATAAACGCGGAACATTAGCACAGCGATTGCTTGCCTGGTGTTCTTGGGGTCGGGTCCCGGGTTTCGGGTTTCGGGTTTCGGAAGATTGGCTCGGGTGGCATTCGAGTTACCATTTGCCAGCGAGCCGAGCGCCCCCAAAACTGAAAAACCGAACCCTGAAACCGGACCCTGAAACCGGAATCCGAAAATAAAATGCCCGTCCCGTCAAACATCAAGCTCCACCCCGAATGGCTGGATGTGCTGGCAGATGAGTTCGAGCAGGACTACATGCTTGCTCTGAAGCGTTTCCTGCTGGCCCGCAAGCAGGCCGGAGCGGCCGTCTATCCACCCGGGCCGGAAATCTTCAACGCGCTCAATTCCACCCCGTTGTCGCGGGTCAGGGTCGTGATTCTCGGACAGGATCCCTACCACGGCCCCGGCCAGGCCCATGGTTTGTGCTTTTCGGTGCGCAAGGGCGTCGCCCCGCCGCCGTCGCTGGTCAATATTTTCCGCGAGCTGCAGTCCGATCTCGGCCTGGCTGTCCCCGATCACGGTCACCTGCAGTCATGGGCGGCGCAGGGGGTGCTGCTGCTCAACGCTGTGCTCACCGTCGAACGTGGCCAGGCCGGCGCCCACCAGGGCAAGGGCTGGGAGCGCTTCACCGACGCTGTCGTGGCCACGGTCAATCAGCGCTGCGAGCACGTCGTTTTTCTGCTCTGGGGCGCCCAGGCCCAGCGCAAGGGGTCGGCCATCGACACCCGCCGGCACCTGGTGCTCAAGGCGCCGCACCCTTCGCCGCTGTCGGCCCACCGCGGTTTTTTCGGCTGCCGGCATTTCTCCCGGGCCAATGCCTGGCTGGCCGAAAAAGGCATTGACCCGGTAGACTGGACCTTGCCTGAGGCTGCCGGGCGCTAAACTGCCCGGCATGGATGAATCCCTGCTTGAGCGCATACGCGTGGTGCTGATCGGCACCACCCACCCTGGCAACATCGGCTCGACCGCGCGGGCGATGAAGGTAATGGGCCTGAAAAAGCTGGTCCTGGTCGACCCGTTGAAATTTCCGTCCGGGGAGGCCACGGCCCTGGCTTCGAACGCCGATGATGTGCTGGCTGCGGCCACGGTGGTCGATACCTTTACCGACGCGATCGCCGGCTGTGGGCTGGTGCTGGGCTGTTCGGGTCGTCCGCGCGCCTTGCCGATGCCGACGCTGGATGCGCGCAACGCCGCGGCGCGGGCGCTGGTCGAAGCCGGCCGCCACGAGGTCGCCGTGGTGTTCGGTCGCGAGAAGACCGGGCTGCACGACGTCGAAATCCGGGCCTGTCACTACCTGGTCTCGATCCCGACCAGCGCGACCTACGATTCGCTCAACCTGGCCCAGGCCGTGCAGGTGGTCTGCTACGAGATCCGTCAGGCGCTGCTGGCCGATCAGCCGCGTGAGGTCGCGCCCCCGGACTGGATCCCGGAGCCGCCCGAACGGCTCGAGCTGTTCTTTTCACGCCTCGAACAGGGCCTGACCGAGATCGGCTTTCTCAACCCGGCCCAGCCGAAACGACTGATGCAGCGCTTGCGCCGGCTGACCTTGCGAGCCCGGCCCGACGGCAATGAACTCAATATTCTCAATGGCATCGTATCGGCGATGCTGGAGGCCGCCCGTGGCGAACGCAAACCGAAAGCTTGACGAGACCTCGCAGGAGGAGCGTTTTGTGCGCATCTGGGAGGTGGTCGCAGGTATCCCCGAAGGCTGCGTGCTGAACTACGGCGAGGTCGCCCGCCTGGCCGGACTGCCGGGGCGCGCGCGCCTGGTCGGACGGGCCCTGGCGCGGGCCCCGAAAAAGCGCGCACTGCCCTGGCATCGGGTGGTGAATGCCCAGGGGCAGATCAGTTTCGCGGCCGACAGTATGCGTGGCCAGGCCCAGCGTCGGCTGCTGGAGGCCGAGGGCGTGGTATTCGTCGATGGGGCAATCGATCTTGAGCGTTTCAGCCCGGAGCAGGCC
This sequence comes from Wenzhouxiangella sp., assembly GCA_046540955.1. Lineage (GTDB taxonomy): Bacteria > Pseudomonadota > Gammaproteobacteria > Xanthomonadales > Wenzhouxiangellaceae > Wenzhouxiangella. The sequence goes on from JBKHEF010000005.1 coordinate 78,559, forward strand.
ATTGATCGCTTGCTGTGGGGGCCTTGACTCGCGCTGGGTCAGCAGTCGTCCGGGCCGAGCCGGAGAGAACTTTCGAGAAGACGGATGTCGAGTTCCGGGTTGCCGTTTTTGACCTGCAGAATGCGCAGCGGCAGCCAGTGAAACCGCTCTGAATGCCAGGACTCGTAGTTGCGGCTTGAGCCTTCGCGCCGAAACCGCTGCAGGTGAATGGCATCGAAACATCCGGCCGGCACTTCGATCGACTCGTGATCGCGATAAAAGAAGTACTGGTCTTCGATTTCGTCGCGCTCGAGCACCCGGAAGGCCAGGTCTCGCCCATGATTGTCCGAGTCCTGCAGCGCGACGGCGACCTGCAGGCGCAAGGTGAGCGGATCAAGCAGGGCCTGTTCCAGCCCGATTTCGAGCTCGCCTTCGTGGGTTTCGCTGCGGGTTGTGCCCGCTTGCCAGTCAAACGCGTGCTGCCAGTAGCGCGTTCGTGTTGGCACCCGGGCGACCTGGCGATAGGTCAGCGGCAGTATGTGGCCATCGCGCCAGACGAACCGGGCCGATTCCTCGGCCGAGACCCGCAGCAGACGCGCCAGGGTGGCGGTCGCGACGGTTTCGGTCTGGTAGCGCCACAGGCCGTCTTCGTCCTGGTCGAGGCTGACGTGGACCTCGCCGATCTTGCTGCCGCGCCGCAGGACTTCATAGACCGCGTCGTGGGCCGGAAGTGGCGCCTGCTCGCCCGGATGCTGCGCGGTATCCGCGGCTTCAGCAGCCCCGGCGCTGGTTGAGCAGGCGACCATCGTCAGAAAGATCACGGCCCAGTACCAGCGGTGTGGCCAGGGCCTTGCGATGCAGAAGAATGGTTTCATCGAGCGCTTCGACCGGTTCACGCAACAATAGTGCCATGGTCGCCGGAAACAGCCGGTGTTCCAGCGGCAGCAGGCGTTCAGCCAGCGATTCTGCGGTGTCATCAGGCTCTACCGACAGGCGGACCTGGCTGATGACCGGCCCGCTGTCCAGCTCCGGGGTGACAAAATGGACGCTGGCGCCGTGCTCGGTCTCGCCGGCATCGATCACCCGCTGATGGGTGTGCAGGCCCCGATGGCGCGGCAGCAGCGATGGATGAATGTTGACCACGCGCCCGGCATGGGCAGTGACGAAGTGGGCACTCAAGACGCGCATGAACCCGGCCAGCACGATCCAGTGCCCGGCGCTGGCCGCGATGGCATCAGCCAGCGCCTGCTCAAAGGCATGCCGGTCGGCAAAGCGGTCGCGGTCAATGCAGACCGCATCAACGCCGTCGGCGGCGGCCAGCTCGAGCCCGGCGGCGTCGGGCCGATCGCTGATCACGGCAACGATCCGCCCCCCCAGCCGGCCGTCGACCTGGGCCTGGCGCAGGGCGCGGTAGTTGCTGCCGCGCCCGGACAGCAGGATGACGATGCCGTGCCGGTCGCCCGGGGTCATGCCCGGTAGACCACGCGGGACGGCCCGGCGGTCCGCCGCACCCGGCCGATCACGGGTGCCGGTTCATCGAGCAGCTCGCCGATTCGCCCGGCCTCGTTTTCGGGGCAGATCAGGACGAAGCCGATCCCGAGATTGAACGTGCGGCGCATTTCACCGGCCTCGATCGAGCCGGCCCGGGCCAGCCAGTCGAATACCGCAGGTATCGTCCAGCTGGTGGTGTCGATCTCGATACCGAATCCGTCGGGGACGACGCGGACAATGTTCTCGGTCAGGCCGCCGCCGGTGATGTGGGCCATGCCACGCACATCGATCGTCCCGACCAGGCGCCGTATGGCATCGGCGTAGATGCGCGTCGGCGCCAGCAGCGAGGTGCCGAGGCTGACGCCTTCCAGAGATGTCGCGAGGTCCTGACCGCTGCGTTCCAGCACGCGCCGAATCAGTGAGTAGCCGTTGCTGTGCGGCCCGGACGAGGCCAGTCCGACCAGCACGCAGTTTTCATCGATGCGGCTGCCGTCGACCAGCGCGTCGCGCTCGACTGCACCGACGGCAAAGCCGGCCAGATCATATTCGCCGGGACCGTACATGCCCGGCATCTCGGCCGTCTCGCCGCCGATCAGGGCACAGCCGGCCTGGCGGCAGCCAGCGGCAATACCAGCCACCACCGCGCTTGCGGTATCCACCTCGAGCTTGCCGCAGGCGAAATAGTCCAGAAAGAACAGCGGCTCGGCGCCGCAGACCAGGATATCGTTGACGCACATGGCGACCAGGTCGATGCCGATGCTGTCGTGGATGCCCAGCTGGCGGGCCAGCAGCAGCTTGGTGCCGACCCCGTCGGTGCCCGAGACCAGGACCGGGTCGCGGTAGCGCTGGCCGAGATGGAAAAGCCCGCCGAAACCACCCAGCCCGGCCATGACTTCGGCCCGCCGGGTTGCAGCCACCAGTGGCTTGATGCGCTCGACCAGGGCGTTGCCGGCATCGATATCGACGCCGGCATCCCGATAACTCAAAGGGGTGTTGTTGTCGCTCACGTAGCGGACCTGCAGGAACCTGACAGCCTGTTATTGTGACCCATTGACGGGGCCGAGGTCCGGGCCCTGTGGTATCTTTTATCGACTTATGTCGATGTCCCGGCTGTGCGCTCAGTTACTCGTTGCTCTGGTCCTGCTTGGCGCGACCGGCCAGCTTGTTGCGCGCGATTTGTATACCGGAGAAAGTCTGCTTGAGCCGGCCGGGTCGGGTGAGGCCGAACCCCTGGCCCGGGCGCTCGATGAGGTGCTGACCCGACTGACCGGTTTTACCGCTCACTCGCTGGTCGAGCGTCTGGAATTGAGCCCGTCAGACCTGCAACTGCTGGTACTCAGTCAGCAACGCGTGCGCCGCGCCCGCTTGATGCCGGACGGCAGCTCTTCGGCAGACGAACTGCTGTTGCAGGTCGACTTCGATCCAGGCGGCGTCGACGCACTGCTGGCCGAGGCTGGTCTGCCGCGGCTGGGGCGCACCCGGCCATCCATCCTGCTGTGGCTGGCGGTTGAAGATGACCAGGGGGTCTCTCTGGAGGCCGATCCGGTGCTGGAGCAGACCATTACTGATCAGGCCCGGCGTCTCGGTCTGGAGGTGCTGCGCCCGCTGGGTGATCTGCAGGATCTGGCCGAAATCGCGCCGATTGATATCCGCGGTGGTTTCCTGGAGGCCGCCGAGCCCGGTGCCGAGCGTTACGGTGCCGGCATGATCGCGATGCTGGATCTGCGCCGGTTGGGTCCGACCTGGTCCGGACGCTGGTTCTGGCGTCTGGAAGGACGGGATGCCGGTCTGCAGGCCCGGGCTGAAACGCGAACAGCCGTCGTGACGCAGGGCCTTGAGGCCGTGCTCGGGGCGCTGGTTGATCGCTTTGGGCGCGTGGCGGGTGCCGGTGGTGGTGGCCGAGTGCGACTGATTGTCGAAGGCATCGACGACGAGATTCAGTATTCCGAAGTCCTGCGGTACCTGAGTTCGCTGGGGCCGGTCGACGCCGTCCAGGTGCTGGCTGCCCGCGGTCGGGTGATTGATTTCGAACTCGATCTCAACAGTAGTGGCCTGGAAGACGCCTTGCTGATTGGCGATGTGCTGGAATTGATGGAAGGCGGTCGTCAGGGCACGCTGCGTGCTCGCCTGAAGCGGTGAACCTGACCTGGCTGCCGAATGCCCTGACCGTCGGTCGGATACTGGCGGTGCCGCCGCTGGTCTTGCTGCTGCTGGCCGAGGCTTACCCGGCAGCGCTGGCGGTTGCGGTGTTCGCTGGCCTGTCCGACCTGCTCGACGGCTGGCTGGCGCGCCGGTTCGGCTGGCAGTCGCGCTTTGGCAGCCTGGCCGATCCGGCCGCCGACAAGCTCTTGATGACGGCCAGCTACCTGACCCTGGCCTGGTTGGGCTACCTGCCCTGGTGGCTGGTGACGCTGGTGATCTTCCGCGACCTGGTGATTGTTCTCGGTAGCTGGGTCTACCACCGGTTTTTTGAACGGCTGGAAGCCGAGCCGACCCAGCTGTCGCGCTTCAATACCTTCTGCCAGGTTTTTTTGATGTGGTACGTGCTGCTCTACCTGGCCGGTTTCCCGCTGCCGCCGAATGGCCAGGTCGGCCTGGAGTGGATGGCAGCCGTGCTGGCGGTGGCCACCTTGGCCCAGTACGTCTGGTTGTGGAGCATGAAGGCCGCTGCGATCAGCCGCGGCCGGCGCGCCGCAGGTTCGAAATGATGATCGGGCCAGGGCTTAAGGTCGATTGCGCATGACGAGCGCGCAGATTCCGCTGGCCCTGACACCGCCGCGCCGGCCAGGCTTTGATAATTTCGTTGCCGGCGGCAACGCGGCGGTCGTCGAGACCCTGGCGTCCGGTCTGGAGCCTGGCCAATGGTACTTTCTTGCCGGGCCGTCGGGCAGCGGTCGAACCCACCTGCTGTCGGCTTGCTTCGCCGGCCTGGTTCGGCGCGGCCTGGATGCGAAGTTCATGGCTCTGGGGGCGGCAGCGCACTGGCCGCTGCTGGCCCAGACCGATGGCGAGTTCGTGCTGCTTGACGATATCGACGCCCTGGCCGGTGATCAAGCCGGCGAAGTGTTGCTGTTCAACGCACTCAATCGCTGGCGTGAACAGCGCACCGGGGTGATCATGAGCGCTACCGGACGGGCCGGTTTCGAGCTGCCCGATCTGGTCTCACGGCTTGGGCAAGCCGTGCGCCTGACCCTCAAGCCTCTGGAGCAGAATGATCTGCTCAGCCTGGTTCGATCTCTCGGCGCTGAGCAGGAAGTGGTGCTGGGACGCGGAGCTGCCGACTATCTCATTACCCGCGGCCCGCGCAGCCCGGCTGGCCTGGTCCGGCTGTTCGAACAGCTGGTGGCGCGCGCCCTGAGCGAACGCCGGACCTTGTCGGTGCCCCTGATCCGCGAAGTATTGCAGGATCTGCGACGCCAGTGAGCCAGGATGTGGCCGGGGGTGCCAGTGGCGCCGGCTACGGGATCAATAGCTGTCCTGGTGGACCCCGCGCATCGCCCGGCCTGACGGATCGGCCATGGTCGCGAAGGCCGCGTCCCAGGCCAGGGCCTCGGGCGTGGAGCAGGCAATCGACGGCCCGCCGGGAACGGTGGCGGCAGCGGCCGATGAGGGGAAGTGGCGCTCGAAGATGCGCCGGTAGAGGTACTGCTCCTTGGTCAGCGGCGGGTTGAGCGGGAAACGCTGGGCAGCTTCGGATAGCTCGCGGTTGCTGACCTGGGCCTCGGCATGTTCCTTGAGAGCATCGATCCAGCCGTAGCCGACCCCGTCGGAAAACTGCTCTTTCTGCCGCCACAGGATCTCGTCGGGCAACAGCCCTACGCCGGCCTGGCGGAGGATGCCTTTTTCCGGCTTGCCGGGTCCGGCCATCTTGGCGGCCGGGTCCATGCGCATGGCGGTTTCGAGAAACTCCAGGTCCAGGAACGGCACGCGTGCCTCGACCCCCCAGGCGGCCATGGACTTGTTGGCCCGCAGGCAGTCATACAGATGCAGCTTGTCGATCTTGCGCACGGTTTCCTCGTGGAATGCGCGCGCGTTCGGGGCCTTGTGGAAGTACAGGTAGCCGCCGAAGATCTCGTCTGCGCCTTCGCCGGACATCACCATCTTGATCCCCATGGCCTTGATCCGGCGGGCGAGCAGGAACATCGGCGTGGAGGCGCGGATGGTGGTGACATCGAAGGTCTCGATGTGGCGAATGACGTCTTCGAGCGCGTCCAGGCCTTCCTGGATGGTGTAGTGGAACTCGTGGTGCAGGGTACCGATGGCGCTGGCGGCTACGCGCGCGGCGGCCAGGTCCGGAGAGCCTTCAAGACCGATGGCAAACGAGTGCAGGCGCGGCCACCAGGCCTGCTCGGTATCGTCGGACTCGATCCGCTTGTCGGCATAGCGCTGGGCGATGGCGGCGACCAGCGAGGAGTCCAGTCCGCCTGAGAGCAGCACACCGTAGGGCACGTCGCACATCAGCTGCCGGTGGATGGCCTGCTCCAGAGCCGAGCGGAGTCCGGCCGGATCAGCCGGTTCACCGGCGGCCTCGAAATCGCGCCAGGCCGGCTTGTACCAGCGCCGGATCTCGCCTTCTTCGGAGTCGAGCAGGTGGCCGGGTGGAAAGGCCTGGACCTGGCGGCACCAGGGCTCGATCGCCTTCATCTCCGAGGCGACCCAGAGCATGCCCTGCTCGTCGCGGCCGTAGTACAGCGGCATGACGCCGATCGGATCGCGCGCGATCAGGTAGCGGCCGCGCGCCTCATCCCACAGCACGAAGGCATAAATGCCGTTGAGCCGGTGCAGAAAGCCGGCCCCGTCGCGTTCATACAGGGCCAGGATGACTTCGCAGTCAGAAGCGGTTTGAAAAGCGAAGTCCGGACAGCCCTGGCGCAGTTCACGATGGTTGTAGATCTCGCCGTTGACGCCCAGAGCCACTTGACCATCCGGGCTGTAGAGCGGCTGGGCACCGGAATTGATGTCGACGATGGCCAGGCGCTCGTGGGCGATGATTGCCCGCTCGCTGACGTGCACGCCGCTCCAGTCGGGGCCGCGGTGGCGCTGCAGGCGCGAGGCCTGCAGTGCGACAGGGCGCAGATCGCCTGCCCCGCTGGGGATATCGAACAGGCCGAGGATTGAGCACATAAGTCCTGGTCTTTAGCCTCAGTCCGCCAAATCGAACCTGAACACCAGATCAATGCCGGGCTCTCCGAGGTGCACGGCCTTGTAGATGTATTGATAGACCGTGGCCATCAGCGCCATGGCTTCATCGGACTCGCTGCGATCAATCTTTCCGGCAGGGCCATCGGGCAGGTTGGACAGTCCGAGGCTGACCAGGTCGGAATAGGCAGCCAGATCAATACCGGCACTGAAGATACGGCTGTCCGCATCGCCGGCAGTCAGGGCACTGGCCAGACCACTGCTGTCGCCGATGGCCATGCCCAGCGCACTTTCGCTCAGGCCCAGCCAGGCCGGAATGCCGTCCAGGTTGGGCACCAGATCAGGCGGCACCGGCTGGGGTTCTGCTCCCGGGGTCAGGTTCAGGGCGGCCAGCTCGGGCGAAAACATCTGGGCCATGCCGATCATCATCTGCGGGTTGCGCATGAACAGCGCCAGATCACCGACCGCGGAAGTCATCTTGCCGTCGGTGACATCCAGTTCATCGAGGCGCAGGCGCAGGCCATGCATGTTGGTGACCAGGGGTGGAATCGGCTGGTTCAGGGCCAGCTGCCAGTCCGGTGCCTGTTCGGCGATATTGGAGAACAGATGGCATTGGGGCGGGTTGTCGATCCATCCGGCGACCAGTTCGCGGCCGAAATCGCGCGCGGCGATCAGGTTGAGCGTCATGCCGACATTCAGCAGTCCTGCCCGCTCGATCTCCAGCGACATAGGGGTTTCGGCCAGGGCGCCGAGGCGCAAGCCGAAGGCGGGGTCGGTTTCCAGCCGGGTCAGGACCGTCATGGAGCGTTCGTCGGCGGCGGTGTTGCCAAAACTCTGGCGCGGGAAGATCCGGGTCAGGGCCGCCAGCTCGGCGCGGCAGGCTTCATCGCTGGCAATCGCCCCAAGCGGGCCTTCGGCGCGCGCTTCGACCAGGGTTTCATCCTCGCTATCGAGCAACAGGGCCAGCAGGCGCTGAAAATCGATGTAGCCGCTGTTGTCGTTGCGGAAACCCCGCACGCTGTTGAACGCCTCGACCTGGACGCGCTGCAGTGCCGGGGCGGCCTGATCGATGTTGGCGACCCGGCGGAGCAATTCGGGGCGGTCGGCGATCAGGGCCGCGGTCATGAAATCGGCATCATGGTGGATGGCAAGACCGACCTCGCCGAGATCATGCCAGATGACGGTCTGACCATCCACTGCCCGGCGGGTGAACGCCGTTTCAGCCTCAGTCTCGATCCGCTCCAGGGTGGCGATGAAGGCTTGTTCATCAGCGAGTTCCCAGTGCATGAAGGGGAAGATACCCACGGTATGGACGCCTGCCACGCCGGCAATCTCGATGCCGCGTTCGGCCCAGGCCTCGGCTGAATTGAGCTCAGCGAACTCCAGCAGCAGGGCACGGGCAAGCGGATCATCGGTCTCCTCGGCTATATCTGTATATGTCGCTTCGTTCAGCTCTCCGGCCTGGTCCATGCGCGCCCAGAGTTGGTCGAGCAGGGCTTGCGGCAAAGGCTCCAGGCTCAGCCACAGCATTGCCGGTTCGGCGTCGATGCGGGCCAGCAGCTGGTCTGCCAGTGCCGCTGTTGCAGACGGGGCTGCAGCGGATTCGGTTGCAGGTGCCGTCGTGGTCGTGGTTGGTTGGGGGTCGGCCGCATCGTTGCCGCAGGCGACCAGGACAAAAGCACTCAGCCAAACGAGTAAATGTTTCATCAGGCAAACTCCGTCAATTCACAAGCATAGTGTTATACAACACCAACACAGCTGTCAAGTCGGCTGGATAGGGCGGTTTGGTGGCTGCAGCAGGATCGAGCACTGGGCTTGCGGCGCGAGCGGTTGCTTGCTGGCGGTGGCAGGAAGCCGTCAGGTCCCTGCTTCGTGGTTGCTGGTTGGTCGATGATCCGGATATCGATGCGGATTTTGCCCATGCGGAAGGTCAATGCCGAGTGTAGACCCAGCCAGCCGCCACCGCAATCCAGCTGCACTCGCCGCGCGCCTCAGCGTCTGCCGGTGACGAGATCACGGCGGATGGCTGCCAGCCGCTGCGGGGTGCCGACATCCGACCACAGGCCGCCGTGATGCTCGCCGGTCAGCGCCTGGGCGGCGATGGCCTGCTCCAGCACCGGGCGCAGGGCCAGGCGGCCGGGCGCCCGGGCGGCAAACAATGCCGGATGCAGCAGCGCGATGCCGCTGAAGGTCAGCGCCGGGGTGCCCCGGCCCACCTGCCCATCGGCCATCAGCGAAAAGTCACCGGCCGGATGGTGGGGTGGGTTGTCGACCAGCACCAGGTGGCCCAGGCCGGACAGTTCATGGTCAAGCAGCCGGCCGAGCGGATAATCACAGAATATGTCGGCGCTGACTGTGATGAAGGGCCGGTTACCCAACAGCGGCAGGGCCTGGATGATGCCACCGGCGGTCTCGAGCGCGCCCTCCGGTTCGTGCGAATAAGTGATTTTCAGACCAAACGCGCTGCCCTCGCCGAGGGTCCGCTCGATCTGGTGGCCCAGCCAGGCCAGGTTGATCACCACCTCACCGACACCGGCGACCGCCAGCGCTTCGAGGTGATGGACGATGAGTGGCTTGCCGCCGACCTCGAGCAGTGGTTTTGGCGTGTGGTCGGTCAGCGGTCTGAGCCGCTGGCCACGACCGGCGGCCAGGATCATGGCTTTCATGAGGCCAGGCGCCGGCGCGCCCGCCAGGCGCTGAGCAGGGCTTTGAGGTCGGCCAGCTCGGGATTGCGCGCGATGGCCTGTTCCAGGTAGCCGAAAAAGCGCGGGACGTCTTCCAGATAGGCCGGTTTGCCGTCGCGGTAACAGATCCGGGCAAAGATGCCGATGACCTTGAGGTGGCGCTGCACACCCATGAAATCGCAGGTTCGGCGCCAAAGATCCGGCGAGCCGGGCAGCGGCAGGCCGGCCGCCCGGCCGGCGCGGCGATAGTCCTCCAGCCAGGCATCGACGCGCGCAGCCGGCCAGCTCAGGAAGGCATCGCGGAACAGGCAGACCGGGTCGTAGCTGATCGGGCCGAGCACGGCGTCCTGGAAATCGATGATGCCCGGGTTGGGCGCGCTGACTAACAGGTTGCGCGGCATGAAATCGCGATGACAGAACAGCTGCGGCTGATCGAGCGCCCAGCGCACCAGCAGCGCGCAGACCTGGTCCCAGGCATCCAGTTCATTGTCCGTGGGCTCGATATGCCAGTGGCGGGCAAGAAACCAGTCGGTAAACAGGGCCAGCTCCTGCACCAGCCGGGCTGCGTCATAGCTTGGCAGCCCGGTACCGCGGACTTCAAGTTGCATGCGCAAAAGGGCGGCGGTGGCGTCGCCGAACAGGCGGTCGGCCGTGGCCGCGGTCAGGGCGTGGTGATAGGGCTGGTCGCCAAGGTCTTCAAGCAGCAGGAAACCCCGGGTCAGGTCGGCGGCATTAATCGCCGGTGCGTGCAGTTCAGCAGCACGCAGGCGCTCTGTGATATCGACAAACGCGGTCACTGACTCGCGCTCGGGCGGGGCGTCCATGATCACGAACGACTGCTCGCCATGCTGCATGCGGTAATAGCTGCGGAAACTGGCATCCGACGAGATGGCCGTGAAAGACCAGGCCCGCGGGGGCACATGCTGCAAGGCCCAGTCGATCGCCAGTTCGCGCCGATTGCCGGCCATCAGCGGGCTGCCTCCAGCACATCCAAGCCCGCCGCCCAGCGCCAGGCCTGGACCCAGGCCGGCAAGGCCTGGCCGTAGCGATTCGCGAACTGCCGGATGGCTGGCACCTGTTCGGCCAGGCGCTGACTGTCGTCGGGCTCGATCCGGCAGTGGCGTTCAATGATCCCGGCCAATTCCTGCTGGAGCCAGTCCGGAGCCTGCTGCCGGGCCAGGCCTGCCAGGGTTTCGCGCACGCCGCTGGCCATGTCGGTCCGTTTTTCCAGCAGGTGCCGGCGCAATTGCTCGGTCAGCTCCGATGGTTCCATGGCGGCCAGGCCCTGCAGCCATGCGCCCAGGACCGCGGCCCGCGCAAACGGCGCCTGGGGCAGGCGGGCAGCGGCCAGATCCTCGATCGCCGAGCCGATGAAGCCAGTCAGGCCCGTACCCTGGCGCTTGTGCAGATCCTCGGCTTGCCAGCGCCGAGGCGACCGGAGCCGATGGGGCAGCATCCAGGGCAGGGCGCAACAGGGTGTTCCGGGGTACAGGAAGCGGATGCCGATGCCGAAGATCAGGTCCTCACCACGGCCCCTGGCCGATACCGGCAGCAGCAATTCACGGTTGTCGACTCCGGTCAGGGTGGTGGTCATCAGCGATACGCTGGAAGCAATCTGGGTTTCCAGGGTGCTGCGGGCGACCCGCCGGCTGAAGGCCAGGCGCCGATAAGCATCTTCGCTCTCGCACCAGTCGGCCAGTGCCTCGGCCGGCAGGGTGTATTGCCACAACATGCTGCCGGTACCGGCATCGCCCAGGGTGCCGTTGGTGGTCAGGCGGACCCGGGGTCGGGCGCTGAAGTCATGGATCATCTGCGGCGACAGCCCGGCCAGCAGGTGACCATCCTGCAGGCCGTGGTCGCGGGCCAGCGCAGCGACCGGGGCGCCGAGCACCCGCTCGTGCGCGGCCAGCGGGTTGATCGCGGCCGAGGGATACTGCTCGTGCTCGGGCCGGTCGGGGTCGGGGAAGCGAACCTCGAAATCATGCGCCACGCGCAGGCTCAGACCAGTGCCGGGTGTGGCCAGCTGGAAGGGGTCCAGGGTGGCATCGTCGTCGATCATCAGGAAGCGCTCACCGGCGGTCAGCAGCAGGGCCAGGTTGAGGTTGGTGCCATAGCCGGGTGCCGGGTCTTCAACGTCGCCTTCGATCAGCCAGTGCAGCGCTTCCGGGTCCACTTCGGCCTCGGTGCTGATCCGGCCGATGAGTCGGGCGCGCATCGCCCGGTCGATATGGATCAGCTGCACGGCCCGGTTGACCCGGGCTTCGGCAACGATGCTGGCGGTGGCGGCGACCGCCGCCGGATCGGATGCGTCATCCAGGATCAGGACCCGGTCCAGTCCGGAGCCGTCGATCTGCCGGTCCAGGCTGCGCAGCAGGCTCTGCAGGTCTTCAGGGCGGTTGCAGGTGCGCACGCACAGGCTGCGCAGCGGCCCGGTTCGGGCGTCTGCTGCAGTTTCGTGCGCGCCGAGACCCGCGAAGACGGCCTGTTCATCTTGCAGCAGCTTGCGCTCGACCAGACCGGCCAGGCCCTGGCGGACCGCCACGCGCTGCTCGGCCGGCAGGCCGAAATCATCGACCACAGCCTCGGCATGTTGATCAAGGGTGGCGAAGCGGCCGCAGTGGGCCAGCATGCGGGCATAGAACAGCGGTGCGCGGACCGAGTACTCGGCCCCGGCGGCCAGGATCAGGGTTTCATCGCCGACCGGCTTGGCCTCGAATGGCCGGGCGATGTAGCGCGCTGCCGATATCGGGGCCGGTGGTTTGGCCGGCAGGCTGAAGGAAAATGAAAAATCACCGCTGCTCATCTTGAATTCATACCAATTTGGTCTTGTTTCATTGACGCCCTGAACGCATAATATACGCAGCGCTGCAATACGCCTTTGAGCAGGCTGTTGCTGATCGACTCGCGCGCCGGAGGAGATGGAAAGATGTTGTCATGCTGAGAATCAGCAAGCTGACCGACTATGCCACCGTGCTGCTGGCGGCGCTGGCCCAGCGCGGTGGGGCCTGTGTCCCGGCCAGTCAACTGGCCGAAGAGACCCGGCTGGAGCTGCCGACCGCAGCCAAGGTGCTCAAGACCCTGGCCAAGTCGGGGCTGGTGCGCTCGGTCCGCGGCGTCAACGGCGGTTACCAGCTGGTCCGGCCGCCGGACCAGACCTCGGTGGCGGCGATCGTGCGGGCCATGGAAGGCCCGATCGCCCTGACCGAGTGCAGCCTGGAGCCGGGCCTGTGCGCCCACGAGTCACAGTGCAACCTGCGTGGCAACTGGCAGCGTATTGGCCAGGCGGTGGAACATGCACTGGAGCGGCTGACGTTGCGCGATCTTTACCAGCCGGTCAAGGGTGATCCGGCGGTCGCGCCGGTGGCGACATTCAAGATCATGTAAGTCCGAATTTCGGAAGGTCCTTTATGAATCAGACAGCACAGCAAGTCGAGCAAGTCATCCAGCAACGCTACAAGGCCGGTTTCTACACCGACATCGATTCCGATCGCATCCGGGCTGGGCTGGACGAGGAAATCGTCGCCATGATTTCGGCCAAGAAGAACGAGCCGGCCTGGCTTTTGGAATGGCGGCTCAAGGCGTTCCATCACTGGCAGACCATGGTCGGGCCGAACTGGGCCCACCTGAACCTGCCGCCGATCGATTTCCAGAAGATTCACTACTACGCCGCACCCAAGCAGAAGGACCGGCCGAAAAGCCTCGACGAGGTCGACCCAAAGCTGCTCGAGACCTTCGACAAGCTCGGCGTGCCGCTGCACGAGCGCGCCCGCCTGGCCGGGGTGGCCGTCGATGCGGTGTTCGATTCGGTCTCGGTCGGAACGACCTTCCAGAAAGAGCTCAAGGAAGCGGGCGTGATTTTCTGCAGCTTCTCCGAGGCTGTGCAGGAGCACCCTGACCTGGTCCGCGAATACCTCGGCTCGGTCGTGCCCTACACCGACAACTACTTCGCCGCCCTCAATTCCGCGGTGTTCTCTGACGGGTCCTTCGTTTACATCCCGAAAGACACGCGCTGCCCGATGGAATTGTCGACCTATTTCCGGATCAACGCGCGCGATACCGGCCAGTTCGAGCGCACCCTGATCGTGGCCGAACCGGGCAGCCATGTCAGCTACCTGGAAGGCTGCACCGCGCCGATGCGCGACGAGAATCAGCTGCATGCCGCCGTAGTCGAACTGGTCGCGCTGGAGAAAGCCCAGATCAAGTATTCGACCGTCCAGAACTGGTACCCGGGCGACGAAAACGGCAAGGGCGGAATCTACAACTTTGTTACCAAGCGCGGCGACTGTCGCGGCGATGACTCGCGCATTTCCTGGACCCAGGTCGAGACCGGCTCGGCGATTACCTGGAAGTATCCATCGTGCATTCTGCGCGGGGATCGCTCGGCCGGCGAGTTCTACTCGGTGGCCCTGACCCACAATCATCAGCAGGCCGATACCGGCACCAAGATGATCCATCTGGGCAAGAACACCACCTCCAAGGTGATCTCGAAGGGCATCTCGGCCGGCAAGAGCAACAACAGCTACCGTGGCCTGGTGCGCATGGCCAGGCGGGCCGACAATGCGCGCAACTACACCCAGTGCGACAGCTTGCTGATCGGCAAGACCTGCGGGGCGCACACCTTCCCCTACATCGAGTCGGCCAACGCCACGGCCAAGATCGAGCACGAGGCGACCACCTCGCGGATCGGTGAAGACCAGCTGTTCTACTGCCGCGCCCGAGGCCTGGACGAAGAGGATGCGGTCGCCATGATCGTCGACGGCTTCTGCAAGGAAGTGTTCAAGGAGTTGCCGATGGAGTTTGCCGTCGAGGCCAAGGCGCTGCTCGAAATCTCGCTCGAAGGGGCGGTGGGCTAATTTATCGGGTTCAGGTTTCAGGGTTCAGGGTTCAGGACAAAGCAAAGCTGGTTCCACCTGAATCCTGAACCCCGAACCCTGAACCCTGATTTTTCAAATACGGATTCATCATGCTGAAAATTCAAAACCTGCACGTCGCCATCGACGACAAGGAAATCCTCAAAGGTCTCGACCTGGAGATCGGGCCGGGTGAGCTGCACGCCATCATGGGCCCGAATGGCTCGGGCAAGTCCACCTTAGGCTACGCCCTGGCCGGCCGCGATGGCTACCAGATCACTGCCGGCTCGATCGAGTTCGAAGGCCAGGACCTGGCCGAAATGGAGCCCGAAGAGCGCGCCGCAGCCGGACTGTTCCTGGCTTTCCAGTACCCGGTCGAGATTCCCGGCGTCAACAACGCCTACTTCCTGCGCGCCGCGCTCAACGCCCAGCGCAAGGCGCGCGGTGAGGAAGAGGTCGATTCCATGACCTTCCTGAAGACCGTGCGCGAATCGCTCAAGGGCCTGAAGATGGATGAGTCGCTGCTCAAGCGCGCGGTCAATGAAGGCTTTTCAGGCGGTGAGAAAAAGCGCAACGAGATCGTCCAGATGGCCGTGCTGCAGCCGAAGCTGGCGGTCCTCGACGAGACCGACTCAGGCCTCGATATCGACGCGCTCAAGCTGGTCGCCGAAGGGATCAACGCCCAGCGTGACGGCCAGCGCTCCTTCCTGGTCATCACCCATTACCAGCGCCTGCTCGACTACCTGACGCCCGATCGCGTCCACGTGCTGGCCGAAGGGCGCATCGTCGAAAGCGGTGGCGAGGAACTGGCCGAGCGCCTCGAGGCTGAAGGCTATGCCTTTCTTGAAGCCGGCAGCGAGGCCTGATCGTGTCGGCCCTGCTTGAACAACTGGCACCGGCAGCCGCCCTGGCGGAAGACCGCTACGCCGGCATCCGCCGCCGTGCCCACCAGCGCCTGATGCAGCATGGCTTCCCCGACCTCAAGACCGAGGCCTGGAAGTACACCTCGCTGAGACTGCTGGAAAAGCGCGAGCTGGCCGGCCATGCCGAGCCGCTGGCAGCAGTACCGGATGCCTTGCCGTTTGCCGCCGACGTGATCCGTTTCGACGGCGGCCTGGTCGATCCGGTGCCGGCAGATCTGCCGGCCGGGGTCCGCTTCGAGCCGATCGACCCGGCCGAACTGCTTAACGTCGACTACGGCGATCGCGCCGACGCCATGGCCTGGCTCAACCTGGCCCGCTTCGAGCAGGCCTGGAAGCTGGTTATCGACGGTGTGCTCGACCGGCCCCTGGTGCTGGCCATGACCCTGCCGGAAGGCTTTGTGGCCAGCGTCCATCCGCGATTGAAGATCGAACTGGCCGAAGGCGCGCAAGCCGTGGTGATCGAGCAGCAGCGCGATCGCGGCGAGGGCCTGGTCAATATCGTCGAGGACATCGAACTCCGGCGCGGTGCCCGCCTGCGCCATGTCATCCATCGCCGCAATGCCGGTTCGGTCTGGGTCCAGCGCACCCGGGTGACGGTTGCCGCCGATGCCGATTATCGCTGCCACGCGCTCGAACTGGCCGGCCGGCTGGTCCGCCAGGATCTGGCCGTGCATCTGCTTGAGGCCGGTGCCAACGGCGAGATCGACGGCGTGGCCTTTGTCGATACAAAACAGCACGTGGACTGGCACACCGCGATCGACCACGAGGTGGGCCACACCAACAGCCGCGAATCCTTCCGGATCCTGGCTGACGGCAGCGGGGTCGGGGTGTTCAATGGCCGCATCCACATCCAGCGGGGCGCCGATGACAGCCACTCCGATCTCAACACGGCCAACCTGCTGCTGAGCGAAAACGCGCGCATCAACACCAAGCCGGAACTGGAGATTTATGCCGAAGAAGTGACCGCCAGCCATGGTGCGACCATCGGCCAGCTGGAAGACTCGGCCCTGTTCTACCTGCGCTCGCGCGGCCTGCCGGTCGACGAAGCCATGGCCCTGCTGAAGTTCGGTTTTGCCGCCGCGCCGCTCGAGCTGGTTGAACCGCCAGCACTGCGCGAGTGGTTGACCGAAGACCTGCATGCGGTGCTGTGATGGTTAGCGCATCGGCTCCGGACATCGCAAGCCCGCGCATTCGCGATCAACTCGACGTGATGGCGCTGCGCGAGCAGTTTCCGGTGCTCAAGCGCGAAGTCCATGGCAAGCCGCTGGTCTATTTCGACAACGCCGCCACGGTCCAGCGCCCGCTGGCCGTGATTGAGGCCATGGACGACTTCTACCGACGCTACAACGCCAACGTCCATCGCGGCGTCCACCAGTTGTCGGTCGAGGCATCCGAAGCCTTCGAACAGTCGCGCGAAGATCTGCGGCGCTTTCTAAACGCTTCGTCCGAACGCGAGATCGTCTTTACCCGCGGCACGACCGAGGCGATCAATCTGGTGGCCAACAGCTACCTGGCCCCGCGCCTGAAGGCGGGAGATGAAATCCTGATCACCCACATGGAACACCATGCCAACATCGTCCCCTGGCAGATGTTGTGCGAGCGCACGGGTGCCGTGCTCAAGGTGGTCCCGATCAACCAGCGCGGCGAGTTGCTGCTCGACGCCATGGCCGGGCTGCTCAGCGAGCGTACCAAGCTTGTCGGCGTGGTTCACGTCTCCAACGCCCTGGGCACGGTCAACCCGGTCGCCGAGGTCTGCGCCCTGGCCCGGCGGCATGGCGTGCCGGTGCTGGTCGACGGTGCCCAGGCGACCCCGCACGAGAAGGTCGACGTGCAGGCCCTGGGCTGCGATTTCTACTGCCTGTCGGCGCACAAGATGTACGGCCCGACCGGCATCGGCGCGCTGTGGGCGCGCGAAGCGCTGCTCGAAGACATGCCGCCCTGGCAGGGTGGTGGCGAGATGATCCGATGGGTCAGCTTCGAGGGCACCACCTACAACGACATCCCGCACCGCTTCGAGGCCGGCACGCCCAATATCTCCGGTGCCATCGGTCTGGGTGCTGCCATTCGCTGGCTGGAACAGACCGGCGTGGAGCGGATCAAGGCGCATGAGCAGCGCCTGCTGGCCCTGGCGACGGAACAAATGTCGCAAATCGAGGGGCTGACCATCATCGGCCAGGCGGCTGCCAAGGGGCCGGTGATCTCGTTCACGCTCGAGGGGGTTCATCCCAATGATCTCGGCACCATCATCGATCACCACGGGGTTGCCCTGCGTACCGGGCATCACTGCGCGATGCCGGTGATGCAGTTCTTCGACGTCCCGGCCACCGCCCGGGTCTCGTTTGCCGCCTACAACCTGCACTCCGAAATCGACGTGTTTCTCAACGGTCTGGAGCAGGCTCGACAGATGCTGGCCTGAAACGCTTGCCGGCGTAGAATGTCGGGCCATGGCGCTAGCTCGGCTTTACCAGCAGGTCATCCTCGACCACAATCGCTCGCCCCGGCACTTCGGCCGCCTGGCCGAAGCCACCCACTCGGCCCGTGGCCGGGACGGGCTGTGCGGCGACGACATTCTGGTTGAACTTCGTCTGGTCGCGGGACGAATCGAGCAGGCGGCCTTTTCCGGCCAGGCTTGCGCGATCACCACTGCCAGCGCCTCGATGCTCATGGAGTGGCTGCACGGCAAAGGCCGCGACGAGGTCGAGCGCGCCGGCCAGCGCTTTGCCCGGTTGCTCGACGAGCCCCAGCTGCCCGATGAGGCGAGCCTGGGTCAGATCAATCAGCTGCGCGCAGTCGCAGGATTTCCGGCGCGGGTGCGCAACGCGCTGTTGCCCTGGCGAACGGTGGCCAGAGCGCTGTCGGGCCAGGCCTGACCGGCGCCGGCCCGATGCGCCAGCCGGCTCAGGCGGCGCTGCCGGCCTGCGGCGGCTCGTCGCTGGTGGCCGCGCCCTGGTCGGCGTCCCATTCCCGAGACTTGCGCTTGAACTCGCCGAATTTCTTCGATACGCCCTCGAGCTTGCCTTCCCACTCGGGATTCGGCTGCTGGCCTTCGGTGACCTTGAAGAACACCTGCATCAGCGCGGTCATGCCGATCGGTTCAATCACCGACTGCTTCACGCCCCAGGCAAAGACCAGAGCGAAGATGAGCGTCAGCGGTCCGGCCACGGCCGGGATCACCGAAACCAGCGCCAGCATGGGGCCGAGAATGACCAGAAACACCAGGAAGGTCAGGCCCCAGATGATGAAGGCCAGGAAAAATGCGTTCTTGAGAAAGGCCTTGTAGTTCTGGGCGTAGAGCACCAGCGCGGTGCGGCTGGCCTCCCACGGGTTGTCGGCGCGGGTGCGCAGGTTGTAGGAAAGAATGACCTCGTCGAGGTAGGTCAAAGACAGGTTGACGATGGTGTTGATAAAGCCGACCAGGCTTTTCAGTCCGGGGATGGGGATGAAGGCTGTGACCGTGAAGAACAGGCGGTTGAAGGCCTTGAGCACGCCCTTGATCAGCTGGTCGACGCCGAACAGGATGGAGGACTGGGCGAAGCGCTCGCGCACGATTTGCTGGGCATAGGCAATCTGGCCGCGGCCCTGGGGCAGCTCCTTGCCTTCGATCAGTTCGACCAAAACCGCGATGTGGCCGGCCTTGACCATGTAAAGCAGGTACTCGCGCAGCATGTAGGCGATGGCCGACATGATGCCGAAGCCGACCAGGCCGCCGAAAAAGCTGAAGCCGCCCGGCTCGCCGCCGATCATGCCGACGCCGTAACCGATACCGGCGCCGACGCCGGTGATCACGATGTAGGCAAAGGTGATGGCGAAGTAGATCAAAAAGCGGAAGACCAGAAACGGCATGGTCTTGCCCATCAGGCTGAGAATTTCTCCAATCTTGAAGTCCATGATCGACTGTCCCTTTATCGTTCGACGGTTCCAACCTACTGGAACGGAATCTGAGCGCAGATCATGCCACCCGATGGGTTCAAAGTTGGCGGATATCGACAAAGCTGCCCGAGGGCTGATTGGCGCGCAGGTCCGGCAGAAGATCAAGAATGGTCTCGGCGGCCTGGCGGGCGTCGGGCATGTGGTCGGTGCCGCGCGCATCCTTGAGTTTTTGCACCGACGGAAACTCTTCGCTGTCGACCTCGCCGCACAGGTAATCCTGCATGGCGGTATCGACCAGGCCCGGAGCCAGAGCGGTCAGATGGGTCTCGGTCATCTCGTGGGCGTAGAGCTGGATCAGGTTGTTCAGCGCGGCCTTGGACAACGAATAACCGCCCCAGCCGTAGTTCATGTTGACCGCGGCCCCGGAGGAAATGGCAACGACCTGGTCGACCGGGAGCTGACGCTCGATCAGCCAGTCCAGAATCAGCTTGTTGGCCCATACGTTGACCCGCATCAGATGTTCCAGATCATGCACATCCGTCCGATGGATGTCTTGAATGCGCCCGAGCAGGCCAGCGTTGAGGATGACCAGATCCAGACGCAGGCAGTCCGACAGCAGCCGGTCCAGTCCTTCGCCCAGGGTGGAGAGCTGGCCGAGGTCGTGCTGGCGGTCGCGGATGACGTCGTCGTATCTGGGCTTTAGTGGGCAGCCGCGTCGGCTCATGCCCCAGACGATCGCCTGGCGATCCATCAAGGCCTCGGTCAGTCCCAGGCCGAGACCACTGCTGTTGCCGGTGATGAAAACGTTCATGATGCGAGTCGTGGGCTCCGGTGGTTTGTTCGAGAAGCCTGAGAATACGCCGATACTGGTCGAGCCAGCTTGAAGGATGCTGAAATCCGTAGCCCTCCGCCAGATCGCAGGCCAGTTCTGGTGGTCGAAGGCCAGATCAGCCGGGCTCCGGGCCAGGCGCACCATGGCCTGGTAGAGGAGGTGCGGACACCGGGCAGGGACACGGCGGTTGTCATGCATCCTCTTTGTGGTTATAATCTCTCGCTCGATTGCGGGGTGGAGCAGTCTGGCAGCTCGTCGGGCTCATAACCCGAAGGTCGCAGGTTCGAATCCTGCCCCCGCTACCAGGTTTTTTGAGAAACTTCGGAAAAAGCCCCTGGTTCAAAGGGGCTTTTTTCGTATGGGCCCTGATGGAGTTTGTGAAGGACTGAGCCGATGGCGGTTTCCGATCGCTTGCAGACCTTGCTGGAGCCGATCGTTGACGATCTGGGCTACGAGCTGGTCGGTGTCGAATACCTGCCCAACCCGAAAAACCGGGTGGTTCGGGTTTTCATCGATCGTGACCCCGACGGGATCGGGGTGGAAGACTGCGAACGGGTCAGCCGCGAGGTCTCGGCGCTGCTCGATGTCGAGGAGCCGGTGCCCGGCCAGTACACTCTGGAGGTGTCTTCGCCGGGGGTCGAGCGACCGCTGTTTACCGGCGCTCATTTCGCCCGCTTTGTCGGCGAGACCGCGGTCGTACAGTTGACGGTACCGGTCGCCAACCGGCGCCGGTTCAAGGGCGTGATCGTTGCGGCTGACGACCAGACCGTGACCCTGAATGTCGATGGCCAGACCTGTGAACTGGCTGTCGCTGACATGGCCCGAGCGCATCTGGCGCCGGACCTGGAAGCACTGTTTGCCGCAAGGCATGAGAATCATCGAACGGACATGTCGGAATGAACAAGGGCAAGGAAATACTGCAGGTTGTCGATGTGGTCTCCAACGAGAAGGGTCTGGCCAAGGAGACTATTTTCGAGGCGATCGAAGCTGCGCTGGCCTCGGCGGCAAAGCGTCGGCACCCCGAAGATATCGAGGTCCGGGTTGAAATCGATCGCAGCAGCGGCGATTACGAGGCCTTTCGGCGGTGGGAAGTGCTGTCGGACGACGAGGAAGAGGCCGAGCTGGAATCGGCTGATCGACAGATTCGCCTGAGCGAGGCGCGCGAACATGATCCCGAGCTGGAAGTCGGTGATTTCATCGAAGAGCCGATGGAACCGCCCGAGTTCGGACGCATTGCCGCCCAGGCGGCCAAGCAGGTC
This sequence comes from Wenzhouxiangella sp., assembly GCA_046540955.1. Classification (GTDB taxonomy): domain Bacteria; phylum Pseudomonadota; class Gammaproteobacteria; order Xanthomonadales; family Wenzhouxiangellaceae; genus Wenzhouxiangella. The sequence goes on from JBKHEF010000005.1 coordinate 99,586, forward strand.
ATCGTCCAGCGGGTCCGGCAGGCCGAGCGCGAGCAGGTGGTCGAGGCTTATTCAGATCGTGTCGGTGAGCTGATCCACGGCCAGATCGAGCGCATGGAGCGCGGCGGGATCGTGCTGGATCTGGGCGAGAATGCCAAGGCCTTCATTCCCTCGCGGCACACCATCCCCGGCGAGACGGCCCGGCCCAAGGATCGCCTGCGCGGTTACCTCTACGAGGTCCGTCCCGACCAGCGCGGACCGCAGCTGTTCGTCAGCCGGACCATGAGCGAGTTTCTGATCGAGTTGTTCAAACTCGAGGTGCCGGAAATCAACCAGGGCCTGATCGAGATCAAGGGTGCAGCCCGCGATCCGGGACGACGGGCCAAGATCGCCGTCCACGCGCTGGATGACCGGACCGACCCGATCGGTGCCTGCGTCGGGATGCGCGGCTCGCGCGTCCAGGCCGTCTCCAACGAACTGGCCGGCGAGCGCATCGACATCATTCTGTGGAATGAAAATCCGGCCCAGTTCGTGATCAATGCCATGGCGCCGGCCGAAGTCCATTCCATCGTGGTCGACGAGGACTCCCGGAGCATGGATATCGCGGTCGAGGAGGACAACCTGTCCCAGGCCATCGGCCGGGGCGGCCAGAACGTCCGCCTGGCCTCGGAGTTGACCGGCTGGCAGCTCAACGTCATGACCGTCGATGAAGCCGAGCAGAAAAGCGAGAGCGAATCGCGCAGCGTGCTGGAGATGTTCATGACCAAGCTCGACGTCGATGAAGAGCTGGCCTCCATCCTGGTCGCCGAGGGCTTCACCAACGTCGAAGAAGTCGCCTACGTGCCGGAATCAGAACTGCTGGGCATCGAGGAGTTCGATGAGGGCATCGTCGCTGAGTTGCGCCAGCGCGCCCGGGATGCCCTGCTGACCCAGATGATCGTGTCCGAGGAGCAGCTCGAGGAGCATCGACCCGAACAGGATCTCCTGGATCTGGAAGGGATGACCGATACCCTGGCTTTCCGCCTGGCCGAGCGCGGCATCAGAACCCGCGATGATCTGGCCGAGTGCGCGGTCGATGAGCTTGAAGACGTCGAGGACCTGGCACCCGAACTGGCCGCCGAGCTGATCATGAAGGCTCGTGCGCACTGGTTTGCCGAAGAATAAGTTTCAGACCAAATCTCAAGGAAAGATTGAATGTCTCAGGTCACTGTTACCCAACTGGCTGAAGTATTGGGCGTCGCTGTCGATCGCCTGATTACCCAGCTCAATGAAGCCGGGATCCAGGTCGATGATCCGTCGGCAGCGGTGACCAATGAGGACAAGAAAAAGCTGCTCACCTACCTGCGCACCGCCCACGGCAAGGATGAAAGCGAATCTGCCGGCGGACCGCGCAAGGTCACCCTGAAGCGCAAGACGGTCAGCGAGCTCAAGGTGCCGACCGGCGGCGCCGGCCGCACCCGCGGCCGCGGTGCAGCGCCTTCGCGTACGGTCAATGTCGAAGTGCGCAAGAAGAGAACCTATGTCAAGCGCGCTGCCATCGCCGAGCAGGAACAGACCGACCCGGAACGCGAGGCGGCCGTCAAGGCGCTGGAGGAAGCGCGCCGGCAGCGGGAAGAGGCCGAACGGGCAGAACGGGAAGAAGCCGAACGGCGCCAGCGTGAGCAGGAAGAGCAGGCCCGGCAGGAAGAGGAAGCCCGCAGGCAGCGTGAAGCTGAAGATGAAGCGCGCCGGATCGAGGCCGAGAAGGAGCGCGCCCTGGCCGAAGCCCAGGCCCGGGTCGAGGCCAAGGTGGCCCGCCAGGCCGCCGAGCGCGAAGCCGAGCGCAAGCGCCGGGCCGCGACGCCGAAAGCCGCTGATGACGGACGCACCCGGTATGGCCGCGAGGAGCTTCACGTCACGCCCAAGTCCAAGCGCCGCAAACCCAAGCGCAAGGGCCGCTCGGCAACGACCTCGGTCGGCACCGAGCATGGCTTCCAGAAGCCGGTCGCCCCGGTCAAGCGCGAAGTCGAGATTCCCGAAACGATCACCGTGGGTGACCTGGCCAAGCTGATGGCGGTCAAGGCCGGGGAAGTCATCAAGACCCTGATGGGCATGGGCAGCATGGTCACCATCAATCAGAGCCTGGATCAGGACACCGCGATCCTGGTGGCTGAGGAAATGGGCCATGAAGCCAGACCCGCAGAGGCGCGTGACATCGAACAGGAGCTGGTCGCCGAGGAAGCCGACGACGGTATGGCCGAAGTGGCCCGGCCACCGGTGGTCACGGTCATGGGCCACGTCGATCACGGCAAGACTTCGCTGCTTGACTACATTCGCCGGGCCAAGGTTGCAGCTGGTGAACAGGGTGGGATTACCCAGCATATCGGCGCCTACCATGTCCAGACCGGCAACGGCGTGGTCACTTTTCTCGACACCCCGGGGCACGCCGCTTTTACCGCCATGCGCGCCCGCGGCGCCCAGGCCACCGATATCGTCATTCTGGTGGTGGCCGCCGACGATGGCGTCATGCCGCAGACCAGGGAAGCCATCCAGCATGCCCGCGCGGCCGGTGTGCCGCTGATCGTGGCGGTCAACAAGATCGACAAACCCGAGGCCGACCAGGATCGGGTCAAGTCGGAACTGGCGGCTGAGGAAGTGGTGCCCGAAGAGTGGGGCGGGGAAGAAATCTTCGTGCCCGTCTCGGCCATGACCGGCGAAGGCATCGATGCTTTGCTCGAGGCTATTCTGGTCCAGTCCGAAGTCCTTGAACTCAAGGCCGCGCCGGAGCGGCGCTGCCGTGGGGTGGTGGTCGAATCCGCCCTCGACAAGGGTCGCGGTCCGGTGGCCACCATCCTGGTCCAGGACGGAACGCTGCGCCGGGGCGACATGATCCTGGCCGGTGAGGAATACGGCCGGGTCCGGGCCATGTTCGACGAGACCGGCCAGCCGATCGACGAGGCCGGCCCATCGATTCCGGCCGAGGTCCTGGGCCTGTCCGGCGTGCCCAATGCCGGTGACGATGTGCTCGCCGTGGCCGACGAACGCAAGGCGCGCGAGGCGGCCGAGCAGCGCAAGCAGTCATCGCGCGAAGGGCGCCTGGCCGAGAAGCAGGCCGCCAAGCTGCAGAACCTGTTCGACCAGATGAGCGAAGGTGCCAGCGGTGAGGTCCAGAACGTCAACCTGGTCATCAAGGCCGATGTCCAGGGCTCGGTCGAAGCCCTGCGTGATGCCCTGACCCGGCTTTCGACCGACGAGATCAAGGTCAACGTGGTGTCTTCCGGCGTCGGCGGGATCACTGAGTCTGACGCCAGCCTGGCTCAGGCCTCTAGCGCCGTCATCATCGGCTTCAACGTGCGCGCCGATGCCTCGGCCCGCAAGATCATCCAGGAAGCCGATCTGGACCTGAATTACTACAGCGTGATCTACGACGCCATCGACGATGTCAAGAAGGCGATCAGCGGCCTGCTCGGCACCGAGACCAAGGAACAGATTCTGGGCCTGGCCGAGGTCAAGGACGTGTTTCGCTCCTCCAAGCTCGGCGCGATCGCCGGCTGCCTGGTGGTCGAGGGCGTGGTCAAGCGGGCCAACCCGATCCGCGTTCTGCGCGACAACGTGGTGGTGTTCGAAGGCGAGCTCGAATCGTTGCGCCGGTTCAAGGACGACGTCGCCGAGGTCCAGGCCGGCACCGAGTGCGGGATCGGGGTCAAGCAGTACAACGACGTCAAGGTTGGCGACCAGATCGAGTGCTTCCAGCGCGTCGAAGTCCAGCGGACCCTCGAGTGATGTCCATCCCGCGCTCCGAACGCGTCGCCGGTCTGCTGCGGCGCGAACTGGCCGATATTCTCCAGCGCTCGTTCGAGTATGAGCTGCCGCCGGGCCTGATCAGCCTGACCGACGTAGAGGTCGCCCGGGACCTGTCCCATGCCAAGGTCTACGTTGCCGTGCTCGAGATCGAGCAGGCGCCGGAGATCATCGCCTTTCTCAACGAACATGCCGGCCAGGTCCGGCACGAACTCGGCGGCCGCATCCGGCTGCGCCTGACCCCGGCGCTGAAGTTCATTCACGACACTTCATCGGAGTCGGGTCAGCGCATTGAGCAGTTGCTGGCGGCGGCGCGCAAACCGCGACCTTGAGCGACCCGGGTTGCGGCATTCTGCTGCTGGACAAGCCGGCCGGCATGACCTCGAACGCCGCGCTCGGACGGGCCAGGCGCGCGCTCGGTATCCGCAAGGCCGGCCATACCGGTACGCTCGACCCGATGGCCTCGGGTCTGCTGGTGTTGTGTTTCGGCGAGGCGACCAAGGTCGCCGGCTTTCTTCTCGATGGCGACAAGACCTACCTCGCTGAATTCCGCCTGGGTGCTGTGACCGACACCGATGATGCCGAGGGCGAGGTGGTCGACACCCGGCCCGTCCCGGCCCTCGATGCCGCCGATCTGGCGCCGGCGCTGGATCGGTTTCGCGGCCCGATCGAACAGGTCCCGCCGATGTACTCGGCCCTCAAGCGCGACGGCCAGCGCCTGTACCAGCTGGCCCGTCGCGGCCAGACCGTCGACCGGCCAGCGCGCCCGGTTACCATCCATGAGCTTGCCCTGCTGGCGTGTAAGGACGATCGCCTGCAGCTGCGGGTGCGCTGCTCCAAGGGCACCTACATCCGCGCCCTGGCCCGGGACCTGGGCGAGCAGCTGGGCTGCGGCGGCCATCTGAGCGCGTTGCGGCGCACGAGCAGTGAGCCATTCGATCTGGCCGATGCCATTACCCTGGCGGCGCTGGAGGCCCTGGCGCCGAGCGCCGCCCGGGCTTGCCTGCAGCCGGCCGACCGGGCGCTGGTCCATCTGCCTGCAGTGGAGCTGTCCGCCGACGAAGCCCGCCGCCTGCAACTTGGCCAGCGTCTGCCCGCTGCCTGCGCGGGCGAGGTCGATGGCCTGGTGCGTCTGTATGGCCCGGCCGGATTTTTCGGGATCGGCGAGGTCGAGGTGCGCGGACTCAAGCCGAAACGCCTGTTCCAGATCGCGACCGACTGACCCGGCCGGCCCGCTTCAGCCGGGACGTCCCAGCCGTGCCCGAATGCCCTCGGTCAGATGCGGCTCCAGGGCGTGGCGGATCGGGGTGACCAGCTTGAACGGCGCGGCGAGGATATGGCCGCTATCGAGCCAGCGCTCGCCGCCGCCGATATCCATCACCACGCCGCCGGCCTCCTGGACCAGCAGGGCGCCAGCGGCCACGTCCCAGGGTTTCAGGTTGAGCTCCCAGTAGCCATCGAGCCGGCCACAGGCGACATAGGCCAGGTCGAGCGAGGCGGCCCCGGCGCGCCGAATGTCCTCGATCTTGTCAAACAGCGCATCGAACATGCCCTGGTAGGCCTCCATCAGCCGACGCGCCCGGAAGGGAAAGGCCGTACCCAGAACCGCCCCGCCCAACTCACGGCGGCCCGACACCCGGATCCGGTGGTCGTTGAGAAACGCGCCCTCGCCGCGGCTGGCGGTGAACATCTCGTCGCGGACCGGATCGTAGATCACCCCGTGTTCGATGCGGCCCTTGATCTGCAGCGCAATCGAGACGGCGTAGTGCGGAATGCCGCGCAGGTAATTGCTGGTGCCGTCGATCGGATCGATGATCCAGAGATGATCGCTGTTGCCGGTCTGGCCGCTTTCCTCGCCGAGGATGGCGTGGTCGCGGTGCAGGCGCAGGATATGCTCGCGGATGAGCTGTTCGCAGGCCCGGTCAACGTCGCTGACGTAGTCGTGCCGGGCCTTGCGCTCGACCGGAATGCTGTCGAGCCGGTCGCGATACTTGCGCATCAGGCCACCGGCCTTGCGCGCAGCTTCCGAGGCGATATTGACGAAGGGATTGGACACGGCTGGCTCTGGCGGGTCTGGAACAGTCCGCTATGCTAGCAGAACCCCCGTTTCCTGCCTTGCCCGCGGTCGATTCCGGCCAGTTCGGCCCTTTTCCGCCGATTCAAGGGCCCCGTCGGCCCGCCTCTGGTAGGGTTGAAGGCGAGCCCTTATCGAGGCTGTGCCTCATGTCGATCCGGGAGTATCGCGACAGGCGCGACTTCAGAACAACCCGCGAGCCGTCGGGGGCTGGCGATGAACATGGTAGCAACGGTAACCGCAAGCCGATGTTCGTCATCCAGAAGCACGACGCCTCCAGCCTGCATTACGACTTCCGTCTCGAGGTCGACGGGGTATTGAAATCATGGGCCATTCCCAAGGGTCCGTCGCTGGACCCGAAAGAAAAACGTCTGGCGATTCCGACTGAAGATCATCCCCTGGACTATGCCGACTTCGAGGGCGTCATCCCGGAAGACGAGTACGGCGGTGGAACGGTGCTGATCTGGGATCGGGGTACCTACGAAAACATCACCGACAAGGACGATGGCAAACGCGCGATGGCCGATGCGATCGACGATGGTCACGTTCTGGTCAGGCTGCAGGGGGAAAAGATCACCGGAGGCTTTGCCCTGCATCGCACCGACCGCGGCAAGAAAGAGCGCTGGCTGCTGGTCAAGATGGATGATGATGATGCCGATGCCCGCCGCAATCCGGTCTCGACCGAGCCCGAGTCCGTCGTCAGCGACCAAACGCTTGAAGACATCGCCGAGCAGCAGGGTGATGATGAATGACCGGCATCTTGTTGAGCGTCAGCGGTCACGATATCGAAATCAGCAACCCGGACAAGGTGCTGTTTCCCGCCGATGAGCTGACCAAGGGCGATCTGATCGATTACTGCCGGCGGATCGCCGAAGTCGCGCTGAAACATTATCGTGATCGCCCACTGAGCATGCATCGGTTTCCCGACGGTATCGACGCCGAGGGCTTTTTTCAGAAGCAGGCACCGGAGTATTTCCCCGACTGGATCAAGCGGGTACGGCTGGCGAAGGAAGACGGTGAGGTCGACCATGTCGTGGCCAACAATGCTGCCACCCTGGTCTACCTGGCCAATCAGGCCTGCATCACAGCGCATCTGGCTCTTGCCCGGGCTGATCATCCCCAGCATCCGGACCGGTTGATCTTTGATCTGGATCCATCCGACGACGACTTTTCCAAAGTCCAGGAAACTGCTGCCGCGCTCAAGGCGTTGTTGGACCAGCTGGAGTTGCCGGTGTTTGTCCAGACCACCGGATCGAGAGGACTGCACCTGGTCATCCCGCTCGACCGACAGGCCGATTTTGACGCGGCGCGGGCTTTCAGCGATCAAGTCAGCCGCAATCTGGCCGGCCAGCATCCAAATCTGATGACGGTCGAAAAACGCAAGAACAAACGCGGCGACCGGGTGTATCTGGATATCCAGCGCAACGCCTACGGACAGACCTCGGTCGCGCCATACGCCGTGCGGGCCAGACCGGGTGCGCCCGTCGCCACGCCGCTGGCTTGGAAAGAAGCCATGGCCGGCGATCTTGATCCGCGCAAATACCACATGGGCAATATTTTTCGAAGGCTGGCCCGGGTCGACGACCCCTGGGTTGCCATTGCCCGGCACGCCTGTTCGCTGAGCAGGGCGCGCGAGCGCCTTGATCGGGTAGCGGGCTGATGATCGAGACCAACCGTAACCGGAGAGAGCCATGAATCATCGGCATAAAGTCGGCGGCCGCGCCAGCGAACGCCCAGTCCAGAAGCAGCTGGCAATACGCCTGCTGCAGTCATTGGCAGACGCGCGCGAGAATGACCGTCAGTCTGAGATGACCCTGGCCGAGGCGGCCATGCTGGATGCCGTTGCCGCGCGTGCAACCGACATTCACCTCGACGCTTTTGCCGGGCGTTATCGGATGCGCTTGCGGATCGACGGGGTGATTGTCGATGCGGCCGAAATCGATCAGGAGGATGGTGCTCAGCTGGTCAATCAGTTTCGGGCACTGGCCCGGATCGATCCGGTCGCCAGCCATGGACCGGATGACGGCCGCTTCACCTATGCCCTTGATGACCTGATCCTGGATGTCCGTGTGACCGGGGCGCCCTGTATCGCCGGTGAAAAGCTTGCGATCCGCCTGCTGGTCCCGGAACGTGTTCACCAGGATGTCGACGAGTTGGGTCTCGATGAGCGCGAATTGCAGTATCTGCAGGCATGGCTGCAGGGGATCGGTGGCATGCTGTTGGTGGCCGGGCCGACCGGTAGCGGCAAGACCACGACCTTGTATTCGCTGCTGCATCAGCTGGCGATGACCGAGCATCAGGTCGTCACCCTGGAAGATCCGATTGAATATGAAATTTCCGGTATCAACCAGATGGCAGTCGATCCGCCTCGCGGCTGGGACTTTGCCCAAGGTGCCCAGGCCATGCTGCGCCTGGATCCCGATTACCTGGTGATTGGCGAGCTGACCCAGAGTGAATCCGCCCGGGCTGCCGCCAATGCGGCGTCCGGGGGAAAGGCAACCATGGCGACCATCCACAGCCGGGACGCCACCGACACGGTGACCGTGTTGAGGAACTACGGGCTCGATGATTTCGAGGTGGCCGCCAATCTCCAGATCGTGGTCGCCCAGCGTCTGGTCCGCCGTTTATGCCGGGCCTGCCGCGAACAGGTGCAACCGCAGGAACGGGATCGCCGCTGGATGACGGCACTGGGGTTTTCGGTGCCCGAGCAAGTCTGGGCGCCGGTGGGCTGCAAGCATTGCCAGAACATGGGCTTTATGGGGCGGGTCGGCGTGTTTGAGGTTTGGCGACCCGACGATGAGGAGTACAACATGATTCTCGAGCATCGGGGGGCGCATGATATTCGTCGTCGCCTGGCCGAGCGCGACCACCGATTCCTGCTTGATGATGGCCTGAAAAAAGCCGAAAACGGTTTGACCAGTCTGAGCGAGTTGCGCAGTCTCGGGGCGCTCAGCGCGAGCGCTGCGCGCGGTCAGGCCTCGCTGGTTGCCTGTACGGCCGAATAGCATCGACCGGCGGGTAGCGGCCTCCGGCTTACCCTGAAGAACCGGTTCTGGCCAGGCGCGGGCTGTCGCTGTCGATGCCGCAGGCGCGCTGGACGAAGGCCTCGCGCAGCGGCCACAGGCCAGCAGCGATCCCGAAGCCGACCCCGAGCGCATGCCGACCCAGGCCTGCCGGCGTGCGGACCAGTTCGTTGATGCTGTGGATGCCGCCGCCGATCAGACTGCTGCTGCTTTGCCGCCAGCGCTGGTAGCGTTGCAGCGCGCTGTCGGGGCTGCCTTCAGGCCAGGCCTCCAGCACTTCAGCCAGTGTGGCGGCATCCATCAGGCCCAGATTGAGGCCCTGGCCGGCCAACGGATGAACCGAGCGGGCGGCGTCACCGACCAGCACCAGACGATCCTTGAACAGGCGCCGAGCCCGCCGACGGATCAGCGGCAGGGCATGCAGCTGGCCGACATCGACGATCGGTCCCAGCGGCGAGTCCTGGTAGCGATTGATCTCGGCGATGAATGCCTCGGCGGGCAGGTTTGCGAGCGCATCAGAGCGCTGGGTCGGCTGCGACCAGACGATCGACGAGCGCCCGTCAGGCAGCGGTAGCAGGGCCAGTGGCCCGTGCTCGGTAAAGCGTTGCCAGGCCAGACCTGTATTGGGCCGCTCGGTGCGCACGGGACCAATCAGGGCGCGCTGGTTGTAGTGCCATTCGTCAGTGGTCAGTCCGCTGATCCGGCGCAGCCGGCTGCGGGCGCCGTCGGCTGCAATCAGCAGGCTCGCGCGCAGACTGCGACCGTCGCTCAAGACCAGGCGGACACTCTCGGTACCAGGCTCAACCCGTTGCCAGGCGACCGGGGCGAAGAGGGTAACCCGTTCCAGGCGCTCGAGTTCCTGCCACAGTGCGGCCTCAAGGGCCGGAATCTCGGCGATCCAGCCCAGTTCCGGCAAACCATGCTCGGCGGCGGCGAACGTGATGCCCTGTGCTTCGGCGTGCACGCTCATGCGCTGATAGGTGGCCAGACGATCCGGATCCAGGTTCGGCCAGGCCCCGGCGGCGGTCAGCACCCGCTGTGAGCCGGGACTGACCGCAACCACGCGCAGGTCGAATTCACCGTCGGCCGGGTTGCAGGACGGACGACGTGCATCAAGCACGGCGACGTGCCGCTGCTGTTTGGCAAGCAGCGCGGCGCAGGCTGCCCCGGCGACGCCACCACCGACCACGATGATGTCGAAATCCAGGGCCGCCATCTCAGGATCCGCCGCGGGCCAGCCGGGTGACCGGATCGCGAAAACCCATGGCCGCCCGGACCAGTCGGCGGCTCAGGCCGGGGACCGCGGCATGGGCAGCCAGGCCCAGTCCTGCACCGAAACGTGCCAGCAGCGCCGGGTTGGTGAAGGCGCGTGCCAGGGTGTCGGTGTAGCGCACGGTTGCGGCCTGGTCTTCCCGGCGCGCGTCGACATACTCGGCCAGGGCCGCCTGGCAGCCGGGATCGTCGTGTCGTGCCAGGGTCTCGATCATGGCCGCCACATCGCGCAGGCCAAGATTGAATCCCTGGGCGGAGACCGGATGGACGCTGTTGGCGGCATTGCCGACCAGGGCAACGCGTTCGCCGGCCGGCTGCTCGGTGCGCAGGCGCAGCAGCGGGTAGCGGGCCCGTTTGCCCGGTCGCGAAAAGCCCCCGAGACTCGAGCCGAAGCGCTCTTCCAGGCGTTGGATCAGGATTTGATCATCCCAGGTCATGGCCTCGTCGATGGCCGCACTGCGGTCGATCCAGACCGTGCCGAGGCGACCCTGGGGCTGCGGCAGGAGGGCCAGCGGGCCTTGCGGGGTGAACCGTTCCCAGGCGGTCGCCGCTGGCGCCTGACCCGGGCGGACATTGAAAATCATCGCCGATTGCCCGTAGTCATGGCGCTCGGACTGAATCCCGGCGATCTGCCGGACCATCGAACGGGTGCCGTCGGCACCGATCAGCAGGCGGGTGGTCAGGCGCTCACCGCTACCCAGCCGGACCTGGACCTGGTCGGCATCAACCGTGAAGGTTTCCAGCCGGGCAGGGCAGAGCTGGGTTATCGCACTGTTTTCCGCCAGCGCGCTCAGCATCACATTGCCCAACTCGCGGGCGACGATGACTGCACCAAACAGATCGCAGCGGTAGTCCGATGCTCGCAGTCGCAGGCAACCGAAGCCACCGGCCCGGGTAATCCGGATCTCGCGCACCGGCATGCGGGTCAGCGCGTCCGGCAAAAGCCCCAGGCCGGCCAGGATATTGAGCGATGCGGCATTGACGACCAGCGTCCGGTCGTCGTAGCTGGGCTGGTGATCGGCGCTACGCGCGGCGGCTTCGATTACGGCCACTCGTCGGCCGGCCTGGGCCAGGCCAACCGCCAGCGCCGCCCCGACCAGGCCGCCGCCGGCCAGCACCACATCGTAATCGCTCATCCGCGCATCGCCTGCTCGATGTCATCGATCATCACCGGGACGGCCCGGGTCAGGACCTCGGGGCCGTTGGTCGAGACTCTGACATCGTCTTCGATCCGAATACCGATGTTGCGCAGGGGCTCGGGGATGTCTTCTTCGTCGCCGATGTACAAACCCGGCTCGACGGTCACGACCATGTTGCGCTCTAGCAGTCGCGACTGGTCGGCGATCCGGTAGTCGCCGACATCGTGCACGTCCAGGCCCAGCCAGTGACCGGTCTTGTGCATGTAGAAGCGGCGGTAGGCCTGCTGTTCGATATTGTCTTCGACCGTGCCGGACAACAGTTTGAGCTCGATCAGGCCTGCGGTCAGCACCTTGATCGCGGTATCGTGAAAGGCCTCGAATGGCCGTCCAGCCCGGACCTGGTCGATGGCGGCCTGGTGGGCGGCCAGGACGATCTCATAGACCTCGCGCTGGGCCGGGCTGAAGCGGCCGTTGACCGGAAAGGTGCGGGTGATGTCGGCGGCATAGTTGTCGAATTCGCAGCCGGCATCGATCAGCAGCAGGCCGTCGTCGGGCAGCGGCTGGTTGTTGGCGATGTAATGCAGGACCAGGGCGTTGGCGCCGCCGGCCACGATCGGCAGGTAGGACGGCGGACAGCCGTGGCGCTGGTATTCGTGGATCAGTTCGGCCTGGATTTCGGCCTCGTTCATGCCGGGGCGGCACTGGCGCATGGCCCGGACCATACCCTGGGCGGCAATTGCCGCAGCCCGGCGCATGCAGCGAATCTCGTCGCCGGACTTGATCAGGCGCTGCTCGTGCAGCAGGTGTTCCAGCGAGACTATCTCGCCGGGACCCTTCTGGCCCTTGGCCCGGGCCCGCAACTGGTTGCGCCAGCCCAGGACCCGCTGATCGAACGATGGATCCTTGCCGACCAGATGGAACAGGCGCTCGCAGCCCTCCATGAGACCGGGGACAATATCGTCCAGATCCTGGATGGGAAAGGCATCGTCCATGCCCAGCTGCTCGCGCGCGCCTTCCAGACCCAGGCGGGCACCGTCCCAGCGTTCGCGTTCAGGGTCACGCTCGCGCAGAAACAGCAGCTGCTCGCCGGCATCGCGCCCGGGGATCAGCACCAGCACGGCCTCGGGCTCATTGAATCCGGTCAGATACCAGAAATCGCTGTCCTGGCGAAACGGGAAGGCGCTGTCGCCATTGCGCAGGACTTCCCTGGCGCTGGCCACGATGATCATGCTGTCCGGGCCGGTTTCAGCCAGCAGCCGGGCGCGGCGGGTCAGGTATTCCTCGGGACGGATCATGGTTTCGGACTCCGGTTGTCCTCGCGCAAAAGCAGCACGGCAATGCGGACGAATTCGACCAGTTCGGCATAGGCGCTTTCCTCGGCTTCCGTATCGGCTTCCGGGTCGTTGGCGGCTCGGGCGATTTGCTCGAGCAGGTGGAGTGCCTCGGTGCTTTCGCCGGGTGAAATGACCGGCTGGCCGGCGCCAAAACCGGACAGAAAGCCCGAACACCAGTGAGCCAGGCAGCCGGTGCGTTCTGCCAGCGGCCGGTCGTCGGTCGGCAGCAGCGGGCGAAAACTCAGCTCGCTGGCTTCAAGTTCCTCGCGCAGACCTGTTATCGCGGCACCGGCCTGCTCCTTGAGCCCATCGGAGGTCCAGTCGCCAAGCTCCAGGGCGGCCAGCTGGGCGATAAGTTCGGCCTCGGACAGTCCGGGCCGGGCGCTGAGCAGTCCGATCACCAGACCATGGGTTTCGGCGATCGCACCCGGTTCGGCCTCGGCGGCCAGGGCGAGAATCCAGGCCAGTTTGGCGTGCTGATCGGTCATTGGGGTCCAGCCTGCTGGTGGTTGAAGATGGGGAATCGAAAGTGTATCACTGGCAACGCTTGTGACATTGCGCTGCAGGTTCTATGATTAAGCCCTTGTACTTTAGTGGGTTTGACTGTCGCCAATGAATTCACTCGCCCGCACCGAAACGGATCTGGAACGCCTGCGGACAGGTCTGCAGGAACTGGTTCGCAGGCTGCGCGTCATGGAGGAGGAAAATCGCTCGCTCAAGGCCCGTCAGGACAGCCTGGTGAGCGAGCGGGCCAGCCTGGTCCAGCGCAACGAGCAGGCCAGGTCCAGGGTCGAGGCCATGATCGAGCGCCTCAAGGCGCTGGAATCGGCCGGCTAGAGGAGCACGAGCATGGCTGCTGCCGAACCGGTGACCGTCCGTATTCTCGAGCGCGAATATCGGGTCATGTGTGCCCCCGCCGAGCGCCGGGCGCTGATGGAATCCGCCCTGTTTCTGGACGGCCAGATGCGCCAGATTCGCGATTCCGGCCGGGTCAGTTCGATGGACAAGATTGCGGTCATGTGCGCCCTGAATCTGGCCGAGGAAATTCTCAGTCTGCGCCAGGAATTACAGCAGCGCGAAGAAAAGATCGATCGCCGGATCGGCGATTTGGCGACTCAGCTTGACCAGGTGCTGGGATCGGACTAGAGTGGAATACAGGCGCTCTCTGCGGTGTTCGCCAGCAGGAACGTAATATGCCTTGTCCCTAATTATCGACCTAGGGATGGCGGCTTCCGGAACCGGTGTGCAGCTTGTTTCAACGCGAGTTGCCTGATGGGCCGGAGAGCCAACCCACCTGAACCATTGGTTCAAGGTCACCGACCTGCAGCGGCACAGGTGGAGAGCGCCACTCCCTAACCGACCCTAACCGACCGACAGCAACTGGATTGGCCGTGCCGGTCAGGCCGCCAGGAGGCAAGGTTCTTGCCATGTCCGAACAACACGCCAGTCAATCGGCCAAACGCGAGTTGCGTGAACGGCTGCTGGGTGAGCGCCTGGCGCTGCCCGAGGCGCGCCGGCGCGTGCTCGACCGCCAGTTGTGCGCCCAGGTCGTCGGTTTCATGTCCGCACGGCCGGGCGAACGGGTGTCGGCATTCTGGCCGTTTCGGGGCGAGCCGGACCTGATCCCGGCACTCAAGGTTCTGCATGAGGCGGGCCGAGCAGTGCATCTGCCGGTGCTCGCCGGCTCAGGCATGGAGTTCCGACGCTGGCGCCCTGATGGTGCGCTGGTGCCGAACCGTTTTGGCATCCCCGAACCGCTCGACGGCGAGTTGTGCGCGCCCGACGTCCTGGACTGGGTGCTGATGCCGCTATTGGCATTTTCGGCCACCGGCACGCGCCTGGGCATGGGAGGCGGTTTTTATGACCGGACCTTCGCGTTTCGGCTCGGAGGCCCAGAGCCGGATGGACCTGGTCTGGTCGGGGTGGCCTACGGACTGCAGGAAGCCAACAGCCTGCCGGCCCAGCGCTGGGACGTGCCCCTGGATGCGGTGATCACCGATTTCGGCCTGCGCGAGTTTCGATCGCTGGGCGGACCTTGGTCGACGAACTGATAAACTTTGTCCCATGAACTACTGGCTGATGAAATCCGAGCCCGATGCCTTCGGGCTTGAAGACCTCAAATCGCGTCCTCGGCAGACCGAGCCCTGGGATGGCGTGCGCAACTATCAGGCGCGCAATTTCATGCGCGATGAAATGCAGGTGGGCGATCAGGTGTTTTTCTACCACTCCAACTGCAAGGTGCCCGGCATTGTCGGCATCGCCGAGGTCGCCAGCAAACCGTATCCGGATCCGACCCAGTTCGACCCCGACTCCAAGTACCACGACCCCAAAAGCGATCCGGATGATCCGCGCTGGGTGCTGGTGGACGTGAAGTTCGTCCGCCAACTCAAACGCGTGCTCTCGCTGACCGAAATCAAGCAACACGCCGACGCCCTCGGCGATTTTGCCCTGGTTCGCAAGGGCAACCGCCTGTCGATCATGCCGGTAAGCCGGCAACAGTGGGATTACCTGCTCGGCCTGGAGCAGCAGCAATGAGCCAGGCGCGCCTGAAAATCGAGGTCGCCCGGGCAGCACTCGAGTTCGTCGAGCCCGGCATGGTGCTCGGGGTCGGGACCGGCTCGACCGTCAATGCCTTTATCGACGAGCTGGCCGAGAGTGGTGTGACGCTCAAGGGCGCGGTTTCGTCGTCCTCGGCCACCACGGCAAGGCTTGAGGAGATCGGCGTGGAGGTGATGGACCTCAATCACACCGGTGATCTGGAACTCTACATCGACGGTGCCGACGAGGTTGACGATCATCGGCGCCTGATCAAGGGCGGTGGCGGTGCGCTGACCCGCGAGAAGATCATCGCTGCGGCCAGCCGCCGCTTTGTGTGCATCGTCGATGAGTCCAAGTGCGTCAAGGTGCTCGGTGATTTTGCCCTGCCGGTCGAGGTCTTGCCCATGGCGCGCGCCTTTGTCGCGCGCAAGCTGGTCGGCCTGGGCGGTCGCCCGGAACTGCGCGACGGCTTTGAGACCGACAACGGCAACCTGATTCTCGATGTGCGCAACCTCGATCTGGTCGACCCGGTCAAGACCGAGTCCGAGATCAACCAGATCCCCGGCGTGGTCACCTGTGGGCTGTTTGCCCGGCGTCCGGCCGATCGGGTACTGGTTGCCGGCGAAAGCGGCATCCGGCGGATGGGCTGAGGGCCCGTGACGGCAGATGGCTTGAAGACGGCGCGGCTGAGTGTCGCGCCGATGATGGACTGGACCGACCGGCACTGCCGCTACTTCCACCGCCAGCTCAACGGCTCTGCCTTGCTCTACACCGAGATGGTCACGACCGGCGCGGTCATCCATGGTGACCGCGATCATCTGCTGGCCTTCGACCCGGCCGAACACCCGGTCGCCCTGCAGCTGGGCGGCAGCGAGCCGGAGGACCTGGCGCGGGCCGCCCGGGTTGGCGCCGACTACGGCTACGACGAGATCAACCTCAACGTGGGCTGTCCGTCAGAGCGGGTCCAGAAGGGCAGCTTCGGTGCCTGCCTGATGAAGGAACCCGAACTGGTCCGCGACTGTGTGCGCGCCATGCGTGAGGTGGTGGATGTGCCGGTGACGGTCAAGACCCGGATCGGGGTCGATGAGCACGACAGCATCG
This sequence comes from Wenzhouxiangella sp., assembly GCA_046540955.1. GTDB lineage: Bacteria > Pseudomonadota > Gammaproteobacteria > Xanthomonadales > Wenzhouxiangellaceae > Wenzhouxiangella. The sequence continues at coordinate 115,826 of JBKHEF010000005.1, forward strand.
AGTTTCTGGACGATTTCATTGCCACCGTTGCCGAGGGCGGGACAAGCACCTTCATCATCCACGCCCGCAAGGCCTGGCTGAAGGGCCTGAGCCCGAAGCAGAACCGCGAGATTCCACCGCTGGCCTACGGCCGTGTCCACCGTCTGCGCGAACGTTACCCGGACCTGCGTTTCGTCCTGAACGGGGGGCTGACCGGGGCTGAGCAGGCGCTGGCCGAGCTGGACCGGGTCGATGGCATCATGCTCGGCCGGGCGGCCTACCAGGATCCCTGGCTCCTGGTCGATCTCGGTCGCCGGCTGGGCCATACGGTGGCTGAGTCGCGCATGGCAGTCATCGAAGTGATGGCCGACTACGCTGCCGCTCATATCGCCCGCGGCGGTCGCCTGCAGCAGGTCGCCCGCCACATGCTCGCCCTGTTTCATGCTCGGCCGGGGGCGAAGCGCTGGCGCCAGATCCTCAGCCAGAACATGCATGCCTCCGGGGTGGGTCCGGAATTGTTTTTCCAGGCCAGCCCCGAACGTTCAGCGGCCGGGTCCAGGGTGGCCTCATGATTGTCGATAGCCCACAGGCATTTCGCGCCCAGATCGAGGCCGGCTGGCTCAAGAGCGACGGCCCGGCGGTGCCGCGCGCCTGTTTCCTGGTCGAGCCCAGCGGCTTCCGCCTGTCCAGGCAGTCGGCGAAAGACAACATCTACATGGACCTGAGTGTGGCGGTCGATCCCGATCGGGCGCTGGACCAGCACCGGCGCTTAAGCGAACGCATCACGGCCTGCGGTATCCCGGCCGTGCGCTTTCCGGGGCATGCCACCACCCCGGACGAGTTGTTTCCCAACAACGTGTTCGGCACCATTCCGGGCCGCTCGATCATCGGGCGCATGCTGCACCCCGAGCGTCAGCTGGAGGCCGGGCGGAGGGACATCCGGGCGTTCTTTACCCAGCTGATGGGGTACGAAGAGGTCGACCTGTCGCAGCGCGACCTGGTTGCTGAACTTACCGGCGCCCTGGTGATCGATCGCTCGCACCGCATTGGCTACTGCGGCATGAGCCAGCGGGTCGACGAGGCCGGCTGCCGGGCCATGCACCAGGCCTTCGACCTGGCGCTGACCTTCCGCTTTGATCTCAAGCCCACCGAGTACCACACCAACGTGGTCATGGCCGTGCTCGCCTCGCGCGCGCTGGTGATCTGCCCCGAGGCCTTTGCCGACCCGGAGGTCCCCAAAGCCATCGCCGAAGCCTATGGCGGGCATGTGCTGGAGATCAGTGCTGCAGAAAAGGAAGCCTTTGCCGGCAACTGCATCGCGCTGAACTTCAAGGACCTGTTCATGAGCCAGACGGCGGTCGATGCGCTGGACCCGGCCAAGCTGGAGCAACTCAGAAGCTGGCGCTTCGAGATCCATGCCGTGGAGATGGACGAGATCGAAAAGGCGGGCGGCAGCCTGCGCTGCTGCGTGGCCGAGATTTTCTGACAACACTGATGGCCTGTCGCGGGTTCAGATCTGATTCAGCGCCGGATCCTACAATCACAAGCCTGTATGCTGAAATACTGGAGTCAAGCCTGGTCGTGCGCACCTTGCTCAAATTTTTGCTCGCCCTGATCACGGTCCTCACCATGACGGTCTCGGCCTGGGCACTGAGCCTGGAACAGGCCGCCGAGCGGGTCGCGCGTCAGTACGATGCCAAGGTGGTCTCGGCCCAGACGATCGAGCGCGATGGCCGGCGCGTGCACGTCATCCGCATCCTGACCCGGGACGGGGTGGTGCGCACCATCCGCGTTCCGGCTGACCGCGACTAGGAGACCCCCTGGCCATGCGTATCCTCGTGATCGAAGATGAAACCGAACTGCGCGAGTTGATGGGTCGGGCCCTGAAGCGCGAGGGATTCGCGGTGGACCTGTGCGCCGACGGCACCGAAGGGCTGTATTACGCCAGTGAGTACCCGATCGACCTGGCGATTATTGACCTCGGCCTGCCGGGCGTCAGCGGCATGGAGATCGTGCGCAAGGTGCGCCAGGCCGAGCGGCGCTTCCCCATCCTGATCCTGACCGCGCGCTCGGACTGGCAGGACAAGGTCGAGGCGCTGGAACTGGGTGCGGATGACTACGTCACCAAACCCTTCCGGCTCGAAGAGGTCATGGCCCGGGTGCATGCCCTGCTGCGCCGATCCGCCGGTCACGCCACGGCTGAAATCTCTTTCGGTCGGCTGCGGATGCATCTGTCGTCCCAGGACGCCTGGCTGGACGATGAGCTGCTGGAACTGACCGCCTTCGAGTACAAGGTGCTGGCCTATTTCGCCCACCATCCGGATGAGGTCGTCTCGAAGATGGAGCTCAACGAGCATCTCTATGATGAAGATGCCGACCCGGACAGCAACGTGATAGAGGTCATCATCGGCCGGCTGCGCCGCAAGCTGGACCCGGACGGTGACTGGCAACCGATTGAAACCCTGCGTGGTCGTGGCTACCGGTTCCGGCCTGCCAGGCAGTGAGCCCGGCGCCGCGCCGGTGCGCTCGCGGCCGCCGTCCCTGCTGCTTCGCTTAACGGTCTCGGCCGCCATTGCCCTGAGCGTGTCGCTGGCACTGGTCGGGCTGGCGGTCGATCGTGGCTACCGGGCGGCGTCGGCCGATGCGTTGCAGGAACGCCTCAGTTCGACGGTGTTTCTGTTGTTGTCCACCCTGGACCTGACCCCGGCCGGGCAGCCACGGGTGTCCGACCGCCTGGCAGAGCCGCGCCTGGAACAACCGGGGTCCGGGTTGTATGCCGGCGCGATCACCGCAGCGGGCGCGTGGCAATCGGCTTCGCTGACCGGCGTGCTTGATGCCCCGAAGCCCGAGCCGCTGCCCCGGGGCCGGGAACGCTTTGCCGGCCCGGACAGCCAGGCCCGGTTTTTTTCCTTTGCCATGGGCCTGGGTTGGGAACTGCCGGACGGTGAGATCATCGAGCTGACCTTGTGGGCGGCCGAGGATCCAGCGCGCTACCGGGCCCAGGTCGCAGCGTTCCGCGCCGACCTGTGGCGCTGGCTGGGCGTGGCCGCAGTGTTGCTGATTGTCGTCCAGGGCCTGATCCTGCTGCTGAGCCTGCGGCCGCTGCGCCGGGTGGCGCTGGAGGTGGGCCAGATCGAGGCCGGCGAGCGCGAGCGGCTGAGCACGACCTACCCGCGCGAACTGGCCCCGCTGACGGCCAATCTGAACGCGCTTTTGGCCAGCGAGCGCAGCAATGCCACCCACTACCGCCAGGCCCTGGCCGACCTGGCGCACGCGCTGAAAACACCGCTGGCGGTGATGAAAGCCCGGCTGGAAGCCGGCGAAACAGTCGAGCCGCCAGCAGCCATGGAAGAACTCGCACGCATGGAACGGCTGATCAAGCGTCAGCTGGAGCGGGCGGCCCGCTCGACCCGCCGCACGCTGAATCAACCGGTGGCCGTAGGGCCGCTGCTCCAGCGCCTGGGTGAGTCGCTGCAGCGGCTGTACCGGGACAAGGCCGTGGTCATCGACGTCCGGGGTGATGGAGCCGTTACGCTGCGGATCGATGAGCGCGACCTGATGGAACTGTGCGGCAACCTGCTCGACAATGCGGCGAAGTACGGCAGCGGACGCGTTCTGGCCGAAGTGCGGACCGGTCCCGCCGGCGCGCGCGAAGCCGGCGTGGAGATCCGGATCGAGGACAACGGCCCGGGTCTGGATCCAGCCACCTTTGCCCGCCTGCTCGAGCGCGGTGCGCGCGGCGACGAGCAGGCCGAAGGGCAGGGCCTGGGTCTGGCCATCGCGCGCCAGCTCGTCGAGGCTTACGCTGGTCAGATCGCCTGCGAAGCCTCGGCTACACTGGGTGGCTGCGCCATCGTGGCGCGCTTCCCGCCGCGCTGAGCGCTGCGCGCTTTCAACCAATCGGACGTCCAGACATGACCACCCATCGCATCGATGACCTGCTCAAGATCATGGCCCGCCTGCGCGACCGCAACAACGGCTGCCCCTGGGATATCGAACAGACCTTTGCCACCATCGCCCCGCACACGATCGAAGAAGCCCATGAGGTGGCCGACGCCATCGTGCGCGGCGATATGCCAGACCTGAAAGACGAACTGGGCGACCTGCTGTTTCAGGTGGTCTTTCATGCGCGCATGGCCGAAGAGGAGGGCGAGTTCGAATTCGCGGATGTGGTCGAGGCCATCAACGAAAAGATGCTGCGTCGCCACCCACACGTGTTCGGCGATACCCGCATTGCCGATGCCGAAGCGCAGACGCTCAACTGGGAAAAGATCAAGGCTGAAGAACGCGCCGCCAAGGGTGAGACCGATACCGGCGCCCTGGCCGGCGTGGCGCGGGGGCTGGGCAGCCTGCAGCGCGCCGTCAAGCTGCAAAAGCGCGCCGCCCGGGTCGGCTTTGACTGGCCCACGGTCGAGCCCATCTTCGCCAAGCTGGATGAAGAAGCCGATGAACTCAGGCAGGCGATCGGGCTCAACGATACCGACAACATCGAAGAAGAACTCGGCGACCTGCTGTTCGTCCTGACCAACCTGGCGCGCAAGCTCGAGGTCGATCCGGACCTGGCCCTGCGCCGCTCCAACCTCAAGTTCGAACAGCGCTTCCGGGCCATGGAAGCCCTGGCTGCCGAGCGCGGGCTGGATTTCCCGGCGCTGGATCTGGATGCCCAGGAAGTGCTCTACCGCGAGGTCAAGGGCAGCTAGTTTTTATGCCGTGCGCTGCCGGCCAGGCATCACCCCCGCCTCCAATAGCGCCTCATAGGCTGCAAACCCGATCTCCCCAAGCCAAGGCCTGGCGAATGTCATCGGGCTCGAAACCGGGACCATGGGGCCATCAGGCATTGCCGGGTTCTGCGTCTTCGAATACGGTCGCGCGATCAAGGCTCAGTTCAATGCTCGACAGTTCCAGCGGTGTATCGTCTTGCGGGGCGTGCAGGACCCACTGGTTTTCCGTGTTGCGCCGGTACATTTCCAGGCGGCCGCTGTCCGGGTCGATCAACAGGTATTCGCTCAGGCTGGAGAGGGTGCGGTAAGCGGCGAACTTGCCGCCGCGGTCGAAGGCTTCGGTGGTCGGTGAGAGCACTTCGATGATCAGCACCGGTGCGGTCTTGTCCATGTCGCGCTGATGATCGGCGGGATCGCAGGTCACCATCACGTCGGGGTAGAACCAGGCGTCGACGGCATCGACGCGCAGTTTCATGTCTGCGGCGTAGACGCGGTACGGGCCTCCGCGCAGCTGGTTTCGAATGGCAGCAGCCAGATTCAGGGTAATCGTGACATGCCGGTCGCTCGCGCCGACCATGGCAAAGATTTCGCCGGCCATGAATTCATGCTTGCCTTCCTGTCCGGCTTCCCAGGTCAGGTATTCCTCGCTGCTCATGCCGGATCGTTGGGGTGCAGCCATGTCATGCACTCCGCTCGGAATCAACCATCGGAATTCATCATAGCTGCTCGCCGATGATTTGCAATTCCACGCGGTTTGCAGCGCGCTATTCAGGGCCCGCTGAAGGCTTCAGGTAATAGCTCGGCCACGCCGTAGCTTCTCAGAACCCGGCCAGCGTCGTTGATCAGATGCACGCGGGTGCGGTCATCGGCAAACTCGTGGATGCGCTGGCGGCAGTCGCCGCAGGGCGGGCAGTGGTCGGGGCCGGGTCCCAGCACCCAGACTTCGCGGATGGCCGTTTCGCCGGCGCTGACCATGGCGCTGATTGCGCCGGCCTCGGCGCAGATCGACTTGTAGTGGGCGCTTTCGACATTGCACGAAACGAAGGTCTGGTCGCCGTCGGTGACCACCAGGGCGGCCACAGTGTGCCGGGAGTACGGCGCATAGGCGTTCCGGCGGGTGGTGCGCAGGCGCTCCAGCCATTCCGGCGGGATGTTGCCCATCGTATCGATCTCCACTTCAGGCATGTTCGGCCTCGTCGCGCGCCAGCGCATCCAGGGCGATCTCGACCATGGCGTGGAAGCTCTGCTCGCTGTCGGCGCTGGTCAGGGTTTCGCCGGTGATGATGTGGTTGGCCACGGTGCAGATGGTCAGGGCCCGGGCGCCCAGTTCGGTCGCCACGCCGTACAGCCCGGCAGCCTCCATCTCCACGCCGACGAAGCGGTAGCGGCGCAGAAGGTCAAGGTAGGCCTCGTCGGGGGCGTAGAACAGGTCGCTGGAAAACAGGTTGCCGACCTGCACCGGAATTTCTCGGGCCCGGGCTGAGGCGTGGGCGTGCCGGGCGAGGTCGAAATCGGCGATCGCGGCCAGGTCATGGCCGCCAAAGCGGCTGCGGTTGACGCCGGAATCCGTGCTCGCACCCAGCCCGATCACCACGTCGCGCAGCTCGGCCCCCGCGGCTACCGCGCCGCAGCTGCCTACCCGGACCAGGCGCTTGACGCCGTACTGGCTGATCAGTTCATGGCCATAAATCGAGATCGACGGGATGCCCATGCCGCTGCCCATCACCGATATCCGATGGCCTTGCCAGTGCCCGGTAAAGCCGAGCATGTTGCGCACCCGGTTGAACTGGACGGGGTTGTCGAGAAAGCGCTCGGCGATGGCCTGGGCGCGCAGCGGGTCGCCCGGGAGGAGGATGGTTTCGGCGATTTCGCCGGGGGCGGCTTCGATGTGCAGGGTAGCCATGGCGGGTCGGGTCAGTGGAGGAAGCTCTGGCCGTCGGCCATGCGTTCGAGGTTCAGGTGCTCGGCCACGGTCTGGCCGATATCGGCAAAGCTCGAGCGCGCGCCGATCGAGCCGGGTTTCAGGCCGGCGCCCATGGCCAGCACAGGCACATGCTCGCGGGTGTGGTCGGTGCCGGCAAAAGTGGGGTCGCAGCCGTGGTCGGCGGTCAGGATCAGCAGATCCTCGTCCCGAAGCCGGGTCAGCAGTTCCGGCAGGCGCTGGTCGAAAGCCTCGAGTGCGGCGGCATAGCCTTCCGGGTCACGCCGGTGGCCATAGAGCATGTCAAAGTCGACGAAGTTGGACATCACCAGGCTGCGCTCGCCGGCCTGGTCCATGGCCGCCAGCGTGGCATCGAACAGAGCCATGTTGCCGTCGGCCTTGATCTCCTTGCTGATGCCGCAATGCGCGTAGATATCGGCAATCTTGCCGACGGCCAGCACTTCGCCGCCGGTGGCGACGAGTTTGTCGAGCACGGTGGGGGCAGGTGGCTTGAGGCTGTAGTCGCGCCGATGACCGGTGCGGGTAAAGCCGGACTCGGCATCGCCGATAAAGGGGCGGGCGATGACCCGGCCGATGTTGTAGGGCATCAACAGCTCGCGCGCGATCCGGCAGACCTCATACAGGCGCTCCAGGCCGAAGTGCTCTTCATGGGCGGCGATCTGGAACACCGAGTCGGCCGAGGTGTAGACGATGGGCCTGCCTGTTGCCACATGCTCGGCGCCCAGGCGAGCCAGGATGTCGGTGCCCGAGGCGTGGCAGTTGCCGAGTACGCCCGGCAGGCTGGCGTTTTCAGTCAGATCGGCCAGCAGGGCAGGCGGAAACGTGTTCTCCGGCTGGCGGAAATAGCCGAAGTCGAACCGCACCGGCACCCCGGCGATCTCCCAGTGACCGGACGGTGTGTCCTTGCCGGTGGATTGCTCGCGGGCAAATCCCCATGTGCCCGTTACCGCCGTTGGACGCTTCAGGCCGGCGGTCTCCCGACCAACACTGGCGTGGTGGGCATGGTTGAGACCGAGGCGGGCCAGGTGGGGGATCTTGAGTCCGCCGGTCGCAGCGCGCGTCAGGGCGACATGGCCCAGGGTGTCGGCACCGATATCGCCGAAACGCCCGGCGTCTTCGGCCTGGCCGATGCCGAGTGAATCCAGAACGAGAACAATGGCGCGGGACATGACGCTAGTCTCCTTGTGACAGGGCGGTGATCAGCCGCGCGACCAGCGGGTCGCTGCGGCCGTCGTGATCGCCTATCGTAACGGCCGCGCGGATCGCGCGCGCGGCCTGGTCGGCGGCAGCCCGGTCGGCGGCATGAACAATGGCCAGCGGTCGGTCCTGATCCACGGTTTGCCCGGGCCGCGCCAGCTGGCTTAAGCCCACGGCCGGGTCGATGCTGTCGGCCGCGCGCCGGCGACCGCCGCCCAGGCTGACCACAGCCAAACCCACGGCGCGCATATTGACCGCCTGGATCACACCCGGAGTCTCGGGGAAGATCGGTTCAATCACCGCTGCCCTGGCCAGGATGCGCGGGTAGCTCTCCAGCAGGTCGGTCGGGCCGCCCAGCGCACTGACCATGCGCGCGAACCGTTCGGCCACTTCGCCGCGAGCCCAGGCCCGGTCCAGGATTTCCAGGGCCTGCGTCTCGTCCTCGGCCAGCCCGCCCAGCAGCAGCATCCGGGCCGACAGCTGGCGACTCAGGTCGAACAGGCGCCCGCCTTCGGTCTGCCCGGTCAACAGGTCCAGGACTTCCAAGACTTCCAGCGCGTTGCCGGCGTTGTTGCCCAGTGGCTGGTCCATGTCGGTCAGCAGGGCCGTGGCGGGCGTGCCGGCCGTGGTCGCGACCTCGACCAGCGCCTGGGCCAGCGCTTCGGCCCGGGCCGGCTCGGGCATGAACGCACCCGAGCCGGACTTGACGTCGAGCACCAGCCCGTCCAGTCCCTCGGCCAGCTTCTTGCTCAGGATGGAGGCCACGATCAGCGGCAGGCAGTCGACCGTGGCGGTTACATCCCGAATGGCGTAGAGCCGCCGGTCGGCCGGGGCCAGGTCGTCGGTCTGGCCGATGATGGCCACGCCCACATCGCGAACAATGTCGGCGAAGAGTTGCGGTCGCGGAAACGGGTCGTAGCCGGGGATGGCTGCCAGCTTGTCCAGCGTGCCGCCGGTATGGCCGAGTCCGCGCCCTGAGATCATCGGTACATGGCCACCACAGGCGGCGACCCATGGTCCGATCAGCAGCGAGGTGGCATCACCCACCCCGCCGGTGGAGTGCTTGTCGAGCACCGGGCCGGTCAGTCCGGCATCGCGCCACTGCATCACCCGCCCGGAATCGCGCATTGCCAGAGTCAAGGCCACGGTCTCCGCACGGTCCAGTCCGCGCCAGTAGACGGCCATGGCAAAGGCGCCAAGCTGTTCATCGCTGATGCCGCCACCAGCCATGCCGGCGGCGAGTGTCTGCAGTGCGTCGCGGGTCAGGGCTTCGCCGTCACGCTTGCTGCGGATCAGTTCCTGGAACAGCATCAGTAGCGGCTGCGCAGATCGACCGGCTGGGCGCCGGAACCCAGCTTGTGAAGCAGGTCATCGAGCAGTCCCGAGGCGCCAAAGCGGAAGCGTTCCGGACGCAGCCACTGTTCGCCCAGGATGTCGCGGGCCAGGTCGAGGTAAACGGCGGCTTCTTCGGTGGTGCGGATGCCGCCCGAAGCCTTGAATCCGACGGGCCGACCGCTGTCGCGGATCGCCTCCATCATGATGGCTGCTGCTTGCGGCGTGGCATTGATGGGCACTTTGCCGGTGGAGGTCTTGAGGAAATCCGCGCCGGCGGCCAGGGCGATGTCGGCGGCAGTGCGAATCAGCGCCGGGGTCTTCAGTTCACCGGTCTCGAGAATGACCTTGAGAACATGCCCGCTGCAGGCCTGTCGGCAGCGGCTGATCAGGTGATAGCCAGCCTGTTCGTCGCCGTCGATCAGCGCGCGGTACGGAAAGACCAGGTCGATTTCGTCGGCCCCGCTGGTCAGTGCAGCACGGACCTGCCCGACGACCTCGTCGGCCGGTTCGTCGCCAGAGGGAAAATTGACCACCGTGGCCACCCGAACACTGTCCTGCAGGTCCAGATCGGCCAGTTCGGTGCGGGCGCGGGCAACCAGCCGGGGCAGCACGCAGACCGCTGCCGGATGACCGACCCGGGCCCCGGCGCGCCGGCAGAGTATCCGGATTTCTTCGTCGCCATCGCTGTCGTTGAGGCTGGTCAGATCGAGCATGGAAAGAACAAGTCGGGCAGTCTCTGGCATGGCGTGGGTGGATTCAGGCGAAAAAACGAACGGGCATCATAAACCGGACCGACCCCTCAGCGGTTGAGATTTGCCGGCTTTAAGGCTATCCTTGCCGGCTCGATCGCGGTCGGGCCGTTAGCTCAATGGTAGAGCAGTAGGCTTTTAACCTATTGGTTGAAGGTTCGAGTCCTTCACGGCCCACCATTTTCCCATCAGCGCCGGCGGTGGCCCCATGGCCGACTCGCGTCTCCCCAGGACCTCGCAGACGGGTTTGCATCCTCGGCTCGATGCGGTGGTTCGTCGTCATCTCGAGACTGCCTGGCAGCAGCCGCTGCGGGGTTTCAGCCGGACAGCCTTCGCGACCCTGGACGAAGTCGCTGATGCCGAGATCGTGCTCGATGCCGGCTGCGGCACCGGATATTCGACCGCAATGCTTGCAAGCCGCTTTCCGGACTGCCGCGTGATCGGGGTCGATCGCTCGGCCGCGCGGCTGGCACGCTCCCCGCAGATGCCGCCGAACGCGGTCCTGTTGCGTGCTGACCTGAGCGATTTCTGGCGCCTGGCAAAACGGGCGGGCTGGCGGCTTCGTCGACACTACCTGCTCTATCCCAACCCCTGGCCCAAGGCCTTGCACCTCAAGCGCCGCTGGCATGCCCACCCGGTCTGGCCCGATCTCATCGGCCTGAGCGGCATTTTGGAGTTGCGGACCAATTTCGCGGTCTATGCCGATGAGTTCGCTCGGGCCCTGGAACTGACCGGGCATCGGGCTCACCTGCGGGTGCTATCTTTACCCGTGGAAGCGGCGATCAGCCCTTTCGAGGCCAAGTACGCGCGCAGCGGCCATCGCCTGTTCTGTGTCAGTGCGGACTTGGGTTGAGCCTTTTGTGAATTCGTGGAGGAGTTGTCCAGATGCGTTCAAGTTCAATCCTTGCCGGCACTGCGCTGGTGCTGTTCGCCGTCGCTTCGGCCACAGCCGACGATGCCTTGAGGGCGGTCATCGCCGACCCCGACCGTCCGGCCGCGCAGGCGGCACGCGATGATGCCCGCAATCCCTACGAGACGCTGACGTTCTTCGGCCTGCGGCCCGACATGACGGTGGTCGAGATCTCACCATCGGGCGGCTGGTACAGCGAGATCCTGGGTCCTTACCTCAAGGATGAGGGTCAGCTGATTGCCGCTCACTGGAATCTGGACGGCGACAACGTGCCGGATTTCTATCGCCGCATTCGGGCCGGCTACGAAGAGCGTATCGCCGATACCGAGCGCTTCGGCAATATCGAGATCGTTCCTTTTGACCCGCCCGCACTCACCGATCTGGGCGAGGCGGGCAGTGCCGACCTGGTCCTGACCTTTCGCAATGTCCACAGCTACAAGCGCGCGGGCACCTTCGGTGATGTCATCGAGGCTGCTCATGCGGTGCTCAAGCCGGGTGGCGTCTTTGGCGTGGTCAGCCATCGCCTGCCCGAGGATCGGGAGCAGGATCCGGAAGCCCGCTCGGGTTACGTCAAGCAGAGCTGGGTGGTCGAGATGGCCGAGGCGCGCGGTTTCCGGCTTGAAGCGGCCTCCGAGATCAACGCCAACCCGCGCGATACCGCCGACCATCCGTCGGGTGTCTGGAGCCTGCCGCCGAGCCTGCGCGAGGGTGATGAGAGTGCAGACCGCTTCCGCGCCATCGGTGAGTCCGACCGCTTTACCCTCAAGTTCGTCAAGCGCTGATGACTTGAGGCCGTGTGTCAACCGGTCCCGCCGCGCAGCGGGACCGGTCTCTTCACGCCGCGCCCAGCAGTGCGGCGTATCCTGCGCGGGGTTGTCGTTACAAGGAAAATCGGGTCCCTCATGGGAGACTTGCTGCGCCTGGTCTATACCAGCAAAATCAATTTTGAACCTGCCGCGTCCGGCTCTGCGGTCGACCCGGTGGTGGCTGAGATCCTGGTCCAGTCGCGGCGCAACAATGACCCGCGGAACATCGGGGGTGTGCTTTGTTACGGCGATGGGTATTTCTTTCAGTGCCTGGAAGGGGAACGCTCTGCCGTCGAAGCGCTCTACGACAGGCTCCTCAGCGATGATCGCCATCGCGACGTCACCTTGCTGAGCAAGCGCCCGGTTGCGCAGCGCATGTTCAAGCTGTGGAGCATGAAGTTCATGAACGTGGACGCCAAGATCCGGCGCATGCTCCAGATTGAAAAGCTGGAATGCTTCGAGCCGCATCAGTTCAGCGATCTGATGGTCGAGCGACTGCTGGTCGAGTTGCGCGATGCTTCGGAGAAACGGCGGCCGGCGCCGCTGAGCCAGCAGCGCCGCGGCACTGGCGCGCGCCAGGCGGGCGCGACCCGCGAGCTGATGCCGGGCCTGATGTTTGCCACCGCAGCCGGTGTTATCGCCATCGTCATGGGCCTGATGCTGGCCGGGTTGCTTTGACCGCGTAGCGCTGGACCTCCGGCCCCTGTTTTTCCAAGCCGGCGTAACCTGCCTTGGGGTGATTCTGCCCCGGTTTCCGATAGATGTTCTTGAGCCAGGGACAGGGTTGATCCTGTCCCGTCGTGGCGGACACTGGATCAAGAACAGGAGTCGGAATGGCGATGAGCGACAGGACAAGGCTCGGTCCACCAGGCGAGGATCAGTCCCGGTGCGGCGGGGCCACTGGTCGAGCGATGATTCTGGTCGTGCTGGGAGTGGTGCTGATGGTGGCCGGCTTGAATGCACGGGCGGCCCAGATTTTTGCCGATCGTTTCGAAAGTTTGCCGGCCATCGAGGTCTCGGCAGAATCTGTACAGAGTCTTGAGCGGGTTGGCATTGATGCCTGGCCGCAGGGCTGGACCGGGCTGGAGCAGGCCGAGATCGAGTTCGTCAACGTGCCCGGCAGCGGTTCGCTGCCGGTGGAGCAGGATGAAGCGGGCTGGTTTTTCCATGCCCCGTTTCATCCGGACACTCCGGAGCTGGGCGGTTCGGTCCAATTGCGTGCCCGCCTGGGCGGCCTGACCAGCGCAGCCTTTACCCTCGATGTTGGCGCGCTGCCGGATGCGCCCGGCGCGTTTGCTGCCCTGGTCGCAAGCCTGGAAGCGCATATCGATGCCTTCGCCCAGCGGCGCGGCAGCAGCTTTGCCGAAATCGCCGCGCTGAGCTTCGAAAACACTCCGAGCGGATTGTTTCCGTTGAAGTATGCGCAGAGCTTTGTTCGAGCCGAACAGAATGCCAATTCCCTTGCGCGGCTGGCTGCTGGAGATTCAAGTTTTCTCTCAGCTGAAGAAAGCCGCTTGCTGGACCAGATTGCCGGATACGTCGGCTTGGACGCCCTGATCCAGGTTGAACTGGACGCGATCGCCGATCTAGACCCGGCCGCACTGAATGGCAGTGGCGCTCGCGCCGGCACTTCCGCCCGGGCCTGCATTGATGCCGGGCCTGTCATCGGCACGGCGTTCGAGCTGTCGCGGGCCATGCGCGAGGCGAAGTTTGCCGAGCTTGCCGTGACCGGTGCTCCGGGCAACACACTGAATCAACTCGGCATTACCCTGGCGCTGGGCTCGGCAATCCCGGTCTACGGCAAGGCTTTCCAGGCGCTGGGTGCCGGAACCGCGGCCTGGCAGGCGTCACGGAAGATGTTTGCCGGCCTGAACCCCAGTCGGTTCGAGTCCATTCGGGCTGAAGTCGAGCGGCCGCGTTTTGAGGAGGATTCGGAGGAAACGGGTAGCTATCGCAATATCGAAGTGGTGGCAGCTTCGACCGGTTGGATTGTTGACCAGGCCATTTTCGATGCCATCGTCACCGTCCTGGGCGCATCTGCAAGTGCCGCCAATGTCCAGAAAATCAGCGATTCCATCCTGTTCAAGGATGTTCTGGAAGGCGGGCTCAATGCCTATTTCAGCCTTTATCTCGGCGAGCAGAGCAGCGGCGTGGTCAGCTTTTGTCCACAGACCTGGACCGTCGATATTTCCCTGCCCGACTACAGTGAAGGGCGGTCGGTCTTGGGGCATTTCGACGTAGACACCAGCAATCGAAGCTTCCGTCCCCTGCGCGCCGAAGAGGACTTCCTCAGCATCTCCCCGATTCCCTCGAAGTTTGGCCAGGAAACCATCGATGTGGATTTCCCGATTGGTGTCGATTTGATCGAGGTGACCGCCACCCCGCGAATCATCGAAGTGGAAACGCCGGGAGAGGTCGTCAACATCACTGCCACCATCGACAACGCCGTGGTGCCGACCCTGTTCTGGGATCCGGGCCAAGGCACATGGGATGATGGACAAGGGATCGGAACCAACGAGCCAGCGACCCGCCCCCTGCGGACACCGACCAATCCGGATGACTACCCGTTCTACGTCACGGTCGAAAGCGCCAGTCGTCGCGGCCTGCGGGCCAGTGGCGAGCCGGTCCGCAGCGACCAGGCGCTGGTCCGCTTCAGCAAGCTGGTCGTCTCTCCCGGCAGTGCCTGCGTGAAAAACGGTGAGAGCGAGTCTTTCTCTGCCACGCTCGACGGTATGCCGGCCGAAGTGATCTGGTCGCTGGAAGACAGCGAGGGTCAGCCCTCCACGCTCGGTTCGGTCAGTTCCAGTGGCCTGTATACGGCCCCGAACGCCGGTTCCGGCAGTGTGCGCGTGGTGGCCACCTCGGTCGACAACGCGCAGCGACATGACTTCGGCATCGTCGAGGTCGGCCCCTGCCTGTGCTATTGGGCATTGACAATCGCTGGGGAAGGGGCATGGTCCGGCCAGGAGGCCGGACATGGATTCCAGCTTTCGCAGTCACCGCCGACACCGGGATTCAGGCTGGTTTATCTTGGTGAAACAACCGGTGGTACCGCGGAAAGCACCAACTCCGCCATCGCTGAGAATGTGACCGGCGCTTTCTCACTCGATACCTTCTTCTTTTCCAATAGCGTCCGCGCCTACCAGGTGGCTGCTGATCTGGAGGGGAGTGAGGCGATACTCAACATCGACGAAAACGTGGATAACGTAACCATGACCGGCACGATCAATGGCGTGGCGGTTTACGTTGTCGATAATGGTGAAACCCTCGTTGCGGTGAATGTTCCGTTCGATATGACCTTCCGCAGTGCCGGTATGGATGGTTCCTGCGAAGACGATTTCTGAGTCTGCCCGGTCTGTTCTGCAAGGAGATATTGACGATGACTGTGAAACGCCACCTCCGCTTGATTCTGAGTCTTGGCGCGCTGCCCGTGCTTGCTCTGGCCGCCCCCGATCTCGATCCGCTGGTCGGCGAGTGGTCGATTTCGACCACCGAGGAGTCAGGCGACTGTGCCGATACGCGCATGGTGTTTGATCTGGAGGGTGGTTACGACTTGCGGGTGGCCGAAGACGGCCGCTGGAAACCGCTGTTCGGCGGGCGCTGGTCGCGCGATGGCGATGTTGTGACGATGCGCCATGAGATGGGCGCAGAGCGCTTCGAGTTCGAGTTGGAAACCGACGAGCGTATCGTACTGGTCGGCCTGGAAGGCCCTGTCGACCGGGCGCTCGGGGTTGGTTACCTGGATCTGGGCCGCTGTTTCGCGCCCTGATCCACCGGCTGGCTGGCGTCAGCGATGCGGGCGAGCGGCTTGATAAGGGCAGGGTCAGCGAAAAGGCTGTGGGCTGATCTTGTCCGACCGGGTGTGGCGTTCATATCCGCCTCAATTCAATTCCCGCGTTCAGTGCGCTCCTGATGCGCGCGCAGCCAGTCGTTGATGACGTTGGCCAGCATGCCGGCGCCACCCCCGGAGACCGCCCAGCCGGTCAGCGGCACTTCGGTGGCCGGACGCGTGTTGCTGAACCGAAGGTGCAAGGTACTGGTCGGGCGGTTGGTGCTGCCCGAGCCACTGCTTTCATGACGCCGGCTGACCGCGACCGTGGCTGAATCCAGGTATTCCAGCGGCAGCTGCTGGCGTTTCTCATCAAACATTGTGGTGCGCAGGATGCGCACCATGCCTTCATGCGCGTCCAGCCATAGGCGGGTGCGCTGAGTCAGGAAGTAGCGCCCGCCAAGCACCAGCGCGGCAATCACTGCACCAGTGGCCAGGGCGTTGAAAAATTCACCACCGAGCAGCAGCGCCAGGGTGAACAGGCCGCCGGCCAGGGCGATCGGCACGGTCATGAACAGGACGATGAAGCGCGGGATCTCGATCAGGATCTCGAGTTCTTCGGGCGTGTTCTTGACGACATTCATGGCTGCTCGTCTCCAGATGGGTTGTTCGTGGTCTGCGCCTGGCCCAGCCAGGTATTGATCGCTGTGGCTGCCTGCAGCAGGTCGGCCGGGTCGGGTTTGAACAGTTGGATCGGATGGCGCTCGCTGCCGAACCTCAGCACCAGTGCGGTCTTGGCGCTGCTGCTGGATTCGCAGTAACGGGTATCGACCTCGGCCCCGGTCAGATCGGCCAGGGCGCGCTCGCGGAAGTTCTCGCCGAACGCCGAGGTCGTGGTGATCTTCAAGCGATCGCTGGCGCGATCAGCATTCAGCCGCACAGTCACAAAAACCTGGGTCAGCCAGATCCAGCCAATGGCCAGCGTCATCAGGCCGGCAATCGCAACCCCGCCAAACTCGCCATCGATCAAGGCCTTGAGGGTAAACAGCAGCAGCATCGCGGTGGTGATACCCATGCCGACGATCCACGATATCGGGCGATGTTCGAGTTCGAGGCGTTCGCAACTCTGGCTTGTGACCTTCAACGGGCTCTCTCCCGGCTCAGACAATCGGCGGACGCGGCTCGCCGGACAGACGCAGCTAAGGTGTCAGGACCTCAAAACGATCGCAGAAGACGGCGTCGAAATTGCCGCCACAGGACGCGACCGAGCGGCTGTACCAGCTCGAAATCGCACCCCAGCTGCCGCGACTGTCGTTCGGCCAGCGCGTTGCCCCCACCACGGCGATGCCCTCCCAGAAATCCACCGAAGCACCGAAACTGGTAAAGGTCGCATCCGGTTCCTGCAGTTCGGTCGCCCGCGTCCAGGTGCCGGTCTGGTTAGCGATGAAGAAACTGGCCCGGCGGGCACCATTGCCGGTTGCCCCGACCAGCAGCACGGGGTGGCGCAGGCGCAGGCTGAAGGAGAAATTGTCGATCGAGTCCGGGGTCAGCGCCACGTTCTTGCCAACGAGTCCCCAGCCCTCGCTGCCGCCTAAGTCGCGGCGGTAGGTGAAAAAGGCGCCGGTGTTGCTCTCTCCGCTTTCGGGCTGACCGCAGCTGGCGCAACCGACCACGGCGATATTGTCGTCCAGGGCCACCGACCAGCCGAACCGGCGATTGGCCAGGACCGGATCGGGGTCGCGCAGCGTCCGGACATGGCTCCAGTTGCCGCCGCTGCGCCGAAAGACGTAGGCCCCGCCGACGATGGTTGAGCTGCCATCGACCTCAATGGCGTCATTCGGTGCCCCGACCAGCAGGGTGTCCCCCGACAAGGCCACTTGGGCGCCAAATTCGAAGGAGCTCTCGGGTAGCGGAGCGATCAGGGTCGCTTCATGCCGCCAGCGGTTGTCGGCGCCGCGGCGAAACAGGATCACGGAGCCGGCGTTGTCACGGCTGACGCCGCTGAGGTTGATGTTGGTGCTGGTGTCGCCGATCGCCAGTAGATCGCCGGAAATCGCGATTGATGCATCCAGATCGCGAATGCTCACGCCGGTGGTCGCTGGAACATCGGTGAGCCGCAGCAACTGGCTCTCAGTCCAGGAACCGTTGTTCAGCCGATAAAGGCGCACTTCATCACCCGATTCGCCGATCGCCGCCCATTGCCCTTCTGCATCCAGAATGCTGCCGAACAGTCGGCGCTCGGGCGGTGCGAGCCGCTGCCTGAAGGTCAGTTCGCCATTGGTTTGGACTTCGTAACTGTAGACGGCACCATCCTGGAGGCCGGAATCATCAGCATCGGTTCGGTTTCGTGCCGCCACCAGCAGCAGGCGGCCGTCATCGGCAAAACGCACCTGGCTTCCAAAGGCATCATCGGTTGTAGAAGAGCCAAACGACGAGTTGGCATCGATGAAGTCGGCTCGAACAAAACTCTGGGCCAAAAGGCTTGAGGAAAATGTCAGTAAGAATAGGGCGAACAAGGCTTTCATGGATGATCCGGTTGACGATGGATGGGCT
Source organism: Wenzhouxiangella sp. (assembly GCA_046540955.1). Taxonomy (GTDB): domain Bacteria; phylum Pseudomonadota; class Gammaproteobacteria; order Xanthomonadales; family Wenzhouxiangellaceae; genus Wenzhouxiangella. The sequence goes on from JBKHEF010000005.1 coordinate 133,787, forward strand.
GCCATCCGGAGTCTGGCGCTGGCCGCTCGCCACACTCCGGCACACCTGTCCTATCGAAAACTGACGCCGAATCCCTTCAGCCGGGGATGCTGCGATGCTGGCTCACGATCACTGTGTCGTCCGGGTTTCGAATCGGTCGGAAAACACGCCATCGGTCAGGGCAGTGCCAGGTGGTTGCCAGGCGCCGATCCGCCAGCTGGCCACGCCGCCGGCTGCGGTGAAGTCGCCCCCGACATAGAGCAAGCCCTGGTAGGGCAGGAGCGCATCGACCGAGGCGCCGCTGCCGAAGGTATAGTTGGCGCTGACGCCTTCGCCGTACGGTCCGTCCAGCGCTGCCCACTCCGAGCCATCCCAGCGCGCGATGCTGCGCGCCGGAATGCTGCCAGCCGTCAGGAAACTGCCGCCGACGTAGAGATCGGAGTTCAGCAACGCCAGGGCCGAGACGTCAAACCCGGCGACCCCATTGCCCAGGCTGCCGGCCAGCGCCGACCAGGCCTGACCATTCCAGCGGGCCACCCGTTCGGCAGGGATACCGTCCATGCTGGTGAAGCTGCCGCCGGCATAAAGCGTCTCGCCGTCGACCAGCAGCGCGAACACCGACGAAAAATTCGAGCCCCCCGTCCCGCCACTGAAACTGGACCAGCTGTTGCCGTTCCAGCGCGCCAGGGCATTGACGGTGATGCCGCCGGCCTGGCTGAAGCTGCCACCCACGATCAGGTCGCTGCCCTGGACCGCCAAGGCCCGTACGATTGCGCTGGTGCCGGTATCCAGGGCATGCCAGGCCAGGCCATCCCAGCGGGCGATGCGGTTGGCCGCGATCTCACCGATGTTGCGAAAAGTGCCACCGACGATCAGATCACCGTCATAGCTTGCCAGCGCCAGCACGGTATTGCGACTGTCGAGGCCGGTGTCGGCATCGGCCGACAGGGCGGACCACTGGCTGCCGTCCCAGCGCGCCAGGTTGGTGGCCGGGATTTCCCCGGCTGCGGTGAAGTTGCCGCCCACGATCAGGGTGTTGTCGTGCACCACCATGGCGTTGACGATGCTCCCTGTGATGCCGCTGCCCAGGGCGTGCCAGCGCTCCCCATCCCAGGCGGCGATGCGGTTGGCCGGGGTGTCTCCGGCCTGGGTGAAACTGCCGGCCACGATCAGTTGTTCCTGAAACTCGACCATGCTGGTAATGGTGGTCGCTCCGAAATTGGTGCTGAAGAAACCGCTCTCGGGGGCAGTGGTCGGGGTCACTGCAGACCATTCGCCATCCTGCCAGCGGGCGAGAAAGTTGAACAGCCGGTTGCCGATGAAGACAGATTGTCCACCGATATAGAGTCCATCCACGTCAGCCAAAACCGTCGATACGCTGCCGTCAGGTCCGTTGACACCGTCGGCGCCGGGCAGAGCCGACCAGCCGGAGTCTGGATGCCAGCGGGCCATGTTGGAGACGGCGATACCGCCGGCCGAGCTCATCCCGCCGGCGACGATCAGCGCATCGTCAACGACCTCCAGCGCGAACACTGTGCCCTCGATGCCGATCGTCTCGCCATCCGGTCCGGGCATGGGGTGCCACTGGCTGCCATCCCAGCGGGCGATGCGGTTGACGATCTGACCTCCGGCCTCATCGAAGATCCCGCCGGCGATCAGGTCCGTGCCCAGGGTTCTGAGGGTGCGGGGAACATTGCTGAGTCCGTCAGGCTCCAGTGCCGACCAGTTCAGGCCATCCCAGCGCGCGATCCGGAGCGCAGCCTGGCTGCCGGCGGTCGAAAAACTGCCCCCCGCGATCAGGTCGCTGCCATGGCTGGCCAACGCGAAGACTTCTCCACTCGTCCCTTCTGTACTCACCCCGTTTCCACCGCCCTGGCTGACCAGCGCGCTGTAGCTTTCGCCGTCCCAGCGCGCCACGCCGAAGGCATTGACACCGCCGGCGCGGGTGAAGGATCCGCCGATGAACAAGTCACCATCGTGGACGGCCAGAGCACGAACGATGCCCGGAACCCCGGCGCCGGGCACCTCCCAGTCGATGCCGTCCCAGCGCAACAGCCCGCGTTGCTCCAGGGGGAGATCAATACCGGCTAATGTGAAGAAGCTGCCACCCACGTAGAGTCTGTCCTCGAAGACCACCAGGGCCTCGACGGCACCTTCGGCGCCAATGCTGCTGGTTCCAGCCAGCGGTTGCCAACGCTCGCCGTCCCAGCGCGCGATCTGGCGCACCTCGCGATCGCCGGCGGTGTTGAAGTTGCCGGCCACGATCAGTTCGCCACGGAACCAGGTGCTGGCCGAGACCCTGGCGTCCAGCCCGGGTCCGTGAAAAAGTGCCTGCCAGCCGGCTGGCGTACTGGCCGGCGAGCCGGTCGCCAGGATCAGGCCGAGGGTGAACAGGCAGGTGCGAAGCACCCGGGGTCCGATGATCATCGAGCAGCTCCAGTCCATGCTTGGACCGCCGGAGGAATCGGCGGTTGACTGAAGATCTATCGGATTTTTCGTGGCAAAACCTTCATTGCCGGTGCCCTTTGGGGTCGCAACAATCGGCGGCTGCTGTGGGCTGGCGTTCAGAGCGCCGCCAGGCGCTTGCGGATGGCGTCGACCTGGGAATCGGTCTGGCTGCGGCCGAGTTGGTGGATGTAGATGTCCACTGCGCTCTGGAATTGCTCGGCGGCGTCTGCCCGGCGTTGCTGGGCCAGCAGGCAGTCGCCGAGTTCGATCCGGGTGATGCCGATCAGGTTGTGGCGCCGGTTGACTTCGAGGATGCGGATGGCCTCGCGCAGAAAGGGCTCGGCCTCGGCGGCTTGGCCGAGTGCGTTGAGGGTACGCCCGATGCCATACTGGGAGTAGGCTCTGCGGGTATGGTTCTCGGGCACCACGACCCGGACCAGTTCATCCACCCGGCGATAGGTCTCCAGCGCTTCGGTATAGCGCCCATGGTCGCGGTACATGCCGGCCAGATTGTTCAGCAGCATGATGGATACCGGATGCAACTCGCCACGCGTTGCCTGGTAGCCGGCCACGGCCCGCTCGCCCAGATCAATGCCTTCGCTGACCTGACCGGCTGCACTGAGGACCAGGGCCAGATCACCCTGGTGCTGGAGCAGTTGCAGGTCGTCCTGGCTGACCTGCCGGGCGCGGATCTCGAGGCCTCGGCGCATGCGCTCGATTTTCAGCTCGATATCGGTCGTGGCCAGGCCGAGATCAAACAGTGTCCGTGCGCTCAGCAGGTGGTCCGGCCCGAGGCTCGCGACGAAGATCTCGTGGGCCTGGCGGATCAAATCGACGACCCGCTGTCGTCCCGGATGCGAACTGTCGGCGTAACGCAGGTACAGAAAGCCCAGGTCCCAGTAGCTTTCGGCGGTGTCTGGGTGATCATCACCGAGCAGTCGACGGCGACGGTCCAGCAGATCGAGAAACATCTGCTCGGTCTGTTCGAAGTGCCGGCGCTGTTCGCGCAGGGCCATGGCATGACCGCGCAAAGCGGCCAGCGTGGCCGGGTGATCCGGTCCGTAGCGTGCACGCTGCAGATCGTGGATGACATGGTGGGCGCGCAGGGCATCGTCGGGCAGTTCAAACGCGATCAGCGTTTCGGTCAGCTCTTCCAGCAGCGCGACCCGGGTTTCGGGGCGGGCACCGACTTCGTGGATGAGCTTGTCGATCGCGGTATTGAGAATCGATCGGGCATCGATCCGATGGCCCATGCCGACATCCGGATCGGCCAGCTGCATGAGGTCCTTGAGAACGGTCGTGATGGCCTGGGCCTCGTCGCGCTGCTGGCGGGCCTGGTCGGCCTGGAACAGGGCGATGCCCGCCGTGGTGGCAAGCACCAGGAAACTCAGGCTGGTCGCCGCTACCCCTTTGCGGTGTCTGGCGATGAACTTGCCCGTGCGATACCAGCGCCCGGCTGCATGGGCATGAACCGGGAGCCCGTCCAGCAGCCGTTGCAGGTCGGCCTGAAATTCACCGGCCGACCCGTAGCGTTGATCGGGATCGGCCTGCAGCGCCTTGCCCAGGATGGCGTCGAGATCGCGGCTGAAATCGCCGGGTCGCACGCCGGCGGGCAAGCGGCCGCTGGCGGCGACTTGCGACAATGCCGGACGCTCGCGGTGCTGCACGGTATCGACCATCTGCGACAGCGAACAGCCCTTGAGGCTCAGCGGCACGCTGCCGGCGAGGAGCCGAAAGGCCAGACAGCCCAGGGCATAGACATCGCTGGCAGCAGTCACCCGCTCACCCAGTATCTGTTCCGGCGCGGCGTAGTCTGGCGTCATGCGGGCGCCCAGCGGCTCGGTCAGGCCTGGATTAGAGACATCTTCGAGCAGTTTGGCGATGCCGAAATCGAGCAGTTTGATCCGGCCGTCGCGGTCAACCATGATGTTGGCGGGTTTGAGATCGCGATGGACCACCAGGTTGCGGTGGGCAAATTGCACCGCCTGCATGACTGCCAGCAGTGCGCGAATGCGCCGCCTGAGGCTCAGGGCGAGACGATCGCAATGCTCGGTGATCGATTCGCCGTCGATATATTCAAGCACCAGGTAGGGCGAACCGTCTTCGGTCGTGCCGCCGTCGATCAGTTGGGCAATGCCCGGATGGCAAAGTCCGGCAAGGATGTTGCGCTCACGCTCGAAACGGTTGATCAGCTCGGCTGATTGCAGGGCCCAGGGCAGCAGTTTGATCGCGACCCGGCGCTCGAACATGCCATCGGCGCGCTCACCGAGGTAGACTGCGCCCATGCCGCCGCGCCCCAGCGGGCGCACAATCTGCCATGGCCCCAACCGCTTTCCGCTCATGCCATGGTCCGGTATTTCCAGGTCTGTGCTGGCCAGAACCCCAAGCAGGTCGGGCGCCAATTCACCGACCCCGGGCAGCTCGGCATCGTGGACGATCGCGGCGCGGGCCATCGCCAGCAGGTCCGGTCGATCGGTCAGCAGCCTCTCCAGCACCGGATCGCGCTTGTCTTCGGCGACCACCAGCGCGGCCTGAATCGCCTCGTCGAGGCGCTGCCACTCCGCCCTCGAAAAGCTCACCGGTCGGCCCGCGATTCGGTGCAGTGCATCTGGAACCAGGCCTTGGCCCGGGTCCAGTCACGCTGCACCGTGCTGACCGAGACATCCAGCGCGGCGGCGCTTTCCGGTTCGGTCAGGCCACCAAAGAAGCGCAGCTCGATCAGCCGGGCCAGGCGCTCATCGCTGGCTTCCAGACGACGCAGCTGACGATCGATTTCGAACAGTTGTTCGGCCTGATCCTCAATCGAAATCTGTTGAGCGTCCAGTGACACCGGGCGTATGCCGGAGCCGCGCTTGAGGCTGTGCCGGGCACGGGCATAATCGACCACGATGCTGCGCATGACCCGCGATGCGGTGGCGAAGAAGTGACGGGAGCTGCTGTAGTTCAGCGCCTTGGCGTCAACCATCCTGAGATAGGACTCATGGACCAGACCGGTGGTGTTGATGGTGAGATTGCCGGCTGCACCCTGCATGCGCTGACGGGCAATCACCCGAAACTGCTGGTAGACGATCTCGAACAGCTGATCGAAGGCCTGGCGGTCATTGCCGGCCATCGATTGCAGCAGGCGTGTCAACTCACCATGCTGCTCGGCAGCCCACGCTATCGATGATCCGGTTGTCTCGCAAGATTCCATGCCTGGTCCCAGCCAGACGGGTCGAGGGCCGATTCCCTCGTGCCGATTGTGCTTCCCGGGATGTGGCCGCCGTTTCGCTACTGCCCGCCCCTTACAATGGAGGCTGTCCGTGACAGCGCCGTTACCCGGGGCTTGTCCATTGTCGATCGCGAGCGACCTCAGGTCATGGCTAATCTAATCGAAAAGTCTGCATTCGAACAAGTTCCACTGCGCACCTACGCCGAGCGCGCCTACCTCGACTACGCCATGTACGTAGTCCTCGACCGGGCCTTGCCGCATGTCGGTGACGGTCTCAAGCCCGTCCAGCGGCGGATCATCTACGCGATGAGCGAGCTGGGGCTGTCGGCCGCTTCCAAGCACAAGAAATCGGCCCGCACCGTGGGCGATGTGATCGGCAAGTTCCATCCGCATGGGGATTCGGCCTGCTACGAAGCCATGGTATTGATGGCACAGCCGTTTTCCTACCGCTACCCGCTGGTCGATGGCCAGGGCAATTTCGGCTCGCCCGATGATCCCAAGTCGTTTGCCGCGATGCGCTATACCGAGTCGCGGCTGGCGCCTTATGCGAAAACGCTGCTGGCCGAGCTGGGGCAGGGCACGACCGACTGGGTGCCGAACTTTGACGGCACCCTGAAAGAGCCCAGGCTGCTGCCGGCGCGGCTGCCCAATCTGCTGCTCAACGGCGGCCAGGGCATTGCCGTTGGCATGGCCACCGATATCCCGCCGCACAACCTGGGCGAGGTGGTTGCCGCCTGCATCCGCCTGCTGGAAAAAAAGACCGCCAGCGTGGCCGAGCTGTGCGAGCACATCCAGGGCCCGGACTTTCCCACCGGCGGAGAAATCGTCACCCCGCGTGCCGATATCCTGGCCGTCTACGAGACCGGCCACGGCAGCATCCGCCAGCGCGCGGTGTGGGAACGGGAGGGCGAGGAGCTGATCATTACGGCGCTGCCGCACCAGGTCTCGCCGGCCAAGGTGCTTGAACAGATCGCCGCCCAGATGCAGGCCAGGAAACTGCCGCTGGTGGCCGATCTGCGCGACGAATCCGATCACGAGCATCCGACCCGCCTGGTCATCGTGCCGCGCAGCAACCGGGTCGATGTCCAGGCCCTGATGGATCACCTGTTCGCCACCACCGATCTGGAGAAGTCGATCCGGGTCAATCTGAACGTGATCGGCAATGACGGCCGCCCGGGCGTTCGCAATCTGAAAGACCTGCTCACCGAATGGCTGGACTTCCGCCGCGCCACCGTGATCCGGCGGCTGGAGTTTCGCCTGGACCAGGTGGTCGACCGCCTGCATGTGCTCGATGGCCTGCTGATCGCCTTCCTCAATATCGATGAAGTCATCCATATCATCCGCACCGAGGATGAGCCCAAGCCGGTCTTGATGGAACGCTTCGGCCTGACCGGGACCCAGGCCGAGGCGATCCTGGAGTTGAAGCTGCGCCACCTCGCCCGGCTTGAGGAAATGAAGATCACCGCCGAGAAAGACGAGCTTGAAAGCGAACGCCGGCGCCTGGAGGACCTGCTGGACTCGCCGAAAAAACTGACCCGGCTGATCCGTGACGAACTCCTGGAAGACGCCGAAAAGCACGGTGATGCGCGCCGCTCCCGGCTGGTCGAGCGGGATGCGGCCCAGGCCCTGAAGGAAACCGACCTGGTCGCCTCCGAGCCGGTCACCGTGGTTCTGAGCGAGCAGGGCTGGGTGCGCGCGGCCAAGGGCCACGAGATCCAGCCCGACGAGTTGAACTACCGATCCGGCGACGGATTCCTGGCCGCCAGCCGCGGGCGCAGCAACCAGCTGGCCTGTTTCCTCGACTCGACCGGGCGCAGCTACTCGATGCCGGCGCATGAGTTGCCCAGCGCGCGCAGTCTTGGCGAGCCGCTGACCGGGCGTTTCTCGCCCCAGCCCGGGGCGGTCTTTCGCAGCCTGGCCATCGGTGCGGCGGATGAATGGATGTTGCTGGCCAGTGATGCAGGCTACGGTTTCGTGACGCCGCTGGAAAATCTGCATACCCGGCAAAAGGCGGGCAAGCAGTTGCTGACCGTGCCGGAGGGCTCAGATGTGCTGCCGCTGGCGCCTGTGGCAGACCGGGACGAGGGTGTGCTGGTGGTGGCCACCACGGATGGTCACCTGCTCGCCTTTTATCTGAGCGAACTGCCGGAACTGGCCCGTGGCAAGGGCAACAAGCTCATCCAGATTCCGCCCAAGGCGCGTCAACAAGGCGAGAAAGTCGCCGGTGCAATTGCCATTGCCGCCGGGCAGGACTGCCTGGTCTGGGCCGGCCAGCGCTACCTGCGCCTGAGCTGGAATGACACCGAACACTACTGGGGCGAGCGCGCCCAGCGGGGACGGAAGCTCCCAAGAGGCTTCCAGAAAGTCACCAGGCTGACCCTGGCCGAATAGCAAGTCCCCCGGTCCGTGCAGCCGGGATCTTACCGGTATGCGCGAGCCTGCAGCTCGAACAGCTGGGCATAGCGCCCGTTCCGGGCCATCAGTGCTTCATGGCTGCCCAGCTCGACGATGCGGCCGTGTTCCATCACCGCGATCTGGTCGGCCCGGCGGACGGTGGAAAAGCGGTGCGAGATCAGGATCAGGATCTGATTGGCGGCCAGGTCCTGAAAATGTGCGAAGACTTCGGCTTCGGCCTTGGCATCCATGGCCGCGGTGGGCTCGTCGAGGATCAGGATATCGGCACCGGAGCGCATGAAAGCACGCGACAGCGCGATCTTCTGCCACTGCCCGCCCGACAGTTCCTGGCCGTTCTTGAACCAGCGTCCCAACTGGGTGTTGTAGCCGGCCGGCAGGGTCCGGATGAATTCATCAGCCAGGCCCTTGCTGGCCGCCTCCTGCCAGCGGGCTGGCGAGTCGAAGTCACGGACATCCCCGGCGCCGATGTTGTGCCCGACCAGCCACTGGTAGCGGGCAAAATCCTGGAAGATCACCCCGATCCTGTCCTGCAGGGCCCGGATATCCCAGTCCCTGAGCGAGGTGCCGTCAAGGCGGATATCACCCTGCTCGACCTCATACAGTCCGGCAATCAGCTTGGTCAGGGTGGTCTTGCCCGAGCCGTTCTCGCCGACGATGGCCAGGCTGGCACCGGGCTTGAGGTTCAGGTTGATCGAGTCCAGTGCAAGCGCTTCGCTGCCGGGATAGCGAAAGGACACCTCCCGAATCTCCAGTCCGGTGCCGGGCAGCGCGCCGGACGTTGCCTGGCCGGGGCGGTAGTGAACCGGCAACTCGAGAAACTCATACAGGCTGCTCAGGTACAGATAGTCCTCGTACATGCCGTTGATCGCGGTCAGGCTGGCGCTGACGGCCGATTGCCCTTGCCGGAACACCATCAGGTACATGGTCATCTCGCCCAGGGACAACTGGCCTGAGACGGTCGCCAGCACCACCCAGGCAAACGCGGTGTACAGGGTGGCGGTGCCGACCAGGCCGAGGGCGAAAGCCCACCAGCCGCGGCGGATGGTCAGGGCGCGGTCCTCGCGGAAGATCTTGGCGAAGATGGTCTTGTAGCGCTCCAGCAGCCTGGGCCCCAGGCCGAACAGCTTGACCTCCTTGGTGTAGTCCTCGCGGGCCAGGACCGATTCCAGGTACATCATCTCGCGCGTCTCCGGCGAGCGCCAGCGAAACAGCTGGTAGGCCTGGCCGGCAAACCGGGCTTCGACAAAAAAGGCCGGCAGCCCGCCCAGCACCAGCAACAGCACCGCCCAGGGCGAGAAGGCCAGCAGCAGGCCGGAAAAACTCACGATCGCAATGCCGTTCTGGATCACCCCGAAGGTTTTCTGGACCAGCGCCAATGGGCGGGTTGAAGCTTCCCGACGGGCCCGGGTCAGCCGGTCGTAGAACTCGGCGTCTTCCAGTTGGGCCAGCTCCAGCTGCTGGGCTTTTTCCAGGATCATGACGTTGACCCGCTGGCTCAGCTGGGCTCTGAGCAGGTTGTTGCAGATATTCAGCCCGGTCTGGGCGGCCGCCATCAGGGCAACCAGCAGTGCTTCCACCGACAACCAGAGCCAGACGATACCGGTAGGTCCGTCGGCCTGGATAACGGCAACCACGCTGTCGACCAGCAGCTTGCCGACCCAGGCAATCCCGGCCGGCAGCAGGCCGGCCATCACGGTCAGGACAGCCAGGGCAACGGTCAGCCACCGGCTGGTGGCCCAGACCAGGCTCAGCGCGCGGCGTCCGTAGACCAGCAGCGAGCCGAACTGGCCGAGCATGCTGGCGCGCGTGTCCGGGTCGGGTTGGGACTCCGGGCTCATGTATGGCCGGATTCGTGCAGGCCTTCGGCCACGGTCAGACGGTTTCCGACGGCGCTGGGTCGCTCAATGGCTGGCGCACGACCAGGCGCAGCATCAGCTCGACGCGGCGGTTGCTGGCTCTGCCGGTCTCGCTGCTGTTGTCGGCCACCGGGCGGGCCGAGCCGAAGCCCTGAATCAGCAGCCGGGCATCGGCAATACCGCTGCCGGCCAGATGCTCGGCCACCGACCTGGCCCTGGCTTCCGACAGCCGGCGATTGAAGTCGGGGTCACCCACATTGTCGGTATGGCCGCTGATCACGATCAGGGTTGCGCGGTATTCGTTCAGGATTGCAGCCAGACGGTCGACCAGCCCGGCGGCCTCTTCGGTCAGCTGTGCGCTGCCCGATTCAAATCCGATCCGGTTGGGAAACGTCACCAGGATGGACTGGTCGCGGTAATCGATCGCTATGCCGGTATCGGCAAGATCGCGCCTGACCCGGGCCCGGAAGACGTCCATGAAATAGCCGACCGCATTCAGGTCGACCGCATTCCCGGTTCGCGCCAGCGCCAGACGACGGGCCTCGATATCGGCCTCACTGACGATGACTGCGGGCCGTGATGGTGCCGGTTGTCCGGCCGAGGTGTCACCGGTCGGTGGCGGTGGCGCTGGCGGAGTGGCGCATCCGGCCAGAACGACGATCGACAGCAACACGACCATCCAGCCCACCTGATGCCTTGTGCTGTTCACTGTTGCGTCTCCAGATACCAGTCCTTGAATGCCGGGCCATTCAGCGGCGAACTGTACCAGTAACCCTGGCCATACTTTACGCCACGTCCTATCAGCCAGCTCACCTGCTCACCGGATTCTATGCCCTCGGCAATGATCTCCAGGTCCAGCGTGCGGGCAAGCTCGATGATAGGCTCGATGACGCTGCTGGTCACCGCCTCGGTTTGCAGCGAATCGACGAAGGTCTTGTCGATCTTGAGCGTATCGAGTTCGAATTTCTGCAGGTAGGCGAGGCTGGAAAAGCCGGTACCGAAGTCGTCGATGGCTATGCTGTGGCCGCGGGCCCGCAGTTCGCTGACCCGCCGGCGAATGGGCTCGGAGTCGAGCAGGGCGCGTTCGGTGATCTCCAGGGCGATTCGGGCTGCCGGAATGCCGTGCTGGTCGAGCAGTTCCTGCAGTCTCTGGCTGAACTGCGGCTTGGCCAGGTCGTCCTCGGTCAGGTTGAGGTGATAGATCCCGTGTTCGTCTTCGGGCCAGTTGGCCAGGTGCTCCAGGAGGTCTTTGAGGATGGTCAGGGTCAGCCGCGTGCCCAGCCCGGCCCGCTCGGCCAGCGGGACAAAGATCTCCGGGCTGATGGTATTGCCGTCCTTTTCGGTCCAGCGGCCCAGGACCTCGGCGCCACAGCACCGACCGGAATCCAGTTCGACCACCGGTTGGTAGACCGCGTGAACGCGCCCGCCGTCGATCGCCGAGCGCAGTGCGGCTTCGAGGCTGAGCTGGCGAGCGAGATAGCGCCAGACCAGAGTCAGCCAGAGCAGCATCAGGCCCAGGCCGACGGCGCCTATGGCAAAGATCAGCCCGCGATAGCGATCCCAGAAATCGTCCAGACTCTGGATGGCAACGACTTCAATCGGAAACAAACTGCCCAGCGAGACGCGGCTGAGGATGCGCTTTTCGGCGCGATCAACCAGCAGCCCCTCGGGCAATTCGTCGGGGGATGGGAAAAGCCCATCCTCCGGGAACGCGGACATTTTCAGCCCCTCGACCCAGAGCGCGACCTGTTTGCCGTCCAGCTGTCCGGGCGTGATCAGGAGCCGGGGATCAATGGCGATATCGTGATTGCCATAGCGCATCAGGAACAAGGCGACATCGCCGGCCGTTGTCGCCGGGCCTGGCCACCAGGCGATCACACCCGAGTCATAAATGCGGCTGGCACGTTCCGGGGTCAGCCGCTGTCCCTGCACCAGGCCGGCACCGCACAAGCGGTCGGCGGCCTGCCAGTAGCCGATGGCCCGGACGTGAGGCCGGGACAGGGCTTCGTTCTGCAAGGCCAGCAGATGCGCCTGTGAGCAGGGCTCGAAGGCTTGTTCGCTCAACTCGGCAAGCAGGTTGCGGGCATCGACGATGGCACTTTCAGTCTGTGCTGCCAGATCCTTTGACAAGCCGATCAGACGCTCCTCTTCGGCGATCACCGTTTGCTGCCAGATGACCCAGAGCACCAGGGTCACAGGCAGCGCGATGCCGATGGCCCCTGCCAGGCATACGATCAGCAAAGCATTGCGGGGGTTCCCCATTTCTCTCAACCAGCAAGACAGGAATCCATATTATCCTCCCGCCGCCGGCGACCGGATGGGCAGTAACGGGGCTGGCGTCAGGCGCGCAATGTCAGGACGATCATGATGGTGGCGACCAGCATGGCTGTCGCCGTCACGGCAGCGCCCAGGGCCGGGCGCCAACCGAGTGGTTTCAGGTCGCGCAGCCGGATCGCCATGGCCAGAGCCGCCATCGCCATGGCGAACAGGAACTGACTGGTGCCACTGGCCACCTCAACGATGGCCTGCCAACTGCTGGCATCACCGAAGCCGGCCCCATCGATCAGGCTGCGCACGCCGGCCAGGGCAACAAACGCGAGGATGAAGCGCGGAAATGGCGGCCGCTGCCCGCTTTGCCGCCCGACGATCATCCAGGCGGCAAGCGGGATGACCAGGATCATGGCACTGTTGCGTAGCAGCTTGGTCACCGTTGCGGCATCGAGCGTGCCACTCACGCCCCGGATCTGCTCATGAGCGCTGGCTGCCGCCGTGACCTGGGCGGTATCGTGGATGGCGCTGCCCATCACCAGGCCGACCTGCGCCGGGTCGCTCAGCCACAGCGGCAGCAGCAGCGGATAGGCCAGGGTCGCGACCAGGCCGAACAGGGCGATGCAGGCAATGGCGTAGCAGGTCTCGGCGTGGCTGGCCCGGATGGCCGGGGCGAGCGCGGCGATCGCCGAGGCCCCGCAGATGGCAGTGCCCACGGCCAGCAGCCCGGCCAGCCGGACCGGCGTGCCCAGCAGCCGATACAGCGCCAGGCTGAAGCCCAGGCCGACGCTGATCGCGATCAGCACCATTGGCAAGGCCTGGCTGCCCAGTGACCAGACCTCGCCCAGGCTCAGGCGCAGCCCGATCAGGGCGACGGCAGTCTTGAGCAGGATCCCGCGTGCGACGGCCAGGCCCTGCGCCCAGTGCGGGCGGCGCCCGGTCGGCCCGGCCAGGACCAACCCGAGGATAATGGCCAATACCATCGGTGAAGCGGGCAGGGCAGGGATCGGGCCCGGGCCACGCTGCAGCGCGCTTGCCGCGATCCAGGCCAGACCGGCGATCGCGCCGGCGACCAAAAGTCCGGGCCAGGCCGGCATCGTCGAGGAAGTACTTGGACTGGCAGCGCCCATGGACGAATGTCAGCTGATTGAATCAGGAAGGACCTGAGTGTAGGCCAGTTGCCCGTCCGGGTGGCCGGAAAACATGCCGGGCCAGATCGTATACTCATGCCATCAAAATCGGCCGGAGGGAGGCCATGGCGCGAAAGATTCCGCTGCTGGACCTGATGTGGCTGCTGGCCGAGACCCAGGCCAGCCCGATCCACGTCTGCGGGCTGATGCTGTTCGAAAAGCCCCGGGGCCGGCCGGGGATCGTGCGCGAGATCGTCGACAGTTATCGGCGCGAAGTGCCGACCGCACCGTTCGATTGCGTCCCGGACATGGCCGGTGCCCATGCTCCGCAGTGGAAGCCTGCGCCCTACTACAACCCGCGCTATCACGTCCAGCATATCGCCCTGCCAGCCGGGGCCCGCTACGAGGACCTGCTCCATTTGGTCGGCGACCTGCACGAGACCATGCTCGACCGTGACCGGCCGCTGTTTCGGCTGTGGCTGATCGACCAGGTGCCGGGCCGCCGCTTTGCCCTGTTCGTCAAGATGCACCACGCCATCATCGACGGGGTCAGTGCCGCCCAGCGGATCAACGCCAGCCTGCGCACCACCCGCCGCCAGGGCGTGCCCAAACCCTTGTTCGCGGTCGATGTGCCGGTGCGCAAGCCGCGTCCGCCGCGTGCCCTGGTCAAGCGCCTGCTGGGGCTGAGTGGAACGGCCGCCAGCCAGTACCTGGCCCTGATGGGTACCCTGCGCAAGGGCCTGTGGAACTGGATGGGCGGCGAACCCAAGGGCAGCGTGCCCTTTGCCGCCCATCGTGGCCCGCTCAACCAGCCGGTACTCAATGCCCGCAGCGTGGCGACCCTGTCGCTGCCGCTGGCCGAGATGCGCCGGGTCGGCCGGCATTTCGGCGCGACCCTGAACGATGTCGCCATGACGGTCATCGATGCCGGCGTGCACCGCTACCTGGCCGAGCAGGGCCAGCCGTTCGAACACCGTCTGGTGGCCATGTGTCCGGTCTCGCTGCGCGAGCGCAACGACGGCTCGGGCGGGACCAAGGTCTCGGCGGTCTTCGTCAGGCTGGGCCTGCCCGAGGCCGGGCCGCTGGAGCGTCTCGGCCAGATCGTGGAGTCGATGGGTGCGGCCAAGCAGGAGGTCGGTCGGATGAGCAAGGAGACCGCGCTGGGCTATGCCGCCGGGCTGATGGGCATGGCCGGCCTGACCGCGGTGACCTATGTCGACCGGGTCGCACCGCCTTCGGCCAACCTGGTCATTTCCAACATCCCCGGCTGGGAACGACCGCTATACCTGCACGGTGCACCGCTGGTCGGCGCCTACCCGGTCTCGGCGATCGCCGTCGGGGTGGGCCTGAACGCCACGGTGATTTCGTCCAACGACCGCATGGATTTCGGCTTCGTGGCGAACGGGGCCAGCCTGCGCAACCTGCCCGCGCTGGCCGGGCACGTGCGCACCGCCTGGCAGGAACTGGCCGCGGCCACGCCACGGCACTGAGCACATTGCGTATCATCCGGCCATGATGAATCTTTCCAGCCCAGGTTGCTGACATGGTCAGCTGGCAGACCCGGACCGCCGCCCTGCTGGGGCGACTGACCATCCGGCAGTCGCTCAAGCGCGATTTCTCGGTGACCGAGATGCGCGCCCGCATCCGCGCCATGGAGCGTTTTTTTCCGGCCCTGCCGGACGATCTCCGGATCGATCTGGACCCCGGCCTGAGCCATTGTGACGCCGAGTGGTTGACCCCTGAGAACGGGCCGACCGAGCGGGTCATCCTGCACCTGCCGGGCGGGGCCTTCATGACCCGGTTCGTGCGCGCCGAGCGCCTGCTCCTGGGCCGGTTGTGCCGGGCGGCCAATGCCCGCGGCCGGCTGGTGTTTTACCGCCTGGCGCCGGAACATCCATTCCCGGACGGTCTGGACGACGGCCTGGAAGCCTACCGTCAGCTGCTTGATCAGGATGTGGCGCCCGAGCACATCATCCTCAGCGGCATGTCGGCCGGCGGTTGTCTGGCCCTGGCCCTGTTGCTCAGGCTGCGTGATGAAGGCCTTCCGGTCCCGGCCGGTGCGATCCTGATGTCTCCGGCCGCTGATCTCACCGATGCCTCGGAGTCGGGCTCCCGGCTGGTCAATGCGGCCAGCGATGCAGTCCTGAGCATGGAGCGTGGTGACGACATTCGCCAGCTCTATCTCGGCGGTCGGGTGGAGCTGGTCAACCATCCGTATGTCTCGCCGGTCCTGGGCGACTACACCGGGCTGCCGCCGTTGCTGTTCCAGGTCGGCAGTACCGAGATTCTCCTTGATGACAGCCAGCGCTGTGCCGAACGGGCCAGGGCGGCCGGCGTGCGCGCCGAGGTCGAGGTCTGGGATCGGATGCCGCATGGTTGGCAGGCCTTGTCGTTTGCGCCCGAGTCCGGCCGCGCCATCGCCCGAATGGGTGACTTCATCCGCGAGTGCGCACCATGAGTATCCAGCCTCAAAGGCCCAGCGCTGGTGCCGGTTTCATGCAGGCCCTCCGGCGCGACCACGCCGGCCTGTCGCGGGTGCTGCGCGAAATCGATACCCAGGCCGCCCTGCTTGCCCGTCAGCCGGCCCGCGCCCGTCCAGTCCTGGTCGATGCACTGCGCTACCTGCTGCGCTACCACCATGCCTTTCATCATCCGCGCGAGGACCGCCTGTTTGCCCGCATTCGGGCCCGCGACGACGCCCTTGACAAGGTTCTGGGCCAGCTCAGTCACGAGCATGAAACCGGCGAGGAGCAGGCCGAGGGTCTGGCCGCGGATCTGCTCGCCAGCAGCGTTCGCCAGCTGCGTGCCAAACGCGGTGAGAGGCTGGCCGAGCGCATCCACGACTACGTCCGTCACACCCGCATCCACATGCGCAATGAAGAAGCGGTGTTCTACGCCCGCGCCGAGAGTGTGCTGGATGAACAGGACTGGCAAGCGGTGATCGCGGCTGACGACCAGCGCCAGGACCCGATGATCGATCTGGCGCGAATGGCCGAGGACTATCCCCGGCTGGCCGAGAAACTGGGCCTGCCGGTCCGCCATCTCGGGCTGGTCGAGCGGACCGGGCCGTTGAGCGAGGAGCTGCGCGCCCAGATGCTGGCGTTGACCGACCTGTATGGCGGCCTGGCCTACGAGGCGCTGGCCCTGGGCCGCGGTAACCTGGACCGGCTGCTGGCGGTGCGCGGACCGTCCAGCCTTGCCCGGGCGGTCGGTGAGATTTCCTCGGCCAACCTGCGCTTTGCCGGCCAGTGCTTGACCCGGCCACCGCGCTGGGCGGTCAACAGCACGGCAGCACTGTTTGTCGCCAGCCTCAAGCCCTGGCTGCGGCGCGAGAATCCATGAGCATCGGCTAGTTTGAGGCCTCGGCTTCGACCAGCGACAACAGCAGGCCGTCAGCTTCGACCAGATCGCCGGGGGCCACGCCCAGGCCCGCCACCGTGCCGTTGATCGGGGCCTTGATGGTCAGTTCCATCTTCATGGCTTCCATGATCAGCAGCGCTTCGCCTTGTGCGACCTGCGCGCCTTCGGACACGCGGATCTCGAGGATTCTGCCGGGCATGGGGGCAAGGATTCGGCCGTCGCCACCGCTGCCTGCCTGGGCTGACTCGAAGCGGGCGTGGCGGGTCAGCGTCCAGCGCTGCTGGTCCAGGCAGACATCCAGTCTGGACTCGCCGTCAGCATGCAGCCACACGGGCAGGCTGCGACTGTCCAGCCCAAGCCGGAAGCGGGCTGGGCCGAGCTCGGCGAGGTGCAGGGCCAGCTCCTGATCGGCCAGCGCCAGCTGGTAGTCGCCGGCAAAACCGGTCGCTTGCAGGTTTGTGCGCAGCTGGCCGCACTCGATGTCGAGCGAGCGGTGGGCCGGGGCGCCCAGGCGCCAGCCGTCGCAGCGTGCCCATGGAGATTGTTCCGGTCTATCCGGTTCCTGTTGCTGCAGCCAGAATCCTGCCGCAGCAGCCAGAGCTTCGACGGGCGGTTCGCGATCGCTTTGTACGAGCTCGGGCTCACGGTCGAGTTGTCCGGTATCCAGCCGCCCGCGGGCAAAGGCGTCGGTGGCCGCCAGCGCCTGCAGAAAGCCAAGATTGGTGGTCGGTCCGGCGATGAAGCTGGCCGCCAGCGCGCGCTGAAGCCGGGCGCGGCAGGCCTCGCGATCCGCGCCGTGGACGATCAGCTTGGCGATCATGGGGTCGTAATGCAAGCTGACCGAATCGCCGGCGTCGACGCCGCGGTCGATGCGGATCCGCTCGCCTTCGGGCAGGGACAGCATCCGGATCCGGCCACTGGAGGGCATGAAACCACGGTCCGGGTCCTCGGCATAGAGGCGTGCTTCCATGGCGTGACCCCGGGCTTCAATTTGGTCCTGGCCCAGCGGCAGCGGCTCGCCGGCGGCCACCCGGATCTGCCACTCGACCAGGTCCAGCCCGGTGATCATTTCGGTGACCGGGTGCTCGACCTGCAGGCGGGTGTTCATCTCCAGAAAGTAAAAATCATCACCATCGACCAGGAACTCGACCGTCCCGGCGCCCAGGTAGTTGACGGCCTGGGCGGCGTGTACGGCCGCGGCCAGCAGCTCGGATCGCAGTTCCGGGTCCAGGTTCGGCGCCGGCGCCTCCTCGATGATCTTCTGGTGACGGCGCTGGCTGGAGCAGTCGCGCTCGAACAGGTGGACAGTATTGCCATGGGCATCGGCGAACACCTGGGCCTCGATATGGCGCGGGCATTCGAGGTAGCGCTCCAGGATCATGCGCTCATCGCCGAAGGCGCTTTTGGCCTCGCGCCGGGCCGCGGCCAGTGCCTCGCCGAACTCATGGTGCGAGCGCACCACCCGCATGCCCTTGCCACCGCCGCCGGCCGCCGCTTTGAGCATCAGCGGAAAGCCGACCCGCTCGGCGGCGGCCTGCAGGTGCTCGTCGTTTTGCTCAGCGCCGTGATAGCCAGGGATCAGCGGCACCCCGGCTGGTTCCAGATGCGCCTTGGCCGCAGCCTTTGAACCCATGATCTCCATGGTCTCGGCTTTCGGCCCGATCAGAACCAGCCCGGCCGCCGCCACCGCGCGGGCGAAGTCCGGATTCTCGGACAGGAAACCGTAGCCGGGGTGGATGGCTTCGGCGCCGTGTTCTCGGGCAGCCGACAGGATGCGATCGGCCTTGAGGTAGGACTCCGCGGCGGGCGCCGGCCCGATGCAGGTCGCGCCATCGGCCAGTCGGACGTGGCGGGCCCCGGCGTCGGCTTCGGAATACACCGCGACCGTCCGGATGCCCAGCCGGCGGCAGGTGGTGATGATCCGGCAGGCGATTTCGCTGCGGTTGGCGATGAGGATTTTGCGCAACATGGATGAGGGTTCTACGGTTCCTTGTTTGCCGGAACCCAGCTCGGCGCCCGTTTTTCCAGAAAGGCGCTCAGGCCCTCCTGACCCTCGCGTGAGACGCGCAGCGCGGCGATGGTCTCGGAGGTGCGACGATCGAGCTCCTCGGGCTGGTCCTGGCCGGCGCAGACCATCCGGATCAGCGACTTGACCCGGGCCTGGGCCCTGGGGCCGCCGGCCAGCAGCAGTTCGACCAGGTCCTGGATGTGGCCGTCGAGCTGACCCGGTGGGACGATGTCGGTGATCAGGCCGATCTTGTGGGCGGTTTCTGCGTCGATGCGCTCGCCGGTCAGCATATAGCGGCGGGCGTGGTTGACGCCGATGCGCGGCACCACGAATGGCGAGATCGTGGCCGGCACCAGGCCCAGGCGAACCTCGGTCAACCCGAAACGGCCATACTCCAGGGCCACCGACAGATCGCAGCAGGCGATCAGCCCGACGCCGCCGCCGAAGGCATGGCCGTTGACCCGGGCGATGGTCGGGCAGGGCAGCTGGTCGAGCCGGCGCAGCATGGCGGCCAGCCGGCGGGCATCGTCGCGGTTTTCGGACTCGCTGGCTGCGGCCATGTCGCGCATCCAGTGAAGATCGGCACCGGCGGAAAAGGAATGGCCGTCGCCGGTCAGGATCAGCACCCGCGCGCGCTCCTCGACGATTCGATCAAAGGCTTCGCTCAGGGCCGCCACCAGTTCGGCGTTGAAGGCGTTGTGCACCGCGGGGCGGTTGAGCGTCAGCGTGACCACGCCGCGATCGTCGATGTCGTGTTTGAGCAAGTTGGTCATTTTTTAGGGTTC
>JBKHEF010000006.1:0-119269 GCA_046540955.1 Wenzhouxiangella sp.
GAACCCGAGCCGGAACCCGAGCCGGAACCTGAGCCTCAGCCTGAAACCATGGCTTCATCCGTCACGCCTGACTATGAAGCCATCGGGGACGAACTGCTCGACACGTTCATCGAGGAGAGTCTTGACCTGCTCGAGCACGCCGATGGCCTGCTGCAGCAGTGGCAGGACTCACCCGAAGACAAGACTTTGGTCACTGGACTGCAGCGCGATCTGCATACCCTCAAGGGCAGCGCGCGCATGGTCGGACTCGACCCCTTCGCCAGCGTGGCACATGCCCTGGAAGAGTTGCTCGAAGGCATTGCCGCCGGCACCCGTCGGGCGACCGCCGATCGGCGCAATGCCCTTGAAGCCGGCTGTGACCACCTCAACGCCCTGCTCGAAGCCATACTCGACCGCAAGGCGCTACCCACCAAAACCATCGAAGAGCTGTTGGATGCGCAGGTCGCCGAGCTGTCACCAGAGCAACTGCTGGCAGAGCCCGTCGTCACAGAAACCGGCGGCAAGCGCGAAGAGGCGAGCAGCCAGCGGCCTGACCAGTTGCGGGTCGATGCCGATCTGGTCGACGAGCTGGTCAACCAGGCCGGCGAAATCAGCATCTTCCGCTCACGCCTCGAGCAGACCATCAGCCAACTGCGAGCCAACATCATCGAGGTCGAGGAAACCGTCTCCCGTCTGCGCGGCCAGCTGCGCAAGCTCGAGATCGAAACCGAAGCCCAGGTGCTGGCCCGCTTCGAGCGCGAACACGGTCCGTCCGAAGAGGACTTCGATCCGCTGGAGCTGGACCGCTACTCCACCATTCAGCAGCTGTCACGCGCCCTGGCCGAATCAACCGGCGACCTCGGCAGCTTAACCACCCTGCTCGAAGACAACGCGCGCCAGTCGGAGAACCTGCTGTTGCAACAGTCGCGGGTGGCCAACGAGTTGCAGGAAGGCCTCATGCAGGCCCGGATGGTGTCTTTCAACACCCTGCTGCCGCGCTTCCGGCGGGTGGTGCGCAATGCCTGCCGGGAACTGGGCAAGCAAGCCGAACTGGACGTCCAGCTTGAAGGCGAGGGGCTGCTCGATCGCAACGTGCTTGATCGCATGACCGCCCCGATCGAACATTTGCTGCGCAACTCGGTCAGCCATGGAGTCGAACAACCGGCACGACGCCGGGAAGCCGGCAAGCCTGAAACCGGACACATCCGGATCGAGGTGGTCCGCGAATCCACTGAACTGGTCATCAGGGTCAGCGATGATGGCGCAGGACTGAACCTGCAGCGCGTCCGTGATCAGGCCCGTGCCAGCGGCCTGGTTGACCCCGATCAGACCCTCGATGACGCTGCTGCCGCCCACCTGGTGTTCGCGCCCGGGCTAACCACCGCCGACAAGGTCAGCGAGTTGTCCGGTCGCGGCATCGGTCTTGATGTCGTGGCCAACACCGTCCGCCAGACCGGCGGCAGCGTCACGGTGGAGACACAGACCGGTGCTGGCACGACATTCACCATCCGCATACCGCTGTCGCTGACCGTACTTCAGGGTATTTTGGTTGGCATGGGCGGGCGGCAGTTTGCGATCCCCCTGCAGGCCGTGCGCGGCGTGGTTCGACTGCCGGTTGCCGACTGGCAGGCCCGGTTGCATGACGCCAGACCGGAGCTGGAATACGGTGGTCAGCGCTATCGCCTGCTTGAACTCGAGCCGCAGCTCGACTTCGCCCCAGAACCGCCACGCGGCAACACCCTGAACCTGCTCATGGTGGAGACCGGCGACCAGCGCGCTGCGCTGAAGGTCGGCGACCTGCAGGGCCACCGCGAGATCGTGATCAAGCCAGTCGGACCCCAGATCAGCTCGGTGGTCGGCATTCTTGGCGCGACCATCTCCGGGGACGGCCAGGTGGTACCGATTCTTGATATCGGACCACTGCTTCGCCGCGCGTTCGCCACCGGCCGGATCCCGACAGCCGAGCCGGCTGCGGCGGTGGCCACCAGCGAACCGACCGACCATGGAGCTCACCTGGTGCTGGTTGTCGACGATTCGATCACCGTCCGGCGGGTCACCGAGCGTGTTCTTCAGCAACAGGGTTTCGAGGTCATCACCGCCCGCGACGGCCTTGACGCGGTCGAGGTCATGGTCGATCGCAAACCTGACCTGATCCTGCTGGATATCGAGATGCCGCGCATGGACGGCTATGAATTGGCCGTCCATGTCCGCAACGACCGGCGCCTGATGGACATCCCGATGATCATGATCACCTCGCGCAGCGGCGAGAAACATCGCAACAAGGCCACCGCACTCGGGATCAACGACTACATGACCAAGCCCTATCAGGAAAACGACCTGCTGGCCCGGGTGGCCGCCCAGCTCGGCCTGGACGAGGAACTGCCATGAGCGCCGGCGAAATCCGTTGTGTACTGGTGCCGATCACCGGCGGCGAACTGCTGTTGCCAAACGCTGCCGTCGCCGAAGTCACCGGCTACAGCCGCCCCGATCCGGTCCCCGATACGCCGAACTGGATGCCCGGCATGATTCTGTGGCGCGGTTGGCAAGTGCCCATGGTCCACTTTGCCGTCCTGACCGGCATTGCCGAACATGAGAATAGCGACAACGCCCGGATCTGTCTGCTCAAGTCGCTGATCGGCAGCGAACGAATGCCGTACTTCGCCGTGCTGACTCAGGGATTTCCGCGCCTGACCACTGTCGATCGCTCAAACCTGGCCGAAGTGCCCGAGGCCGAGCGGCCCATCGCCGTGGCCGGTCGGGTCATGGTCGACGACACCCCTGCCATTCTCCCCGATCTCGACCGCCTGGCCCACCTGGTCGTGCACGCCGCGTTTGGTGCCCTGCCGCTGACCGGCAAGCAAGGCTGACCCGGCGGCCGCCGGCGCCGCCTCACAGTCCAAGCAGTTTTTCCAGGTAGTGAATGTTGCTGCCGCCGCGTATGAATCCCCTATCGCTCATCAGGCGCTGATGCAGCGGCAGGTTGGTGACCACGCCGCGCAACACGGTCTCGTCCAGCGCCACCCGCATCCGGGCGATGGCTGCGGATCGCGATTCAGCATGGGCCACCAGCTTGCCGATCATCGAGTCGTAATTCGGCGGAATCGAGTAGCCGTCATAGATGTGCGAGTCGACCCGGATTCCGGGCCCACCCGGGGCGTGAAAGGCATCGACCCGACCCGGCCGGGGCAGGAAGCGCTCGGGATCCTCGGCGTTGATCCGGCATTCGATCGCATGACCAGTGATGCGGACCTCATCCTGAGTGAAACCGAGTGGCTCGCCGGCGGCAATCCGGATCTGTTCGCGGATCAGGTCGATGCCGGTCACACACTCGGTGACCGGATGCTCGACCTGGATGCGGGTGTTCATTTCGATGAAGTAGAACTCCCCGTCCTCGAACAGGAATTCGAAGGTTCCGGCACCCAGGTAACCGATGCGCTTGCAGGCATCGGTGCAGATGCGACCGATTTTTTCCCGCTGATCCGCGGTGATCCCCGGCGCCGGGGCTTCTTCGATCACTTTCTGATGGCGGCGCTGCATTGAACAGTCGCGCTCGCCAAGATGGACGGCATTGCCGTGGGCGTCGGCCAGTACCTGGATTTCGATGTGGCGCGGATTGATCAGGTATTTTTCCATGTAAACGGTATCATCGCCGAAGGCCGCACGCGCCTCCTGGCGGGTGAGCCCGATCGCGCGAACGAGATCATCAGCCGAATCGACCACCCGCATACCGCGCCCCCCGCCACCGGCGGCGGCCTTGATCAGCACCGGGTAGCGGATGTCACCGGCCAGTCTGAGTGAGCGCCGATCATCGTCATCCAGGGGGCCGTTGGAACCGGGTACGCAGGGGACACCGGCCTGGCGCATGGCGTGAATGGCCGAAACCTTGTCACCCATCAGGCGAATGGTCTCGGCACGCGGCCCGATGAACACGAAGCCCGACTCCTCGACCCGCTCGGCAAAGTCGGCATTTTCGGCCAGGAAGCCATAGCCGGGATGGACCGCCTCGGCATCGGTGACCTCCATCGCCGCGATCAGGGCGGGGATGTTGAGGTAGCTCTCCGCGGCTGCCGGTGGACCGATGCAGACCGATTCGTCGGCCATGCCGACATGCTTGAGGTTGCGATCGACGGTCGAGTGGGCAGCCACGGTGCGAATATCCATGGCCTGACAGGCCCTGAGAATCCGCAGCGCGATTTCTCCCCGATTGGCAATCAGGATTTTCTTGAACGGCGCCATAGACGAGCCCTCTCTAAGAGGAACGAATGACGAACAAGGGCTCGTCGAACTCGACCGGCTGGCCATCCTCAACCAGCACCGCGACCACCTCGCCGGCCACTTCGGCCTCGATCTGGTTGAACATCTTCATCGCCTCGATCAGGCAAAGGGTGTCGCCCATGGCAACCTTGCTCCCGACCTTGACGAACGGTGGTGTTTCCGGATTCGGTGAGGAGTAGAACGTGCCGACCATCGGCGAGCGGACCCACTCTCCCTCCGGCAGAGCGGGCGCTTCGGATTCACTCTCGGCGGCGCCGGCCGCTGACGGTGCCGCCGGCGGCGGAGCAAGAATCGGCCCCGCCGGGACCGTCGCCGTGCTGGCGGCATGGCGAATCAGGCGAACCGACTCTTCGCCTTCGTGGATCTCGATTTCGCTGAGCTGGGATTCCTCCAGCAGCTCGATCAGCTTCTTGATTTTTCTTAAGTCCATCAGATTCTCACTGGCTGGCATCAATGCGGTTGATCACCGCCTGGAGCGCGAGCAGGTAGGAGTCGGCACCAAAGCCCGAGATCCTGCCGGCAGCCAGGTCGGCCAGATAGGAGTGGTGGCGGAACGGTTCACGCCGCTCCGGGTTGCTCAGGTGAACCTCGATAAAAGGCACGGCAGCCGCAGCCAACGCATCGCGCAGGACCACCGAGGTATGGGTCAGCCCGGCTGGATTGATGATGATCCAGTCGGTGCCGTCGTCGGCGGCAGCATGAATGCGCCCGATCAATTCATGCTCGGCGTTCGACTGAAAGCACGACAACCCCACCCCGCATTGGCCGGCAAAACCGGCCAGCTCGGCATCGATTTCCTGCAGGGTTGTTCGACCATAGATGTCGGGCTCACGCCGACCCAGCTGATCAAGGTTCGGACCATGGATGACCAGAATACGATTCACGCGCTCTCCGGATAAGGCACAAACGGCAAAGTTTGCCCCATATCCGGCACGATGTCCACACGTTCGCTGCCGTATGGCGCATTTCGACCTCGGCTGACCCGTCCCGAATCTATAGCCAGGGCTGCAGCACCTGCTCAAGTTCAGGCGCGCTGACCTCGCCGAGATGCTGCCAGCGGATGATGCCGTCGCGGTCGACCAGCACCGTATACGGCAGAGCACCGGCGGCGTTGCCCCAGGCGCGCTGGGTGGTCATGACATCGGCGTTGCCTGCCGCGATCGGATAATCGACCCCCAGCTCGGCCACAAAGTCCTGCACGGCGGCCATGTCGTCGATTGCCAGGCCGACCACGGCCAGATCATCGCCGTGGCGATCGCTGGCCGCCTGCAACGCCGGCATTTCGCGCCGGCACGGGGCGCACCAGGTCGCCCAGAAATTGACCAGCAGCAATCGACCCTCGAAATCTTCAGCGTCGATCCAGGCGCCATCCAGACCGCCATGCCGAAATCCCGGGTGGGGGTCGCCGACCGCGGCCCCCTCGATGCCGGGTACCGGCGGTGCCGGGCGCGAAAACCAGGCGAAAGCACCACCCAGGGCCAGCCCGATCAAGGCAGCGCTGATGTACAGCCACAGCATGCGGGTCATGTTTCGCGTGCCTCATCAAGCAGTTCGGCCAGTCGCTCGGCCGGCAAAAAACCATAGGTGCGCAGTCCGGCCAGTTCCTGGCCACCGGCGAAAAACAGGTATGCCGGGGGGCCGATCAGGCCGAAGTGATTGAGGATCTCGCGGTGGTCATCGTTGTAGTCGGTCACATCGACCTTGACGATGGTCATCTGGGCAAAGCGCTCCTGCACGACCGGCTCGGGAAACGTGCGCCGCTCCATGCGCCGGCAGTCCACGCACCACTCCGCGGTAAAGCTCAGGAAGACCGCCCCCGGGGCATCGTCAATCTCGGCGCGCAAGGCGGCCAGGGTATCGACCTGGCGGAAGGCCACGGCCTGGGTCGGGGCCACCGCACCACCGCCTTTGAGGTGGTTGAGCGGCCGCATCCAGTCCTCGCCGCCCGACAGCGCACCGATGATCTGGGCACTGCCAAACAGCAGCAGGATCAAGCCCAGCGCCTGCCACAGCTTGTGCCAGCCAACCGCCTCCGGTGGCAGTCGGGTCAGGGCGCCCAGATAGACTGCACTGGCGATGGCCAGGGCACCCCACAGCAGCATGATGACCGTCGGCGGCACCACCCGCTCAAGCATCCAGATGGCCAGGGCCAGCAAACCGACCCCGAACACCGCCTTGACCGCGTTCATCCACGCGCCGGCACGCGGCAGCAGCCGCCCGGCCGAGGTCCCCCAGACAATCAGCGGAATCCCCATGCCGATGGCCATGGCAAACAGCGCGGCACCACCCAGCACCGCATCCCCGGTCTGGCCAATATAGATCAGCGCCCCCATCAGCGCCGGGGCCACGCATGGGCCGACCACCAGGGCCGACAGCGCGCCCATGATGGCAGCCCCGAGCAGGGTGCCACCCTCGGCCCGGTTGGACCATTCGTTGAGACGGGTCTGCAGCGAGGCCGGCAGCTGAAGTTCGTAGAATCCGAACATCGCCAGCGACAGCAGCACGAACAGGAAGGCAAAAGCGCTCAGTACCAGCGGATGCTGGAAGACCGCCTGCAGGTTCTGGCCGAACATCCCGGCCACCACCCCGAAAGCGGTGTAGACCAACGCCATCGACAGCACGTAGACCAGCGACAGGCGGAAAGCCCGCGCCGTGGTCATGCGATCGCCCTCCCCGGCAATCAGCCCGGAAAGGATCGGCACCATGGGAAACACGCAGGGCGTGAACGCCAGCAGCAGGCCGGCCACCAGGAACAGCAGCAAGGCCAGCAGCGGCGTGCCGGCCAGGGCGGCAGCCAGGCGATCCTGCTCGCCGGCAGGAGCTTCACTCGGGGATGGTCCAATATCCTGCCGAATGGCAGAAGATGCCGCCGGCAGGTCAATCGCAAGCGTGGTCTGCATCGGCGGGTAGCAGATGCTGCCCTCCAGACAGCCCTGGTAGTCCACCTGGAGGCTGACCGTCTGTTCCGGCCCGGTCGGACGGGACAGATGGAGCGGGATCTCGACCTCGCCGAAATAGACCTCGACCTCGCCGAAGGACTCATCCTCGATCGGCGTGCCGGGCGGCAGATCGGCCCGGACCACTTCGGCATCGCCGTTGTCGAGGACAAAGGTAAACTGCTCCCGGTACAGGTAGTAGCCCGGCTGGGCCACCGCCCGCACCAGAAGGCTTCCAGGGCCGGATGCGATGGCTTCGATGGCAAAGGCCTGCTCGGCCGGCAAGGCCTGGTTGTCCCCGGCCAGCAGCGATGGGGCAGCGCGTGGCCGGTCCAGGAGATCGTCAAGGCCGTTGCCAGGCGCACGATCCGGGCGCTCGCTCGCGGCCATCTGCAGGCTGACCCGTTCGCGATTGGGCGGATAGCACAGACCGACATCGGCACAGCCCTGGGAGCGGACCATCAGTTCGATCCGACCATCATCGGGCACCGAGGCCAGCGGTACCCGGATCCGCACCTGGCCACGATAGGTCTCGGTCTCGCCGAAAAATTCATCCGTGGTCAGTTCGCCGCGTGGAATCTGCAGCTCACCGGGCACCACGTCGTCCTCGATCCCGTTGACCCGGAAGGCATGCCTGTAGAGGTAGTAACCGTCGGCGATCCGCCAGGTCAGTTCGACCTGGTCACCGACCACGGCGGCCTCAAGGGCAAAAGCCTCCTCGACCGGCAACAGGTCATCGGGGTTGATCTGGGCCTGGCCGGGGATGGCCAGCATCAGGCCAAGGGCGACAACCAGGGCTGCCACCCGGGCAAACAGTCGTTCAGTCATTCGTCATCCATTGTTCGGCCCATTGCAGGTAGTCCTCGGTCCCGTCGGTCACCGGGCTGATCAGCAATTCGGGCACATCGTAGTCATGGTGTTCGGCAATGAAACGCTTGAGGGCTTCGACACAAACCGGCGCGGTCTTGATGGTCAGTGCCACTTCCCGCTCGACCTCGATCCGACCCTGCCACGGATAAATCGATCGGACTGGTGCGCCGATGCTGACACAGGCGGCCAGGCGAGCTTCGACCAGCTTCCGGGCCAACCGTTCCGCGGTTGCCTCATCAGCACAGGTGGTCATCGCAAGCAGCAATCGGCAGTCGGTCATTTCGGGCCAGAGGAACGCGGTCAAGCCAGCCCCCTAGTCTACCCCGTCGATTTCATCAACGAATGCACGTCGCCCGACGATCATCAATCGCACGACTGGTCTTGAAATGCCCGGCCCCGGGCTCCATTTGGCTGAGCGAGACGGCGTACTCCCGCATCGGGGGTAGCGCCCGTGAAAACCGCAGTTACCGCCGCGCCCGGCCGAAAAGGCCAGCAGGGGTGACTGCACTAACCGTCAATTTGAATCGATACAGTCGTTAAGGGAGAAAATACCCATGAATCTGCGTCCTTTGCATGATCGCGTCATCGTCAAGCGCGTTGAAGAAGAGCGCACCACCCCCGGTGGCATTGTCATCCCCGACAGCGCGACCGAAAAGCCGATCCGCGGCGAAGTGCTGGCCGTCGGCAACGGCAAGATCCTCGACAACGGCGAGCAGAAGGCCCTCGACGTCAAGGTCGGCGACAAGGTCCTGTTCGGCAAGTACTCGGGCACCGAGGTCAAGGTCGACGGCGAAGAACTGCTGGTGATGCGCGAAGACGACATCATGGCGGTCATTGAAGCCTGATCAACCCCTAGGTCTCCTAACCCAACCGATTTGAAAGTAGAGGATTAGCAACAATGAGTGCCAAAGAAGTCCGTTTCTCCGAAGATGCCCGCAATCGCATTCTCAAGGGCGTCGATGTGCTGGCCCGCGCGGTCAGCGTGACCCTCGGCCCCAAGGGCCGCAATGTCGTGCTCGAAAAGAGCTTCGGCTCGCCGACCGTGACCAAGGATGGTGTCTCGGTGGCCAAGGAAATCGAACTGGAAGACAAGTTCGAGAACATGGGCGCCCAGATGGTCAAGGAAGTCGCTTCCCAGACTTCTGACGCGGCCGGCGACGGCACCACCACCGCCACCGTGCTGGCCCACGCCATGCTGCGCGAAGGCCTCAAGTCGGTTGCCGCCGGCATGAACCCGATGGATCTCAAGCGTGGCATCGACAAGGCGGTCAAGGCCGCGGTGGCCGAACTGCAGAAGCTGTCGACCCCGTGCACCGACGACAAGGCGATCGCCCAGGTTGGCACCATCTCGGCCAACTCCGATGAGGAAATCGGCAAGATCATCGCCGAGGCCATGGGCAAGGTCGGCAAGGAAGGCGTGATCACGGTCGAAGAGGGCCAGTCGCTGGAAAACGAACTCGACGTGGTCGAAGGCATGCAGTTCGACCGCGGCTACCTGTCGCCGTACTTCGTGACCGACCAGCAGACCATGCAGGTCGAGCTTGAAGACCCCTACATCCTGCTGCACGACAAGAAGATCTCCAACGTCCGCGAACTGCTGCCGGTGCTCGAAGGTGTGGCCAAGTCCGGCCGCAGCCTGCTGATCGTCGCCGAGGACATCGAGGGCGAAGCGCTGGCGACCCTGGTGGTCAACAACCTGCGTGGCATCGTCAAGGTCGCGGCGGTCAAGGCGCCCGGCTTCGGCGATCGGCGCAAGGCGATGCTCGAAGACATGGCCATCCTGACCGGCGGCCAGGTGATTTCCGAAGAAGTCGGCATGAGCCTGGAGAAGGCTGACCTGGATCTGCTCGGCTCGGCCAAGAAAATCCAGATCACCAAGGAAAACACCACCATCATCGACGGCGCCGGCGACGGCCAGGCCATCGAAGGCCGGGTCGGCCAGATCCGCGCCCAGATCGAGGAAGCCTCCTCCGACTACGATCGCGAAAAGCTGCAGGAACGCGTGGCCAAGCTGGCCGGCGGGGTGGCCGTGATCAAGGTCGGTGCCGCAACCGAAGTAGAAATGAAAGAGAAGAAGGCCCGCGTCGAAGACGCCCTGCACGCCACCCGCGCGGCGGTCGAGGAGGGCGTGGTCCCCGGCGGTGGTACCGCGCTGGTGCGAGCGATCAACAGTATCCGCGAGCTCAAGGGCGACAACGAAGACCAGAATGTCGGGATCAAGATTGCCCTGCGCGCGATGGAAGAGCCGCTGCGCAAGATTGTCTCCAACTCCGGTGGCGAGCCCTCGGTGATCCTGGCCAAGGTCTCGGAAGGCTCCGGCAATTACGGCTACAACGCCGCGACCGGCGAGTTTGTCGACATGATCGAAGCCGGTATCCTGGATCCGACCAAGGTGACCCGCTCGGCCCTGCAGAACGCCTCCTCCGTGGCCGGCCTGATGATCACCACCGAGGCCGCCGTGGCCGAACTGCCGAAGAAGGACGAAGGCGGTGCCCCGGATATGGGCGGCATGGGCGGCATGGGTGGTATGGGCGGCATGATGTAAGCAGCCTGGCAAGGCGGGTCTTCGGACCCGACTCACCCGTCAGAACCCCGGCCCCGTGCCGGGGTTCTGCGTTGCAGGCCAGCCATTTTCGCTATGCTGGATGCCTGGATCATTGATTCGAGCCGCTTCATGAGCCCGCCGCAGAAATCCCAGCCCCGTTTTCAGCCGCTGCCGCAAAAGACCACAGCTGGGGGAAAGCCACGCCGGGTCGGGCTGGAACTCGAGGTGGCCGAGATCCATCCCCAGGCCATGGCCGAAGCCGTCACCGCCGTGCTCGGCGGGACGATCGCGCACGAAAACGCTTTCCTGACCCGAATCCGGGGCACCGAGTTTGGCGATTTCAGCATCGAACTCGATGCCAGCCTGCTGCGCGACCGACGCTACCAGCAGGCCCTGGCCGACATCGGCATCGACCTCGGCGATGGCGAGGCCCGCAACAACATCGAAGAACTCATGTCGCGCATAGCCGGGCTGGTGGTACCGCGCGAACTGGTCGCCCCGCCCGTTCCCTGGACCGACCTTGCCCGCCTGGACGAGATTCGCCGGCGCCTGCACGAGGCTGGCGCCAAGGGCACCCACTCCTCGCCCTTCTATGCCTTTGGCCTGCAGCTCAACATCGAGGCAGCCAGCCTGGAGGCCGATGACCTCCTGGCGATGCTGCGCGCCTTCCTGCTCAAATACGACTGGCTGCTGGAACGATCCGATGTCGATCTTGCCCGGCGCATTTCGCCGTATGTTCAGTCCTATCCCGAAGACTACGTGGCCCACGTGCTCGAACCCGATTACCAGCCCGACCTGACCAGCTTCATCGACGATTTCCTGCGCTACACGCCAACCCGCAACCGACCGCTGGACCTGTTGCCACTGCTGGCCCATATTGATAAGGATCGGGTGATGGCCGCACCGGTGGAAAGAGAACTGATCAAGCCGCGGCCGGCTTTCCACTACCGACTGCCCAACTGTCTGATTGATGAGCCCGACTGGGATCTCTCCGTGCCCTGGAACGACTGGGTCGCCGTCGAACGGCTGGCCGCCGACCCCGACGCGCTTCAAAAACAGTGCGCGCAGCGACTGGAAAGCTCCAGCGGCATCAAGCGCTGGCTGTCGGCCCTGGTGCGCAAGCTGCGCTCGTGACCCGAGAACGGCCCGTTATCGGCGTTACCGGCCCCGACAAGGGTGGACTGTCGGCCTGGCTTTTTACCGCCCGCGCGATCCGGCGCGCCGGTGGGCGCCCGCTGCGTGTCCGTCCGCGCAGGCCCTGCGGCATCGAGCAGCTTGATGGACTGGTCATCGGCGGCGGCGCCGATGTCAGCCCGGAACTCTACGGTGCCGAGCCCATGCCGAAGCTGGAGTCGCTCAAAGACCCCGGCCTGCTGGGCTGGCGCCGTCTGGCCGGCATCCTGCTTTTTCCACTGCTGCTGCTGATTCGGCGCCTGCTCATGACCAGGACCGGCGGCCTCGACGAGGCCCGCGATGCGCTGGAACGACAGCTGATCAGCGCGGCGCGCGCCCGTGCTCTGCCGCTACTGGGCATCTGCCGCGGCATGCAGCTGCTCAACGTAGCCGCCGGCGGCACCTTGCACCAGGATCTGGAAGGCTTCTACGAGGAACACCCCGCCATTCGGTCGGTACTGCCGCGCAAGCGCATCGAGATTGCAGAGGATTCACGCCTGGCCCGCATCCTGGCCATGACCCGGGTGCGGGTCAATGCCCTGCACTCGCAGGCCATTGACAGCCTAGGCGTGGGCTTGATGGCGTGCGCGCACGAAGCCAGCGGGGTAATCCAGGCCATCGAACAGACCGGGCCGGCGTTCGCTCTGGGCGTTCAGTGGCATCCAGAATACCTGCCCCAGCGCCCGGAGCAGCGTGCCCTGTTTGAGGCCCTGGTCGAGGCCGCCAGCGCAGGCAGGTCGGGATGAAACGCCCGGTCGACGGCTTGACGCCGCGCTGGCTGGCCGCCCACTGCCGCTTTGCCGACGAAACCTGGCGACGGTTTCCCGACCACCCCGAGCCCGCCGTCGCTGTCGAGCGGCCCAGCCCGGAGGAAATCATCGCCGACCCGGAACCGGGGCTGCGCCGCTACCGGCAGCTGCAGTCGGTGCATCTGCTGCATCAGGATCTTGCCGGCGCGAGCGACATTGCCGAAACCGGGCGCGCCATCTCGGCGCTGGCGCGCGACTGCCTCGACCTGGCGCTGAACGCAGCCGAGCACCAGGTGCAAAAAAGCTGCGGCAAACTGCGCGATGACCACGGCCGGCCGCAGCGCCTGGCCATCATCGGTCTCGGCAAACTCGGCGGCGACGAGCTCAACTTCAACTCCGACATCGACATCATTTTTGTCCACAGCGGCAAGGGCCAGAGCAGCGGTCCCAGACGCCTTGATGCTGCGCGCTACCATCAGCTGGTCGCGCGCGAGCTGATTCGCCTGCTCGATACCGTGACTGCCCAGGGCCGGGTGTGGATCGTCGATACCCGTCTGCGACCATTCGGCGAGGCAGGTGCCCTGGTCTGGTCGCTGGCAGCGATGGAGCAGTACTTTCTGAACGAAGGGCGCACCTGGGAACGCTATGCCTGGCTCAAGGCCGCGCCAGTGGCCGGCGATCGCGAGATCGGCCAGCGGCTACTCAGGACCATCGAGCCATTCATCTACCGACGCTATCTCGACTACGGCATTTTCGACAGCCTGCGCGAGCTGCACGCCCGTATCGAGTCGGCCACCCGCAGCCGGCAAGGCATCGACATCAAGCGCGGTCCGGATGGGATTCGGGCGGCCGAGTTTCTGGTCCAGAGCCAGCAGATTCTGCGCGGAGGGCGCGATCGCATGCTGCGCGTCGCCGGCTTTCTGCCCGGACTGGAAGCCTGCACCGCGCTGGGCCTTATCGAGGCCGAGCCGGCACGGCGGCTGCAACAGTCCTATAGCTTCCTCCGCATCCTGGAAAATCGTCTGCAGGCCATGACCGGGCGCCAGGGCCATCATCTGCCCGCCGATTCAGATGCCCTTAAGCGCCTGTCGGAGCTGATGGGGCGCGCCGAACCAAAGGAACTCGAAAGCGAAGTCGCCGAGCATATGGCGCAGATCGGCGCCCAGTTCAGCGATCGTTTTCAAGCACCGGCCAACGACGCTCAGCCGTCTTCCGGTCTGTGGCCGCCGCACGAGGATCTGCAACAGCAGCTTTCGCAGCTGGGCTTCGATGACCCCGGCCGGGCCGCCAGGGAGCTCGTCGAGTTTGATCATCGCCTGGGTCGGCGAAGCTTGAGCGCAGAAGGCCATCGCCGGCTGGAACGGCTGATGCCGGCGTTACTGAATGCGATCGCCGCCGAGGCCAGGGCCGACAGGCTGCTGCCTGAGCTGTTGCGCCTTGTCGACCAGATCAGCCGCCGGTCGGCCTATCTTTCCTTGCTGCACGAGCGACCGAAAACCCTGGCCCGGCTGGTTCGTGTCTTTTCCCAAAGCGAGCGGGTCAGCGCCTGGATTACCCAGGCACCCCAGCTACTCGACGACCTGCTGGACCCGATTCACGGCTTCGATCTTCCGGCCCTGACCGCGGCCCGTCCGGAAGAGCTCGAGGACAGCCTCAACGGGCTCGGTCGCTGGCGCCAGGCCGGCTTCCTGCGCACCGCCCTGGCCGAGCTCGACGAGCGCATCACGCCGGTCGAGGCAGCCGAGCGCCTGAGCCTGATCGGCGAGACCATCCTGACTGAAATCCTCACCCTACTGGAGGCTGGCGACAGCGATATCGCGATCATCGGCTACGGCAACCTGGGTGCGCGCGCCCTCCACTACGAATCCGATCTGGACCTGGTCTTTTTGCATGCCGGCGAGCCGCCACCGCTGCGCATCGCCCAGCGCCTGATCAGTCTCATGCAGATGCCTTTGCCGGGCGGTCGGCTGTTTGAAATCGATACCCGTCTGCGGCCGAACGGGCGCGCCGGCATGCTGGTCAGCCAGGTCGAAAGCTTCGCCGACTACCAGCTCAGCAAGGCCTGGACCTGGGAGCACCAGGCCCTGATCCGGGCGCGCTGGGTGGCCGGCAGCGAGACCCTGAGAGACCGTTTCGACCGGATCCGCCGTTGCGTACTCTGTCAGGACCGCGACCCCGACCAGGTGCTGGCCGACCTGGCCGAGATGCGCACTCGCCAGCGGCGCGAGCGCGACGAATCCCCGGTCAAGCAGCTGATGACCGACCTGCAGTACATCACCGAGGCTGGCCTGCTCTGCCAGGCTGCCGCCAGGCCCGAGCTGGTCGACGCGCGCCGCAGCGATCGCCAGATCGAGCTGCTGGGCAGGTCAGGCTGGCTGACAGCAGAACAGGCCAGGGCGTTGGCGAGCGCCTGGAACGATCTCGTCCGCGCCCGCCATGTCTGCTGGTTGCAGCGCGAAGCTGCAGATGTCGATCTGGAAGCAGCCCGGGCGGCCATTCAGGCGGTCTGGCAGGCGCTTTTCGGCGTCTGAGGGTTAGAATCCGGTAACCGATATCCCATTTTCGACAGATGTCCAAGGAGTCCTGGAACCATGCGATCGGCCGACAGCTGGTTTGACGAATACGGCGAAAGCCACCAGAACCCCACCAACAAGCTGATCCACTGGATCTGCGTGCCGCTGATCTTCTGGTCGGTCATCGCCCTGGTCTGGTCGATCCCCAGTCCGGTCGAATGGCTGAACTGGGCGGTGCTGATCGCGCTGATCGTGCAGATCTGGTACATCGCCCTGTCGCCGCGCCTGTCCATCGGCGTGGGCCTGTTCATGCTGTTGTCGCTGCTGTTGTGTGCGTTGCTCGAAACCCGCCTGGCCGCGCCGCTCTGGGCGGTGGCCCTGGTGGTGTTCGTCGGCGCCTGGATCGGGCAGTTCGTCGGCCACCAGATCGAGGGCAAGAAGCCGTCGTTTTTCAAGGACCTGGCTTTTCTGCTGATCGGGCCGGCGTGGTTGATGGGCTTTGTCTACCGGCGCTTTGGCTGGTCGTACTGAAGCGCTGATCGAGCAGCAGCGGCGGCTGGCCGGAAGGGTCATCGTCGAAGACGCGCTGCCACCGATCATCCGCACCGTGGCCGGGGTCGATGCGGCTTTCCCCGATGGCGGTCGGACCACACGGGCAGCCGTTGTCCTGATGTCCTATCCCGGACTGGAACGCCTCGATGAAGCCGTCGCCGAGCAACCGACCGGGCTGCCCTACATGCCCGGCCTGCTGTCGTTTCGCGAGTTGCCGGCGATCCTGGCCGCGCTGCAACGGCTGTCGTCGCTACCCGACCTGGTGCTGTGCGATGGTCAGGGCATCGCCCATCCACGCCGCTTTGGCGTGGCGTGCCACCTTGGCGTGGAAACCGGACTGACCACCATCGGCGTGGGCAAGACCCGCCTGTGCGGCCACGCGCAGCCGCCAGGTCTTGAGCGTGGGCAATCCACCCCGCTGTTCCACCGGGGAGAGGTGATCGGCAGGCTATTGAGAACCCGCCAGAACGTGCGGCCCGTGTTCGTCTCCAGCGGTCACCGCATCAGCCTCGATTCAGCAACCCGCCTGGTGCTGGCCTGCGCGCCGCGCTATCGGCTGCCAGAACCGATCCGCGCCGCCGACCGGCTGGCCGGACAGCGCGGCTGACGGCAGCGCTGCAGGGCAGATCAGTCCTCGATGTGCTCGGCGTAGCCGTCGGCATCCATCAGGCCGTCGACTTCGTCATCGTCTTCCAGCCGGACCGAAAACAGCCAGCCATCACCGTAGGGATCGCTGTTGATGATTTCCGGGGTGTCAAGCACGGCCTGGTTGACGGCCACCACCTCACCGGAAACCGGCGTATAGATGTCCGAAGCCGCCTTGACCGACTCGATCACTGCACAGGCATCGCCCTGCCCGAAACTTGCACCCTCTTCCGGCAATTCGACAAACACCAGATCGCCCAGCTGTTCCTGGGCATGGTCGGTGATACCCACCTTGACCACGCCGTCTTCCTCGTGGCTGACCCACTCGTGACTTTCCGAAAAACGGAGGTCTTTAGGTATCTCGCTCATGATGATTTCCCGTGGATGAATGCCAGAAATTTTAGCGCATGACCCGCGCGCATGGGCTCAGATTCGTACCCGACCGCGCAGAATATCGCTGAACATGACCCAGTCGCCGAGCAGGCTGTAGAAGGGGTACTTAAAGGTCGCCGGGCGGTTCTTCTCGAACAGGAAATGACCCAGCCAGGCAAAGCCGTAGCCGAACAGCGGCATGGCCAACAGCCACCACGGCGAATGAATCAGCGCCAGGACCAGCGCCAGCAGCACCAGCCAGGAGCCGATGAAATGCATGCGCCGGCAGCGCACGTCGGCGTGTTCGGCCAGGTAGTAGGGGTAGAACTCGGCGAAACTGGCAAACGATTGGTACAAGGCCATCTTCTTTGGATCAGAGACGATCGAGCAGATCGGCAAGATAGCAGACCAGCTCGCGCAGCAAAAGATGTTGCACTTCAGACCAGCGGCGATGACTCGTCGCGAGAGACCCGGCAAGCCTGCGCCCGCAGATTGCGCCAGTGACCAATGATCAGCAGAATGCCACCGACCGAAGTCAGAACCGCGGCCACGGTGTGGTCCATGATGTGGAACGCCTCCGACACCGCGGCCAGCGTGATCAGGCCGAGACCTGCCAGGCCTGGACGCAGCACGCGGCGCCGATCACCCCGCCCCGGCCCGCGACGAAAGGCGATCAGGCTCAAGGGAATGATCGCCACTACCAGGGCCAGGTGAAACCACTCCTCACCCAGCACGCCCAGCGATAGCCAGGGGGCGAGAACCAGCAGCAACGGCGCGCCCAGGCAATGCAACAGGCAGGCCGCCGACAGGCAGATCGCCGCCTGATCGAAGCGCGCTTTTCGCGGTCGCCGATGGACAGAGTCAAGCACTGCCGCCATGACATTCATTCCAGTGATGGGGATGGGCAATGATATAACATTTGGGTTTGTCCTGCGTTCATTCCGAAGCGATCCCGGCACCCGCTACACTGCTGGCCATGCCCGACGCCTTTCAGCCCATCCGCCCGGCCCGCATTGAATGGGATGACGGCACTCCCCGCTCGCTGCACTACCAGGACAGCTACTGGATGCCGGGTCATGGTCTTGCCGAAAGTCAGGCGGTGTTCATCGAAGCCAGCCACCTGCCCCAGCGTTTCGCAGCACTGCAGGGGCAGTCGCTGTTTGTCATCGGCGAAACCGGGTTCGGCAGCGGCCTGAACGTGCTGCTGGCCGCGCGCTGTTTCCTCGACCATGCACCGGCCCATGCCCGCCTGGACATTTTTTCGACCGAGTTGCACCCGCTGAAGCGCGCGGATCTGGCTCGTACCAACCCCGGGCAAGGCGCACTGGCCGAGCTGCGGTCTGCCCTGCTGGCCGGCTACCCGCCGCCGGTGGCCGGTCACCACCTGATCGAGCTGCATCCGCGCATTCGCCTGGTGCTGATGCTGGGCGATGCGACAGACTGCTGGCAAGCCTGTCAGGCCGAAGTCGATGCCTGGTTCCTCGACGGCTTTGCCCCGGCGCACAATCCCGAGATGTGGTGCGATGCGCTGTTGCAGGCGCTCGCCGCTCGCTCGCGCCCGGGTGCGACCTTGGCCACCTTCACCGCCGCCGGGGCCGTGCGCCGCGGCCTGGAACGCCAGGGCTTTGCCGTCACCCGGCTGACCGGTTTCGGTGGCAAGCGCCATCGCCTGGTCGGACAACTGGCGGGCCGATCCAGGCCACGCCCACTCAAGCGCGGCCTGGCGGTGGTCGGCGGAGCCGGCCTGGCCGGCTGCACGACCGCCCGGGCGCTGGCCGAACGCGGCTGGCAGGTCCTTGTTTGCGACCCGGCCGGTATTGCCAGGGGCGCATCGGGCAACCTCGCCGGCGTGGTCTACAGCTCGGCCAGTGCCCACATGACCACGCAGAACCGCTTCTATCAGCTCGCCCTGATCCATGCCCTGGCGCGCTTGCGGTCGCTGGCTTTCCCGACCGAAGCCGATGACGGCTGTCTCAATGGCGTCATCCAGATCGCAGCCGATGCGCGCATGGCCCGAAAAATCGAGGCGGCCGTCGCGGCCGGGACCTGGCCCCAGACGCTGCTCGAGCCTCGGGGTCCGGGCGAAGTCCTGTTCCATGGTGCCGGTTATCTGCGACCGGCCCGCTGGTGCCGGCAGCTGCTTGATCATCCAGCCATCGAGCTTGCACCGCTGCGCTTGCACGGATTCAGCATCGACAGCGGACTGCAGGTTCAAACTGACCGGACCGGCCATGTGGCCGCTGATGTTCTGGTCCTGGCCATGGCCAATGCGGTCGGTCAATTAGCCGGTCTGGAGTGGTTGCCACTGAAAGCCATCCGCGGCCAGGTCAGCTACGTGCCGGCAACCCCCGCCAGCCGGCAGTGGGACCAGGCCATCTGCCACGCCGGCTACCTGACCCCGGCGCTCGACGGCCTGCACTGCATCGGCGCCACCTTCGACCTGTACGATAGCGACACCGAAAGCCGAGCCGACGACGACCGGACCAACCTGGAGCAACTGCGCGAACACCTGCCCGGGCACTGGCAGGCGCTGGGCGGAGCATTGATCGAGGTTGCCGGCCAGCGCGCCGAGGTGCGCTGCCAGACCCCGGACTTCCTGCCTCTGGCCGGACCGCTGCCCGACCCCGGACACCATCCGCACCGGATCGTCCCCGGCGTCTACCTGAACCTGGCCCACGGCTCGCGCGGCCTGACCCACACGCCGCTGTGCGCTGACCTGATCGCTGATCAGGCCAGCGGCTTGAGTCCGTTTCCCGACACTGAGCTGATCAACGCCCTGGCGCCGGAACGATTCATCCTGCGCAAGCGCCGGCGTGATCCAGGCTGGCAGCCTTGAATCCGCCGATTCTGTCACCTGCCCGGTCCGCCGGACGGCGCAGCGCTATACTGAATGGACACTCACTGCGGGAGACTCCCATGGCCGAACAATCCAGACGCGAACAGTTCATCGAGACGCTGAAAAGCCGGCTCGACGATCTCAACAGCGAGATGGACAAGCTGGAGAAAAAGGCCGAGGAAGCCAGCGGCAAGGCCGAGGAACGCTACGAAGAGCAGCTGGCCGAGATGCGCGAAAAGCGCGAGGAGATGCGTGACAAGCTCAGCGAGCTTCGCGCGGCCAGCGAGGCCCAGTTCGACAAGCTCAAGCTTGAGGCCGAGCATGCCTGGAAGGCGTTCCAGAATTCGGTGAAATACTTCCGCTCCCACTTCGAATAGGCCCAGGGGCACCTCCATGCCGTTTCCGCTGACCCGTCCGCGCCGGTTGCGCGCGCAAGCCTTCTCGCGCCGTCTGGTCCGCGAAACCAGGCTCGCTCCGGCCGACCTGATCTACCCGGTTTTCGTCCTTGAGGACGACCGGGCTCGCGAGCCGGTGGCCTCCATGCCGGGCGTGGAGCGGGTCGGCCGCGATGGCCTGTTCGGTATCGCCGAGCGCTGCCTGGCGCTTGGCGTGCCGGCGATCGCGCTGTTCCCGGTGGTGCCGGCCGAGCGCAAGTCCGACGGCGCCGAGGAAGCCTGGCGCGAGGACGGCCTGGTCCAGCGCACCGTGCGCGCCCTGAAAGCGCGCTTTCCCGAGCTCGGCGTGATCACCGACGTAGCCCTGGATCCGTATACCTCGCACGGCCTCGACGGGCTGATCGACCAGACCGGTTACGTGCTCAACGACGAGACCGTCGAAGTCCTCGTGCGCCAGGCCCTCAGCCACGCCGGGGCCGGGGCCGACGTGGTCGCCCCGTCCGACATGATGGACGGGCGCATCGGCGCCATTCGCGGCGCGCTGGAGGCCAAAGACTACCGCAACACCCTGATTTTGAGCTACGCGGCCAAGTACGCCTCGAGCTTCTACGGCCCGTTCCGCGATGCCGTGGGCTCGGCGGCCAATCTGGGCAAGTCCGGCAAGGAATCGTTCCAGATGGACCCGGCCAACAGCGACGAGGCGCTGCACGAGGTGGCCCTGGACCTGGACGAAGGCGCCGACATGGTGATGGTCAAGCCGGCCCTGCCCTACCTCGACATCATCCGCAGAGTCAGCGAGGAATTCGGTGCCCCGACCCTGGCCTACCATGTCTCCGGCGAGTACGCCATGCTCAAGGCGGCGGCCGCCAAAGGCTGGCTGGACGGCGACAAGGTGATGCTCGAATCCTTGCTCTCCATCCGCCGCGCCGGCGCCTGCGCCGTCCTGACCTACGCCGCCCTGGACGTGGCCGAGCAACTCCAGGACCGCGACGCTTGAGCCAGACCCTGAAGCTTGCCCTGTTCGGCGATCCGGTCGAACACTCGCTCTCGCCCGAGATTCATCGCCGCTTCGGCCGCCAGACCGGCATCATGCTGGACTACCAGGCCGTGCGCTGTACCAGCCAGGAATTCGGCCCGCGCTTTGCCGCCTTCATCGTCGCCGGCGGCCGCGGTGCCAACCTGACCGTGCCGCTCAAGCATGCCGGGCTTGGTGTGTGCGAGCAGGTCGCGCCGGCCGCGCGCATCGCCCGGGCGGTCAATACCCTGGTCCGGCGCGCCGATGGCTGGCATGGCCACAATACCGATGGCGAAGGCCTGATGCTGGACTTGCAGCGACTGGGTCTCGATCCGGCCGGCCGGCGGGTGTTGATGATCGGTGCCGGCGGGGCCGCCGCCGGCGTGCTCGGCCCGCTGCTTGATCGCCAGCCGGCCCTGGCCGTGATTCTCAACCGGACCGGCGAGCGGGCCGAGGCCCTGGCCCAGAAATTCGCCCACCGCGGCGTTGTCATCGGCGGCGGCTTTGATCAGGCCGGCGATCTGAGCGGCTTTGATCTGCTGATCCAGGCCACCAGCAGCGGCCACGGCCAGACCCTGCCGCCGCTGGATCGGGGCTGGCTGGGCGGGCAGGCCGTGGCCTATGATCTCAATTACGGCCCGGCCCATCGCCCATTCGCTCAATGGTGCGAGCACCAGTCACTTCCTTGCCACGACGGACTGGGCATGCTGGTCGGCCAGGCC
This sequence comes from Wenzhouxiangella sp., assembly GCA_046540955.1. Lineage (GTDB taxonomy): Bacteria > Pseudomonadota > Gammaproteobacteria > Xanthomonadales > Wenzhouxiangellaceae > Wenzhouxiangella. The sequence continues at coordinate 21,578 of JBKHEF010000006.1, forward strand.
GCGCTGGCGTTCGAGATCTGGACCGGACAGCGCCCGGCCATGGCACCGGTATTGCGTGCCTTGCGCGATGATCCGGCCAGGCTCTGACCGGTCACCGCAGCGCCGGGGCCGACGCCTTCAGCTGACCACGGTAACCGGGGTCCGGGTATGGCGCAGGACCTTGTCGGACACGCTGCCGAGCAGCAGCGATCCCATCCGGGTCTGACCACGCCGCCCCATCACCAGCAGCAGGTCGGTCGCGTTGTCCAGGTACTCGAGGATCTCCTGGGCGACATCGCCGATCCGAGCGACCTCTTCGGGTGGCTCGGCGCGATCACTGATCGCATCCAGCACAGCATCGAAAGCCTTGCGGGCGGCCCGGTCACGGACCTCGTCGACCTCATCGTCGGTCATCCCGACAGCACCCGCGATATCGTCCGACAACAGCGGAAATACGTACAGCAGGGCGAGCTCTGCGCCCATACTGTCGGCCATGCGCGCTCCCACGCGGGCCGCCTGCAGGGCATTGTCAGAACCATCGACAGCAACAATGATCTTGCGGAATCCACTCACGGCCTTGCTCCATGGCAATCACTGGCATTCATCATGCCATAGCCGATCCGGCCGGGGCAGCCGCGTACGCTCACCGACCCTGAGGCTTGCCCGCCACAGAGACCAGCGAACGGGCCTCGCCATCATCCACCAGCGCGGTCAGGCGACCACCCCAGACGCAGCCCGAATCCAGGCAGGCCACGTCTTCGGTGATCAGCAAACCCAGCATGGCCCAGTGACCAAAAATCAGCAACCGGCCCCGCCAGTCCGGATGAAGATGTTCGAACCAGGGCCGGAACCCCCTGGGCACCTGGCGCGGATCGCTTTTTGAGGCCAGATCCAGACGGCCGTGGGCGTCACAAAAGCGCATCCGGGTAAACACATTGGTCGCCGCGCGCAGACGCTTGTAATGCGGCTGGCCGGGCCGCCAGCGGCGCGGGCGATCACCGTACATGTGGCTGAAGAACTGCTCCGGCTCAGTGGCCAGGGCATGTTCGAGCTCGGCAGCTCGTTGCGCCGTCTGGCGCGGGCCCCAGCGCGGATCGGTACCGGCATGCACCAGGGCGAGGCCCTTTCGGGCGCTGGTCCAGAACAGCGGCTGGCTGCGCAACCAGTCCAGCAGTCCCTGCCCGTCCGTGGCCTCGACAATGGCATCGAACTCACGATTGCGGCCCAGGTGCAACGGCGCATGACCGGATGCATAGGCCAGCAGATGCAGGTCGTGGTTGCCCAGTACGGTCATCGCGGCATCGCCACAGGAGTGGACCAGGCGGAGCGTTTCCAGTGACTGGCCACCACGGTTGACCAGATCGCCGGCAAACCGCAGCCGATCAGCGGCAGGATCAAAGCACAGCTTGTCGAGCAGCCGAGCGAGCGCATCGTGACAGCCCTGCACGTCGCCAATGAAGATCTGGCGCTTCATGCGAGGTTATTCTACCGCTTGATCGGCCGATGCGATGCTGATGACCACATCGGCCCGGCCCGGCAGCTGATCGATCATGCGCTCAGCCACCCGATGACGGATTTGCTCGGCCTCGGCCACCTTCAGATCGGGGTCGACGTGCACTCTGACATCGACAAAAATCCGCCCGCCCATCCGCCGCGAGCGCAACTGACGATGGAACACCACGCCATTGACGCCGTCAATGGTGGCCGATAGCGCATTGAGTTCGCGATTCGACAAGCCGGTATCGACCAGTTCGGCAGCCGCCGACCCGAGCAGCCGCCAGCCCACCCAACCAAGCATGATGCCGACGATGGCCGCTGCCACGCTGTCAAGCCAGCGCATCCCCATCATCGCGCCCACCACCCCGACGATGACCACCACCGATGAGAGCGCATCGCTGCGGTGATGCCAGGCATTGGCCACCAGCAGGGCGGATTCGGTCCGTCGCGCCACCTGGACGGTATAGTGGTAAAGACCCTCCTTGACCAGCACCGACAGGACCGCGATCCAGAACGCCAGCCAACCGGGCTGGAGTTGGCGCGCAGGCTCCAGAATCCGGGTGGCCGAATCGATCAGGAAGGCTGCCCCGATTGACAGCAGGACCAGGCCTACGCCCAGCGTGGCCAGGGTCTCGATGCGTGCATGACCATAAGGATGGTTATGATCGGCCTCGCGTGAGCCGAACCGGGCCGCCAGCAGAACCAGACCATCGCTGGCCAGGTCAGAGAGCGAATGCACGCCATCGGCGATCAGCGCCTGGGACTGTCCCACGATGCCGCCAGCTACTTTACCGATCGACAACAGCAGATTGAGGACCGCGCCGACCACGGTGACACGGCGTTTGTCTGGCCAGTGCTGACCCTCGCTCATCGTCCACTCACCCCGGTCCGACGCACCAGACTGACAAAACGCAGCGGATAAGCATTGGCTGGGTCGGCCGGGCGGGAAGCCAGTGAGACCACCTGCCAGGCCGACCAGTCCAGCGCCGGAAACCAGGTGTCGCCATCGATGCGGGCATCGATCAGGGTCAGTTCGAGACGCTCGGCCAAGTCCAGGGCCTGGCGATAAATCTGGCCGCCGCCGATCACCATCACCGACTCGGCCGGCGCGACAATGGCCAGCGCGGCCGGCAGGCTGCCGGCAACCAGCACGCCAGCGGGCAGATCAGGCCGCGAGCGGCTGATGACCAGGTTGGTCCGCCCGGGTAGTGCCCGGCCGATCGAGTCAAAGGTCCGGCGGCCCATGATGACTGGGTGGCCCAGGGTAAGCGCCTTGAAGTGCTTGAGGTCAGCCGGCAGGTGCCACGGCATGGCACCATCGCGGCCGATGACCTGGTCGCGCGCCATCGCCGCAACCAGGGTCAGGCCTGGACGTGTCGATGGGCAGCCCGCGCCAGCCATCACACCGCCACCGGTGCCCGAATGGCCGGGTATGGATCGTAGCCATCCAGCTCGAAATCCTCGTATTGGAAGTCCTCGAGCCGTTGCCGGGCAGGATTGAGCCGCATGATCGGCGGCGGTCGCGGACTGCGCTGCAACTGCTCATCGACCTGATCAAGATGATTCAGGTAGATATGCGCATCACCAAAAGTATGAATGTAATGCCCCGGTGCCAGCCCGGTGACCTGGGCCACCATCAGCGTGAGCAGGGCATAGGACGCAATATTGAAAGGTATGCCCAGAAACAGATCGGCCGATCGCTGGTAGAGCTGGCAGCTCAGACGCCCTTCGGCGACGTGGAACTGGAACAGGCAATGACACGGCGCCAGCGCCATTCGTCCGGCCTTGACATTGGCCTGGGGCGAGATCGACTCGTCCGGCAGATCGGCCGGATTCCAGGCCGAGACCACGTGCCGGCGCGAATCCGGACGCTGCCGGATCTGCTCGACGACCTCGCTCAACTGATCGATGCAACGGCCATCCGGGGTCGGCCATGAACGCCACTGGACCCCGTACATCGGCCCGAGGCTGCCGTGCTCATCGGCCCACTCATCCCAGATGGTGACACCATTGGCCCGCAGGTAATCCAGATGGGTCTCGCCCCGGATAAACCACAGCAATTCGTGCACGATCGAACGGACATGAACCTTCTTGGTCGTGACCAGCGGAAAGCCCGCAGCCAGATCAAATCGCAGTTGATGACCAAAGGAACTGAGCGTGCCGACCCCGGTACGGTCAGCCTTGCGCACGCCGGTCTGGCGCACATGGCGCAGCAGTTCCAGATATCCCTTCATGGTTTGTCGCGCCCTGGTACCGGCTGCCTTGCATAGGCCCAGACCATCAGGCCAATTCCCGCCAGAATCATCGGCACCGACAGCAACTGACCCATGGTCAGCCAGTCCAGCGCGACAAAGCCCAGATGGGCGTCGGGCTGGCGGAAGAACTCGGCGACAAAGCGCAACACCCCGTAACCGGCGACGAACAGTCCGCCCACCGCCCCGGCCGGGCGCGGTCGGGCCGAATACCACCACAGCACGGCAAACAGCAGCCCGCCTTCCAGTGCCGCCTGGTAGAGCTGCGAGGGATGGCGGGCGTACTCATCGAGGGCACCGGCCAGATATTGCTGGTACAGGGCCTCGGACCAGCGCCCGCCGCGCTCGATGGCGTCCGGAAAGATCACCGCCCAGGGCACATCCGTGGTCCTGCCCCACAACTCACCGCCGATGAAGTTGCCGATGCGGCCGGCAGCCAGCCCGGTCGGCACCAGCGGGGCGATGAAATCGCCCAGCCGCAGGAAACCGCAACCGAGGTGCCGGCCGTAGAACCAGATCACCAGCACAACACCGATCAGGCCGCCGTGGAAACTCATGCCACCATCACGCAGCCGAAACAGCAGCAGCGGGTCTGCGAGCACATCGCCCAGACTGTAAAACAGCAGGTAGCCGATACGACCGCCGGCGACCACGCCGATCACGCCCCAGAACAGCAGATCGGCGACCTGATCGGGCTTGAGCGGGGTATCCGGCCGGCGCGCCCGGGCCCGCCCCAGAGCCCAGAACAGGCCGAAGGCGACCAGGTACATCAGGCTGTACCAGTAAATCCCGAAACCGGCAATGGAGAAGGCGACCGGATCGATCTGGTGGTAATAGAAACTGCTGCTCATGGACTTCAGAAACTCTCCAGCACCCGGACCACCAGACCTTTGAGATAGCGGGTCAGGGGAATGGCCGGCATGACCGGATGATCAGGGCCTTGCTCCAGGCGCATCAGGATCTGCAGATCACGATCGACGTGCCGGCCAGCCTGGCGGACCAGATCGATGAAGCGCTCCTCGAACACATGCGCCGAGCAGGAGCAGGTCACCAGCAGGCCGCCCGGACGGATCAGGCGCAGGGCTTTTTCGTTGATTCGGCGGTAGGCCGCCAGCGCCGGTTTGACGTCCCGGGCCCGCGGCGCGAAGGCCGGCGGATCGACGACGACGGCATCGAAGCGTGCTTTTGCAGCCAACTGGGCGTCCAGCCACTGCTCGGCATCCTGGCGGGTCGCCTTGACCGTCCCGTCCAGGCCATTGGCCAGCGCGTTGGCACCGATGGCATTGACCGCCGGCAGCGATGAGTCCACACACTCGACCTGGCCGGCGCCGAGCGCAGCCGCACCCAGACCCCAGGCACCATGGTAGGCATACAGGTCGGCGACCCGCTCGCAGCCACCGAGCAGGGGCCAGACCCGCTGCCGGTTGGCCTGCTGGTCGAAATACCAGCCGGTTTTCTGCGAACTCATCAGGTCAACCTCGAAGCGCAGATCGCCCTCGATGACGGTCAGCCTGTCCGGCAGCGCACCCGGCCCCGGTTCGATCAAGCGGCCCAGCCCTTCGAGCTCACGTACGACTGAATCATTACGCCACAACACGCCCTCGGGCTGAAGCAGCTGCTCCAGGGCCTGCTCAATGTCAGCTCGCAGACCATCCATACCGGCGGTGTTGGCCTGGGCGACCAGCACCCCGCCAAAACGATCGACGATCAGGCCGGGCAAGCCGTCGCTTTCGCCGAACACCATGCGATAAAAGGGCTGGTCGAAGAGTCGTTCGCGCAAGGCCAGAGCCGCACGCAACCGCTCCAGCAGCCAGTGCGTCGAAGGCACCACATCGGCCCGGCGACTGATCAGGCGGGCGCAGATCAGCGAGTGCGGGTTGACCAGGGCGGTGCCGACCGTACGTCCGGCCGCATCGATGACGTTGGCCAGCTGACCGGCGACCAGGTCGGTCAGGGGGGATGCGGCGACATCGACCTCGTTGCTGAACACCCACAGGTGACCGGCGCGCAGACGACGGTCTTCGCCATTTTTCAGGATGATAGCGGCGCTGTTCGGCATGGGTTTGGCGGCGGGAAACTCGCTGTGGTCCGGCGCGAAAGTGTAACCGATCGGCCCCTGGCAGCCTGGCTCCGAGGCCGGCCCGGCAATCCCTGCGGGCCGGGGCAGTCCAGCCGCCATTGGTCGATCAGCTCTTTTTTGCCAAAAATACCGCGCCGTTCGGTTGGCCGTAGAATGGCCGCCCATGAACCTGATGCTGCCCAACGCCCATGCCCTGGCCGTGCTGCTGCTGGTCATCCTGGCGCTGATCCTGTTCTCGCGCGACCGGATTCCGCTGGAGACCAGCTCGCTGGTGGTCCTGGCCCTGCTGGCGCTGGGGTTTGAACTATTCCCCTATATCGGCCCGGACGGGCGCGAACTCAATGCGGTCGATTTTTTCCAGGGCTTTGGCCATCAGGCCCTGATCGCGGTCTCGGCGCTGATGATCCTCGGCCAGGGACTGATCCGGTCGGGTGCCCTGGAACCGGTCGGGCGCCTGCTGGCTGCCGCGTGGCGCCGCTCGCCAAGCCTGTCGATGCTGCTGACCCTGGTCATCTGCGCGACCTTGAGTGCCTTCATCAACAACACGCCCATCGTGGTGATGCTTTTGCCCATCCTGATCGGGGTTGCCCTGCGGACCGGAACTCCGCCATCGGGCATGCTTTTGCCGGTCGGACTGATCAGCATCGTCGGTGGCATGGCGACCACCATTGGCACATCGACCAACCTGCTGGTGGTCGGGGTGGCCTTCGACATGGGGGTGGCCGAATTCCAGATGTTCGACTTCATCGTCCCGGCCGGGATCGCCGGCGTGGTTGCCCTGCTCTACCTGTGGCTGATCGCGCCGCGCCTGATCCCGGAACGCCAGGTGCCGATGCAGTCGACGGTCCAGCGCCTGTACACCGCCCAGATCCGGCTGGACAGGGATTCCATGGCCACGGGCAAGGCCCTGTCGGATGCCATCGATGCCTGTGACGGCAATCTGAGGGTGGAAAAAATCCAGCGCGGGCCCGGGGTCTTCGTCACCCCGCTGCCGGACGTCAAGCTTAAAGCCGGCGACCGCATCACCACCACCAATACCCGCGACAACCTGCGCGAGTTCGCCCACCTGCTCGGCGGCAAGCTGTATTCCGGCGATGTCGAGGTCGACGACAGCCATCCGCTCGAAGCGTTGAACCAGCAGATTGCCGAGGTGGCGATCACGCCCAACTCGCGCCTGCTCGGGGTACGCATCGGCCAGGCCCGGCTGCTGTCGCGCTTCGGCCTGCGCCTGCTCGCCCTGCACCGGGTCTCCAGCGGCACCGAAAACACCCGGGCAACCGGACTGGACAATACCGTCCTGCGCTCGGGCGATGTACTGCTGGTCCAGTCCACCCCCGACAAACTGGGCGTCCTCAAGGAGGGCAGCGACTTCCTCGTCCTCGACGGCAGCGTCAACCTGCCCAAGACCAGCAAGGCGCCGATCTCGCTGGCGATCATGGCCAGTGTGATCCTGATCGCTGCAATCGGCATCCTGCCGATCGCCATCAGCGCACTGTTCGGGGTGCTGTTGCTGCTGGCAACCCGCTGCCTGACCTGGAAGGAGGCGATGAGCGCGCTGTCGATCCAGGTGGTCATGATCATCGTCGCCTCGCTGGCGCTGGGCATGGCCTTGATGCGTACCGGCGGTGCCGACTGGATCGCCCAGGTCTTTCTGGCCATGAGCTTCGGCGTGCCCGGCTTCATCGTTCTTGGCGGGCTGATGCTGGCCATGGCCGCGCTGACCAACGTGGTCTCGAACAATGCAGCAGCCGTGATCGGGACGCCGATCGCGATCTCCCTGGCCCAGCAACTGATGCTGCCGGCCGAGCCGTTCGTTCTGGCCGTGCTGTTCGGCGCCAACTTGAGTTTCGCCACCCCGATGGCCTACCAGACCAACCTGCTGGTGATGAACGCCGGCGGCTACAAGTTCAATGATTTTGTCCGCGTTGGGCTGCCGCTGCTGGTGCTGCTCTGGCTGGTCCTGACCGCGACGCTGACTTATGCCTACCGGATCTAGGGTTCGGGGTTCGGGGTTCGGGGTTCAGGCAGTCGGCGGGGTCAGGCTGCTGGTCCTGCTGATGCTGATGCTGATGCTGGGTGGGGCAGCGGCTGCGTCAGGGTCCGAAACCAAGCCGCCCCGGGTCATTGCCCTGGCACCGCACCTGGCCGAGCTGGCCTTTGCGGCCGGTGCCGGCGATACCCTGGTGGGCACCGTGGCCTGGAGTGATTATCCGGCCGAGGCCGCCGCCTTGCCGGTGATCGGCGATGCCTTTCGCCTCGACCTGGAACGCATCATGGCCCTGAACCCCGACCTTGCCCTGGCCTGGACAGGCGGGACGCCGGCAAGCGCGGCCCGGCGCCTGGAAGACATCGACATCGACGTCGTCTGGATCGCCATCCGGACGCTCGACGACATCGCATCGAGCCTGGTCTTGCTCGGCGATCGGCTGGGGCAACCGGCCCGCGGCCGGCAGGCTGCAAAAGATTATCGATCGGCCTTGTCGGCACGACCGATCCCGCCGGGCCCTGCCACCCGCACGGTGTTCTACCAGGTTTCCAAGCGCCCGCTCTACACCCTGGGGGGACGCCATATCCTCACCGAGCTGCTGCCGCGCTGCCGGGCGCGCAACCTCTTTGCCGATCTGGACGTCGAGGCCGCCGCGGTCGACTACGAAGCCGTGCTGGCCCGGCAACCGCAGGTGATTCTGGCCGGCGCCGAACCCGGGCAGGCCGATACGCTCGAACGCTGGCGGCGCGATCGCTCGCTGTTGCCTGAAGGGGCGCGCCTGATCGAGATTGATCCGGATACGCTGATCCGGCCGACCCCGCGCATCATCGACGGCATCGATCGTCTCTGCCGCCTCCTGCGCTGAGACGCTCAGTCCGGCTCAGCGCGATTTTCGCGGTAGATCCGGCTTTGCTTGTAGCCGTCGTAGAAGTACCGCACCAGCACCGTGCCGGCTGCGGCCACCGGCAAGGCCAGCAAAACACCGATGAAGCCGAACAGTTGTCCGCCAGCCATGACCAGGAAGATCACCAGCACCGGGTGCAGGCCGATGCGATCGCCGACCAGGCGCGGAGTCAGCACGAAACTCTCGATCAACTGCCCGACCACGAACACCATGGCGATCTGAAACAGGAACCAGAATTCCAGGTTCTGGATGATCGCCGTGATACCGGCCAGCAACACCCCGGTAATCGCGCCCAGATAAGGCACGAAGCTGACCAGCCCGGCAATCATCCCGATCGCGATGCCGTTGTTGAGATCCGCCAGCCACAGGCCAACGGCATAAATCAGGCCAAGACTGAACATGACCATCACCTGGCCGCGCAGGAAGCCGCCCAGCGCCTCGTCGCATTCCCCGGCCAGTCGCACCACGACCGGCTCGAGATTGCGCGGCAGCATGTCGCGAATGACCTCGATCAGGTGGTGCCAGTCGCGCATCAGGTAGAAGGTCACCAACGGAATCAGGATCAGGCCGGTAACCCAGACCATGAACCGCCCGCCCGATTCGGTCAGATAGCCCCAGGTGGCCTGGGTCGCTGCGGCGATATTGGAAAAATTCTCTTCCAGCAGGACCCGCAGCCGGGCCGCATCGAAGGTCTCGGGATCCAGGCTCAGGCCCAGATGCTCTTCGATGAGCGGCAGAAAACGGGTCTGCAGCTGCTCGAAGTAGACCGGCAGGCGCTCGAAAAACTGGCTGGTCTCGCGGACCAGCAGGGGCAGGATCAGCACCAGCGCCAGCACCAGGATCAGCGACAGGGCGATGAACACCACCGACACCGCCAGCTCCCGTCGCATGCGCAATCGCTCCAGCGCCGAAACGATCGGGTCGGCCATATAGGCCAGCAACGCGCTGACCAGAAATGGCGCCAGCACCGGCGCGAGCAGCCAGACCAGCCACCCGGTCAGCAGCAACGCGCCCAAAATCCACAGGATCTGCTCACGCGACAGTTGCGGCAGCCCATGCTGGCCTGGATCAGACATCTGTATTCGGCTTCGCAATGGTCATGTATGAATAATACGGGCTTTGCGGCACTGCGCAACAGCTTTGCGACCAGCACGGTATCCTTGGCGCCGCACCCATTGGCACACCCGCTACGGACAGACAGACATGATCGTCAGAGACCTCAAGGACATCATCGGCAGCGAGCGCGAAGTGCACGGCGACGGCTGGGTCAGCCGGCGCCTGCTGCTCAAAAGCGACCGCATGGGCTTCAGTTTCCATGAAACCATCATCCCGGCCGGGGCCGAGCTGCACATGTGGTACAAGCATCATCTCGAGGCGGTCTACTGCGTGGCCGGCAACGGCAGCATCGAGGACCTGGCCACCGGCGAAGTCCACCCCATCCATGACGGCGTGATCTATGCCCTCGACCAGCATGACCGTCACATCCTGCGCGGCGGCAGCGAGGACATGCGCCTGATCTGCGCCTTCAACCCGCCGGTCACCGGCCGCGAGACCCACGATGCCGACGGCGCCTACGCGCTGGTCGAAGAGGACTGAGCGGCCAGCCAGCCGGCCACTTCTCCCGCCGGCATCGGCCGGGCGAAAGCGTAGCCCTGGCCCAGCTCGCAGCCCAGCGCGCGCAGGGCCTCGGCATGCTTGGCCGTCTCCACGCCCTCGGCCACCACGCGCAGGCTGAACGCCGCACCCAGGCTGATCACGCTCTGGACGATGTTGTGGTCGTTGATGTCGTCGAGCATGTCGCGCACGAAACTCTGGTCGATCTTGACCTCATCGACCGGCAGCGAACGCAGGTGGCTGAGCGATGAGTAACCGGTACCGAAATCATCCAGCGAAATCTGCACCCCCAGTTCGCGGACCCGGGCCAGAACATCCATCGCCCGTTCGAGGTCGTTGACCGCTGCGCTCTCGAGGATTTCGAGTTCCAGCCGCTCTGGCGGACAATCCGGATGCCGGCTCAGCAGCCCGGCCAGGGCCTCGACGAAACCGTCGCTGAGCAGGTGGGGTCCGGCAATATTGACGCTCACCGTGACATCCAGGCCAGTGGCCGCCCATGCAGTGACCTGGTCGAGCGCCTGGGCGATCATCACCTCACCGAAGCGCCGCTCCAGGTCGCTGCGATCCAGGTCCGGCAGAAAAACCAGCGGTGAGACCAGTTCGCCATCCGGCCGATGCCAGCGCACCAGGCCTTCGAAACCGACCACCCGACCGCTGGCCAGGTGGATCTTGGGCTGGTAGTGCAGCTGGAAGCGACCTTCATCCAGTCCGTGCTCGATCGCCACCAGCCGCTCGCGCCGACGCTGGACATTGGCCTCCAGTTCGACATCGAACAGGCTGTACTGGTTGCGCCCCTGCGACTTGGCCCGATACATGGCCTGATCAGCGTGCCGCAGGAGGGTGTCGGGGTCACCCGGATCCTGGGGAAACAAGGTCACACCCACGCTGCCATGGACCTGCAGCTCGAGGCGGTCGATTTTGACCGGATGGGCCACGCCCTCCAGCAGAACGCCGAGCCGGCGATCCAGTTCCGGCCCGTCGCCGATGCCATCGAGCACCACCACGAACTCATCACCACCCAGGCGGGCGACCAGATCACTGCCGCGGACCAGGCGGCGCAGCCGGCGGGCGATGGCGACCAGCACCTGGTCGCCGATGTCATGCCCGTGACGGTCGTTGATCGGCTTGAACTCATCGAGATCCAGGTAGCACAGGGCGAAGCTGCCCTGGCTGCGCCGGGTGCGTGTCATCAGCTGGTCGATCAAATCGGCCATCAAGCGCCGGTTGGGCAGGCCGGTGAGATTGTCGTAGTTGGCCAGGCGGTCGAGGGCCTGCTCATGCGCCTTGCGCTCGCTTAAGTCGATGTCGATGCAGAACAGTTCCGGCTCACCGGCTGGCGAGCGCAGCACGGTGTGGCTGGAATAGACCGGGACCCGACTGCCGTCCTTGCGCTGAAGCTCCAGTTCGCCGTTCGGGATCTTACCCCCTGCCTCGACCGCGGCCATATTGGCGCGCACTTCCGCGCGCATCTCCTCCGGGATGATGAGATCAAACAGGGTGCTGTTCATGGCCTCGGCTTCGCTGTAACCATACAGCGTCTCGGAGGCCCGGTTCCAATAGCTGACCGTTCCATCGGGACGATAACCCTGCACCGCCACGCCGTCGACGTCCTGCAGGATGCGCCGGAACCGTGCCTCGCTTTCCTGCAGGCGCCGGGCGGACTCGCGGCGCTGGGTGATATCGACGCAAACCGCCAGCACACAGGCCCGGCCGTCCAGCTTGATCGGCGTCAGGGTGACGTCGTGCCAAAGGATCCGGCCATCGGCGTGGCGCGAGGGCCATTCGAAACGATCGCCCCCGGCCGCCACCGCCTTGCGCATGCGCGCCAGTGCCCGGTCGGCGCCATACTCCTGATCCAGCCAGGCCCGCGACTGGGCCGCCTTGAACGCTTCCAGCGAAGCATAACCATAGCCCAGCCAGGCCTGGCGATTGGCATCGAGCAGTTCGCCGCTGACCGCGTCCTGGACCATGACGGCGACCGGCGACAGGTCGAAGATAGCCCGAAAGCGATCCTGCGCGGCGCGCATCGCGGTGATGTCGATCGCGGTCGAAAACACCCTCAGGCGACCCTCGATCACCACCGGCATCAGGCTGACCAGTTCCCAGAACGTCTCGCCGGCGGCATTGATGCTGCACCACTCGAAGCGCTGCACCCGGCCTTCGGCGGCGGCCCGGATGTTGGCCAGGGCCTCGGCCTCCGAGTACGGCGGTTCGGCCCACAGGTAGCGCTGCTGGAGTTCGGCCAGCGAGCCCAGTCCGTAAGACTCCCAGGCCGCCCGGTTGGCGTCGAGCACCTCGCCGCTGTCCACATCGTGCAGCATGATCGCCAGCGGGCTTTGCTCGAACAGCATCCGGAAGCGCGACTCGGCCTCGTGCCGGTCGGTGACGTCGATGATGTAGCCGTACCATTCACTGTGACCCTGGAACCGGCGCGGCCAGGACTCGATGCGCAGCCAGCGCTGGCGGCCTCCGACCAGGAAACGCGCCTCGACCCGAAACGGTCTGATCGCCCTGCGCGACTGATCGTTCTGCTCGACCACGCGCGGCCGGTCGTCCGGGTGGAGATGATCGAAGGCGGCATAAGCCGACCCCATTGCCTCCTGCCGCGAGACACCCAGCAATTCGAGCGCCCGGTCGCTGATGGTCTTGACCCACGGCGTCTCTCCGCCGTCATCAATCAGGGTATACAGGCCCACCGGCAACTGCCCGGTCAGCCGATCGCGCTCGGCCAGTACCTGCTCGAGTGTGTCGTTGATCTGGCGCAGGCGGCGACTGCGCCGCCACAACAGCACGGTCACCAAGCACAGGCCTGCCAGGCCGACAAGCCCGACCCCGAACCAAGCGGGATAATCGACCGCAAGCGCGGCGAGAGAACCGGCATCATCAGCCAGCCCCGCACCCGGCCACGGCAGCAACGTACCAGCCCACGGCGCCGCACTGCCCGCTCCTCGTCGCGGGGCGCGGCTGTCCTGCCCGTTCAGATCACCCATACCGCCTCCCAACCTGCTGCGCGGCAACCCCTTGTTTCTTCACCGCCGGACCGGGCGGCCGCCGGGGTCTGTTGTCCGCAATGTATCATGCTCACCGTTTGCCACTGCCCTCCAACCAGCCCAAAAGGACCCGACCTTGAGCACAATTTCACCCGGCCGCTACCGCCACTTCAAGGGTGCCGAGTACGAGGTCATCGACCTGGCCCGCCACAGCGAGACCGAGGAATGGATGGTGGTCTACCGCCCGCTGTACGGCGAGCGAGCGCTATGGGTCCGGCCGCTGGCGCTGTTTGCCGACCACAAGATGATCGACGGCAAACCTGTGGCACGCTTCGAGCGCATCGAGGATTGAAGCGGCCATCCACGCTTCAGGCCTCGGAGCGATCCAGCCGTTTGAGCCACACCGCCATGACTTTCTCGGCCTGCTTGTCGCCGTTGGTCCGGGCCACCGCGCTGCCTTTGACCCAGGCGCGGCGGGCGGCCGTGAGGTCGCCGTTATCCAGCTGAGCCCGGCCCAGTTCCTGCCAGACCATGGTCTGTTCCGGTTTGAATGCAGCGGCTTTTTGCAGGTGGGCGATGGCCTGATCCAGGTCGCCACTTTTCAGGCGCGCCTGGCCGGCGGCCAGGCGCGCCTCGTAACCATCCCGGCCCTGATCAATCAATTTTTCGATCACTTCGGCTTTCATCGTCGATCAGTGCTTCCAGTAGGCCGGCGTGAGCAACACCAGCACGGTAAAGATTTCCAGTCGACCCAGAAGCATGGCAAAACTCATCAGGTACTTGGTTGAATCCGCCAGCGGACCCCAGTTGGACGAGGCCTGTCCCAGCGCCGGGCCAAGGTTGTTCATGGCCGAAAAGACCACCGACACGGCCGTGACCAGATCATGCTCGATGCCCGAGACGATCAGGGTCAAGACAATAATGCACAGGATATAGAGCGAAAAGAACCCCCATACGGCATTGGCGACTTCCGCATCCAGGGTTCTCCCGCCCAGCTTCAGCGGTACAACCGAACGCGGATGGACCAGGCGCTGCAGTTCGCGCAGGCCCTGCTTGGTCAGCAGGTAGACCCGGATGATCTTGACCCCGCCGGTGGTGGCACCGGCGCAGCCGCCCAGCGCGCTGACCAGGATGATCAGCAGCGGCAAAGTGCCGGGCCACAGCGACACATCGGCCGTGGCAAAGCCGGTCGTGGTGGTGTAGGACACCGCCTGGAAGGCGGCAAAGCGCAGCGACTCCCAGATCGAGGCGTGCACCTGGTGATGCCACAACAACAGCGTGATCAGCACGGTGATGATCAGCAGGAGCAGGGCAAACAGTTTCAGCTCCGGATCTTTCAGGTAGACCTGGGCCGATCCGCGACGCAGGGCGAGGAAATGCAGGCCGAAATTGAGACTGGCAACGAACACGAAAAAGGTCACCAGCCAGTCGATCAAGGCGCTGTCGAAGTGCCCGATCGAAGCATCGTGGGTCGAAAACCCGGCCGTGGAAACCGTGGTAAACGAATGAGTGACCGCGTCGAACAGGCTCATGCCGGCCGCCCAGTAGGCCGCGGCACAGACCACGGTCAAACCGATATAGATCGCCCACAGGGCTTTCGCGGTCTCGGCGATGCGCGGGGTCAGGCGGCGCTCCTTGACCGGCCCGGTGGCCTCGGCCCGGGCGACCTGCATGCCGCCCACGCGCAGCATCGGCAGGATCGCCACGGCCAGCACGATGATGCCCAGCCCGCCGATCCACTGCAGTTGCTGGCGGTACCAGAGAATCGAGATCGGCATCTCGTCAAGACCGGAAAAGACCGTCGCGCCGGTGGTGGTAATGCCTGAGGTTGATTCAAACACTGCATCGGCCAGGCTGGCATCCAGCCCGAGCACGAAGGGAATGGCGCCGGCCACACAGACCGCACCCCAGCAGGCCACCACGACCAGAAAGCCATCGCTGATGCGCAGGTCATGGTGCGCATTGCGCACCGGCAAATACAGGATCAGACCGGTCATGCTCACCACAATCAAGCTGGCAAGAAAAGCGAGTGCCGCGCCATCTTCGTTGACCACGGCAAACACCAGTGGCGGCACAAACGCCAGACTGATGAACAGCAGCAACACCCCGACGATCCGCTGGACCGGGGCGTAGGCGGCCAGGCGCATCAGACAAAAACCACGTCAACCGAGAACAGCTTTTCGACCTCGCGGATCTGGGTCTGATCAGCCACAAACAGGATCACGTGATCGTCGTTCTGGATCACCACATCGTGATGGGCGATGATCACTTCTTCGCCGCGAATGATGCCGCCGATGGTGGTCTCCGGTGGCAGATCAATCTCCTCGATCCGCTTGCCAACCACCTTCGACAGGCCAGGGGCGCCATGGGCAACCGCCTCGATCGCCTCGGTAGCCCCGCGCCTGAGCGAATGAACGCGGACCATGTGGCCGCGCCGGATGTGGGTCAGCAGTGCACCAATGGTGACCTGCTGCGGACTGACCGCGACATCGATGCGGTCGGATTCGACCAGATCGACATAGGCCGGCCGGTTGATCAGGGTGATCACCTTGTCGGCCCCCATCCGCTTGGCCAGCATGGACGAAAGTATATTGGCCTCATCGTCGTTGGTCAGCGCGCAGTAGACATCGGTTTCATTGATCCCTTCCTCGTGCAGCAGGTCTTCGTCGGCACAGTCGCCGATCAGCACGATGGCGGTATCGAGTTCCTCGGCCACCCGCCCGGCGCGGGCCGGATCGACCTCGATGACCTTGACGTGGTGATTGCGCTCCAGGCGCGCGGCCAGGGCGGCCCCGATGTTGCCGCCGCCGGCCAGGATGATGCGGTTGGCCGGCCCGCCCATCCGCCGGAGCTCACGCATGACGACCGGGATATCGCGCTTGGCGGCCAGGAAGAACACGATATCGTCGACCTCGATGACGGTATCGCCGCGCGGAATGATGGGCTCGTCGTTGCGAAAGATCGCCGCGACCCGGGCATCGACCCCCTCGGGCAGCTTGGCCCGCAGCGACTTCAGTTCGCGCCCGACCAGCGGGCCGTCATGAAAGGCGCGGGTAGCGACCAGTTGGGCCCGACCATCGGCAAAATCCAGCACCTGCAGGGCGCCGGGATACTCAATCAGGTGCTGGACGTGATCGGTGACCAGTTGCTCGGGACTGATCAGGACATCGATCGGCGCATGCTCGCGGTTGAACAGTTCCGGATGGGCCAGGTAGTCGGCCGCCCGCACCCGGGCCACCTTGGTCGGGGTGTTGAACAGCGAATAGGCCACCTGGCAGGCGATCATGTTGGTTTCATCGGAGTTGGTCAGCGCAATCAGCAACTCGGCGTCCTCGATCCCGGCCCGGATCAGGGTCTGGGGATGGGCGGCATGGCCGATCACGGTCCGGATATCGAGCTTTTCCTGCAGCTCGCGCAGTCGATCGGCATCGACATCGACCACGGTAATGTCGTTTTCCTCGCGCGACAGGCTGCGCGCCATGCCCGAGCCGACCTGGCCGGCCCCGAGGATGATGATCTGCATGGCGTAACCCTCCTCAGACCTGCTTGGGATCGATGCCGAGCTGCCTGAGCTTGCGGTACAGGTGGGTGCGCTCCATTTCGACCGCCTCGGCCAGCTTGCCGACGCTGCCCTCGGCCAGCTTGAGCTGGTGGGTCAGGTACTGGCGCTCGAACTCCTCGCGTGCCTCGCGCAGCGGCAGCCGAAACAGGGCCGGTACCTGCTGGCCGGGCCCCGCGCTGACCGCTTCAACCTGGGCTAAGGCCTCGTCGATCTCAGCCACCGAGACCTCTTCGTCGCCCCCCAGAATCAGCAGGCGCTGGACCAGGTTCTTCAGCTCGCGCAGGTTGCCCGGCCAGGTGTGCTGGCGCAGGCGGTTCTGGGCGGCCACCGGGAAATGGCGGTACGGCAGCCCGTCGCGCGAGGGGAAATACTCGGCGTAGAAGCGGACCAGGTCCGGCACGTCCTCCTGGCGCTCGCGCAACGGCGGGATCTCCAGGGGCAGGACATTGAGTCGGTAGTACAGCGATTCGTCCAGGCGGCCGGAACGCACCAGGTCGGCCAGTCCGGTGCCGGCGCCGGAGATGATGCGGATATCCAACTCGGGGCTGGTACTGGAATCAGGGTCCAGCTGCCCGCTTTCGAGGATGCGCAGCAGCAGCGACTGGGCGGCCGAATCCAGCAGGGTGATGTCGCTGATAAACAGGACTCCGCCCTGGGCCTGGGCCAGCAGGCCAGGCTGGCCGGCGCTGCCGAGCAGCAGGTTGCGCCAGCCCTGGGCCTCGATCCGGGTCGGCGCGGCCACGAATGGCCCCTGGGCACGACGCGAATGGGCATGGATCCAGCGGGCCGCCTGCTCCTTGCCCACCCCGGGCTCACCGGAAATCATCACCGGGGCGTCGTGGGCGGCGACCTTTTCCAACCGCCGGCGCAGATTCTGCACCGCCAGCGAGCGGCCCAGGGGTTCCATGGCCGCAGGTGCGCGCTGCTTCAGCCCGGCATTCTCGCGCTTGAGCCGACCGGCCTCCAGGGCATTGTTGATGGTCACCAACAGCTTGGCCATGGACACCGGCTTTTCAATGAAGTCATAGGCTCCCAGACGGGTCGCCTCGACTGCCGTTTCCACCGAGCCGTGGCCGGAGATCATGACCACCGGGCAGTCCAGCGCCTCGGCATCGCGCCATTCGCGCAGCAGCGAGATGCCGTCAGTATCGGGCATCCAGACATCGAGCAGAATCAGGTCCGGTGCGAGCGCACGGCGCTGCTCGCGCGCCTCGGCCGCGTCGGCAGCGGCCGAGACCTGGTGGCCCTCGTCGGCCAGGATATCCACGATCAGTTCGCGGATATCAGGTTCATCGTCGACGATCAGGATGCGCGCGCCGGCCATCAGGAAACCACGGGCTTGAAAGCCTGCTGGAAAGTCAGTCCACGAAGGATACCGCAGTCGGCTGCCAGCATTCTCATTCGCGCGGCAGCCAGATACGGATTTCGGCACCATGCCGGTCCGGGTCATCGACATTGCCAAGCACGATCTGGCCGCCATGTTCCTCGATGATCCGGCGCACGATCGCCAGGCCAAGACCGGTGCCACGTGCCTTGGTCGTCACGTAAGGCTCGAACGCACGCTCCAGTACCTCCGGCGCGAAACCCGGCCCGTCGTCGCGCAGCACCAGGGCCACCCCCGGGCGCTGATCGTTCATGGCCGGATCGATAGCGACCTCCAGGGTCGGATTCCCGCCAGGCTGGGCCTCCTGGGCATTGCGGACCAGATTCATCAGGACCTGGCGCAGGCGGCCGGCATCGGCCAGGATCTGGCCCGTCTCCGGCGCGCAATCGATCCGAAAGCGTACCGGGACGTCGGCACTGGCGTGGAAGTCGGCGATTTCGGTGACCAGCGCGGCCGGATCGAGCCGCTCGCGCTTGAGCGAACTCGGGCGGGCATAGTCGCCAAAGGCATCAACCAGGCGCTTGAGGGTCTCGACCTGGGCACGGATCGTGGTGGTGGCCTTGGTCAGCAGCTGCTGCTGGGCCGGCGGCAATTGATCTTCGAGCTTGTACTGCAGGCGCTCGGCGGCCAGCTGGATGGGAGTGAGCGGGTTTTTGACTTCATGGGCCAGCCGGCGCGCGACTTCGGCCCAAGCCGCCTCGCGCTGGGCCTGGTCCAGCACCGTGACATCATCGAACACGACCACCTGGCCGCCGGTTTCGGCCGGAAGGTCGGAGCCGCGGCAAACCAGCACCAGCGGGCGCGAGGGATCACCCAGCTGGATTTCCTTGCGCCAGTCGGTGGCCGACGAGGCGCCGCGGGCGGCCACCAGCGCCAGCAGCGGACGCAGATCGGGGCGGCGCAGGGCCAGCGTTTCCAGTGTGCAGTACCGGTCGGCATCGGCATCCAGCGCCAGGATCCGGCCGGCCGATTCATTGAACGCAGTCAGTCGGCCCTCGCCATCGACCGCCAGGACGCCGGCCGACAACCGTCCGAGAACAATCTCCAGGTAGCGCCGTTGCGCTTCCAGCGCCCGGCGGCTGGCCGCCAGCTCGCGAGTCATGGTATTGAACGAATCGACCAGGAAACCCAGCTCATCGCGGCTGGTCACCGGTAACTCGCGCGGAAAGCGGCCGGCGGTGAGTTCCTCGGTGGCCACGGCCAGGTCGCGCACCGGCCGGGTCAGCCGACGGGCCGCATTGAAGGCCAGCAGCATGGCCAGAAACACCGTCAGCAACAGCACCAGCGACAGGATCAGCACCAGGCTCTGCTCCAGGCGGCCGCGCAGAAAGGACACATTCTGGTAGCGGAAAAAAGCCTGTTCGATGCTCTCGGCCAGGCGACTGAAGTCCTCCGGCAGCGGATAGACCGCCTGCAGCAACTGCGGGGGAGTCCCCAGCAGCGGGTCAGGCAGGCGTTGCAATACGCGAATCCGAAGGCCGTCCGGGCCCGGTTCGGCGGTTGCGTACTGCTCATTTTCCAGCGCCTGGGCCAGGGCAAAGCCGCTCGGCGCATCGGCCACCATTCGCATCGGGTCGATACTGACCGTCACCCGCGCCCGTCCGGACGACTCCAGCACCGAAAGCTCGGTTGGCCCGGCACTGCTGATCGCAGCCAGCAACTGATCGTAAAGCCGCTCGTCATCGTCGAGCACCAGGTCATTGCCGAACTGGTCGATCTGGCGGCGGGCCTGGCGGGTGCGCACGTCCATGAACATCTGACCCAGCTCGATCGCATCGGCCAGCGCCTGTTCGGCCTCCACGTCCAGCCAGCCGGAGACCGTGTCTGACAAAAACTCAAGCGCGAACAGGTACAGCACCACCACCGGCGGCAGGGCCAGGGCGATGAACACCGCGACCAGGCGCGCGGTCAGGCGCGAGCCCGGCTCTCCGCGGCGCACCCGCTGGACCAGCCGCAGCAGCCGCCCGCCGATCACCAGCAGCAGGACCAGCAGCGCCAGCACCGTGGTCACGAAGACCCAGAATGCGGCCCGGCCCAACTGGGTGGCTTCCTGCTCGACACTGGAGACCAGGTAGAGCGAGGACAGCAGTACGACCAGCACCGCGACCAGCGGCAGGGCGCGCAGGCTGCGACGCACAAGCTGGCCGGTCATCATCAACGCGCTCCGTACTCGTGCGGGTGCCAGGTCCGCCATGGCTCACCGAGTCCCCAGTTGCGGTCGAACCAGACCGGCAGGCGCATCGGCGAAGGCAGCCGGGTGCGGTCGATCTCGACCAGGGCCTGGAGGCGCCAGCCCGGTCCGCCCGAGTCCCGGCCATGCAGTCGGGTCGCCACCCAGCGCGGCTCGGCCAGCGCATCGCGGACCATCGCCAGGCGCGGATAACTGGTCTTGACCCCGGACCGCAAGTCGGTCAGTTCGTAATGACGGATCAGCGGCTGGTAACGGATCTCGAAGCGATGACTGCGCGGGTCGTCGGTGATCGCCAGCCGCCGCCAGGGCGGGCCGACGCGGGTCATGACCCGGACCTGCACGGTCACGCCGTGATTGAGCGCCTCGATCACCCGCGGGCCGGGCTGAAAATCGATCCCGGTCCGGATGCCCAGCACCTCGTTACGCCATTGCGGCAGAGGATCGATCAGGTGCAAATGGCCGTGGCGCTCGGGGTCAGCAGTGCAGGCGCTCAACAGCCAGATGATAGAAACCATCCATATCACCCTGACCGGGCAGAATCTGGTGCCCGTGGGTCTGGATACGGCCCGGCAGATCGGCAAGGTGAAGCGTTCGGGCATCGGCATGCTGACTCACAAAGCGTTGGGCCTGGACGTCGTTTTCGGCCTTCAGGACAGAGCAGGTGGCATAGACAAGGATACCGCCGGGCTTGAGCAACGGCCACAAGGCATCAAGCAGCTGCGCCTGGACGGCGACCAGGCCCTCGAGGTCACCCGGACGGCGCAACCAGCGGATGTCCGGATGGCGCCGGATGACTCCGCTGGCCGAACATGGCGCGTCAATCAGGATGCGGTCGTAGGGCAGCCCGTCCCACCAGTCCTGCGGCCGGGCCGCGTCAGCAGCCAGCACGCGGGCGCCAAGACCCAGGCGCTGGAAGGTCGCACGCACCCGTTCAAGCCGGCCCGGGTCATTGTCCAGGGCGGTCAGGGCAACATCGGCACGTTCGAGGATATGGGCACTCTTGCCGCCGGGGGCGGCACAGGCATCGAGGACCCGCAGACCCGGTTTCAGGCGCAAGTGTTCCACGGTCAGCTGGGCGGCCCCGTCCTGGATCGACAAACCGCCGCGGTCGAAGGCCGGCAACCGGCTGATGGCGACGCGCTGGTCAAGGACCAGCCCATCGGCCACGGCCGGCACCCCATGGCTGTCAAGCCCGGCCTCGGCCAGCGCCTGGCCGGCCTGATCGCGCGTCCACTGCCGGCGATTGACCCGCAGCCACAACGGCGGGGTCGCATTGCCGGCTGTCAGGATGCTGGCCCAGTCCTCAGGCCAGTCTATCCGGATACGCTCGATCAGCCAGCCGGGGTAGCCGAAGCGATGAACCGGATCGTCCGGGATCATCATGTCCAGCTCGGCCCGGCCGCGCTGATAGTTGCGCAGCACGGCGTTGACCAGACCGCGCAAGTGCACCAGACCGGCAACGCGAGCGGCTTCCACGGCGGCGTGCACCACAGCCCGGTCAGGCTCGCGCGCCTGGCGGAGTTCAACCAGGGCCACGACCAGGATGAAATGGACCAGCCGATCGCGCCGGGCGGGGCGTCGCCTGACCAACCGGGCGACCAGGAAATCGGCCCTCGGCCAGTCGCGCATCACGGCATGCGCCAGACGCCGCGCCAGGGCCCGGTCGCGGGCCTGATCGAGTTCGGCCAGGCACTCATCCAAGGCCTCGTCGAGCGCCCGGCCCCGGTCGAGCACCGCAGCCGCGGCGCGCGCTGCCGCCAGGCGTGGCTCAGCGCCAGTCGGGGTGGGCATTGAGCCAGTCCGCGGCCGACACACGCTTGCGACCTGGTTCCTGCAGTTCGAGAATTTCCAGACTGCCAGCGGCGCAGGCGATCACGACTGCATCGCGTCGACCGTGGCCGCGCACGATGGTACCGGCCGGATCAGGAACATCGCCGCCGGGGCGGGCACGAAAAATCCGTACTTCCAGCCCTTCCAGGGTCGCGAAAGCGACTGGCCAGGGATTGAATGCCCGGACCCGACGAACCAGGTCCCCGGCAGCAAGGCCCCAGTCCAGCAGCGCATCGGCCCGCTCGATCAGCGGCGCATGGGTGGCCAGGTCAGCATTCTGCGGTCGCGCGGCCGGCAGGGTTGAAGCGGCAAGCCGGTCGAGCATCTTGAGCAGCAGTTCGGCCGCCATCGGGGCCAGGCGATCATGCAGTTCGCCGGCCGTTTCGTCAGGGCCGATGGCCGTGACCGCCTGGGCCAGCACCGGGCCGGTGTCGAGTCCAGCCTCCATCTCCATCAGTGAAACACCGGTTTCGGCATCACCGTGCAGGATCGCCTGGTTGATCGGGCTGGCGCCGCGCCAGCGCGGGAGTAGCGAGGCATGCAGATTCCAGCAACCGTGGCGCGGCAGGGCCAACAGCCAGCGCGGCAGGAGCAGGCCATAGGCGGCGGTGATCAGAAGGTCCGGCGCCAGTGCTTCCAGCCGGGCTGCAACGCCGGTCTCGCCAAGCCGCTCAGGCTGCAGCACCTCGATACCGGCCTCGACTGCCAGCTGCTTGACCGGCCCGGAATGGACCCGCCGGCCGCGGCCGGCAGCCCGATCGGGTTGGGTCAGGACCGCCACCGGCACCTGGCCAGACTGGATCAGCGCCCGCAACGCGGGCACGGCGAAATCCGGCGTGCCCGCAAACAGCAGACGCAGACTCATGCCACCGCTTCGGCCTCGCGCTGGCGCTTCTTGAGCTTCTTTTCGACCATCCGCCGCTTGAGCGGCGAGAGGTAGTCGACGAACACCTTGCCGTCGAGGTGATCGATCTCGTGCTGGATACAGACCGCCAGCAGACCATCGGCGTCGAGCTCGAACGGCTGGCCATCCAGCCCCAGAGCGCGGACCCGGATGGTTTCGGCGCGTTCGACCTCGGCATAGATTTCCGGCACCGACAGGCAACCCTCCTCGCAGGTCTGGCGGCCCTGTCGATCAATGATTTCGGGGTTGATGAACACCTTGGGCGCATCGCGCGTTTCGCTCAAGTCCAGCACCAGCAGGCGGACGCTCTCGTTGACCTGGGTGGCGGCCAGACCGATACCACGGGCGGCATACATGGTTTCGAGCATGTCGGCCGCCAGCTGCCGTTCGCGGTCGCCGACTTCATCGACCGGTTTGGCCACCCGGCGCAGGCGCGGGTCGGGAAATTCCAGAATATTCAGTTGTGCCATGGCGCTTGCTTCACCCTTGATGGGTTGGTCTGTTGTGAAACTGGACTTATGATAACCTGCGAGTCTAAACGCCACGTTGGCCGTATGGGAGGCAACGCACGTGAAACGCATCGCCCTGACTCTTGCCGTCATCCTGCTGGCACTGAGCGTGCAGGCAGGCGCCGTCGAGCTGCGCGAGGATCACCCGCGCGAATACGTGGTCCAGCCTGGCGACACGCTCTGGGACATCGCCGGGCGCTTCCTCACCCGGCCGTGGCAATGGCCCAACATCTGGCAGGCCAATCCGGCGATTGAGAATCCGCACCTGATCTACCCCGGGGACGTGATCTCGCTGGTCTTCATCGGCGGCGAACCGCGTCTGATGGTCGATGATTCGATCCGCAAACTGTCGCCGCGGATCCGATCGGAGGCCATCGACGGTCCGATCACGACCCTGCCGCGGGATGCCATCGAGCCGTTCCTGCGCCGCCCGCGCGTCGTCGACGCCGACGAGATCGACGAGTTGCCCTACATTCTCGCCAACTATGAGCATCGGGTGGTGGTCGGAACCGGTGATCGCACCTACGCCCGCGGCATGGCGGACAAGGCCGAGGGCGAAGAAGTCATCATCGCCCGGGTTGTCCACCAGTTTGTCGATCGCAGCGATGCAGTGGTCGGCGATCGCGGCATGCGCCGCAACCGGATTCGCAGCGGCACCGGCGCCGGCCAGGTGCCGGCCGGAGAGCGCCCCAGCAGCGAGTTCTGGCTCAACACCTTCGGCAAGCTCGACGCGTTCGACTATCCCATTATCGGCTACGAACTGCTCGAGGCTGCCCGGGCCGTGGTGCTGCGTGCCGGCGACCCGGCCACCCTCGAGATCATCGAAGGTCGCCGCGAGGTCATGGCCGGCGACCGAGTTCTGCCGGTCGATGATTTCCAGCTCGAAGAAACCTTCTTCCCGCGGGCGATGGACCAGGTGCCCGAAGGCGGCCGGGTATTGACCCTGAGTGAAGCCTATTATGGTGTCGGTCATTACCAGATCGTGGCCATCAACCTGGGTACCGAAGATGGCATTCAGCCGGGCCACATGTTCTCGGCCTTCCGGCCCGGGGATGTGATCCGCGACAACATCGAATATCCGCTGATGAGCCGGGCGGCCTGGGAGTCGCCTGAGCGCGTTCATGTCGAGTTGCCCGAGGAATATGCCGGCCAATTGATGGTCTTTCGGCCGTTCGACCGGATCAGCTATGCCATCGTGCTCGACGGGACCAATGCGATCCGCGTCGACGACCGCCTCGACCATCCGGACCGGCGCCTCTAAGCGCTGCTCATGACGGATCGGAGCCGGGTCTCCGACTGGCTGGCACTGGTCCTGGCCCCCGGGCTGGGGACCCGTCGCTTTGCCGAGATGTGCGCATATTTCGGTTCGCCATCGGGCTGGATCGGCGCCGCCGACCGGGAGCTCGGCCGGGCCGGGCTCAGTACCCCTCAAATCCGCGCCCTGCATCAGCCCGACAGCGAGTCCATGCAGCGCTGCCTGGACTGGCTGGCAGCCGACGGGCACCATCTTGTCACCATTGACGACGACTACTACCCGCCGCTGTTGCGTGACATCACCGACCCGCCACCGGCGCTGTTCGTGGCCGGGCAAAGGGCGTGCCTGCTGCGTCCCCAGCTGGCCATCGTCGGCAGCCGCAATGCAACCGCCGGCGGGCTCGCTCATGCCCGTTCCTTTGCCAGCGCTCTGGCTGGCGGCGGACTGGTCATCACCAGCGGCCTGGCGGCCGGGGTCGACGGCACTGCCCATGGCGCCTGTCTTGAGGCCGGCGGCCAGACCATCGCCGTTGCCGGTACCGGGCTGGACCGGGTCTACCCGGCCCGGCATCGCGATCTGGCCCGACGGATTATGGGCCAGGGCGCTCTGGTGAGCACGTTCCCGCCCGGCACCGAACCGCGGGCCGGGCATTTCCCGGCCCGCAACCGCCTGATCAGCGGCATGAGCCTGGGCACCCTGGTGGTCGAGGCCGGCCAGCGCTCAGGCTCGCTGATCACTGCCCGCCTGGCCAGTGAGCAGGGCCGTGAAGTCTTCGCCATCCCCGGCTCAGTCCATAATCCTCTCGCGCGCGGCTGTCATCGCCTGATTCGTGAAGGCGCCAAGCTGGTCGAAACCGCCGACGAGGTGCTCGAGGAGTTGCGTCCGCTGGCCAGCCAGCTCGGGCTGGCCCTGGCCGAGCGCCTGGCATCGATCGACAACGACGACCTTGATTTGGCCGCCATGGCCCCGCATGTGCAGCTCGATGACGATCACAAGCGCCTGCTCGAGGCAATCGGCTATGATCCCACCCCGGTCGATGAGATCATCCGCCGCACACAATTGACCGCGGCGGCGGTATCCTCCATGCTGCTCCTGCTGGAACTGGACGGCCACGTCATGGCTCATGCCGGCGGCCGCTACAGCCGCACGCACCAAGGACCCTGAATGAAAGAAAACGTGCTCGATCTGTTGATGTATCTGTTCGAAAACTACATCTACGACGAACCCGAAACCACGCCCGACCGTGATTCGCTCGGCGACAGCCTCGAGGAAGCGGGCTTTTCCAGTGCCGAGATCGACCGGGCTTTCTCCTGGCTCGACGGGCTGGCCGAGCAACGCCGGATGCCGGTCATGGCCGGACATGAGTCCAATCCGGTGCGGCTGTTCTGCGATGCCGAATGCAGCCGGCTGGACATCGATTCGCGCGGCCTGATCCTCTACCTCGAAAACATCGGGGTGCTGGATCCAGCCCGCCGCGAGCAGGTTCTCGACCGCCTGATGGCGCTGGAGGAAGAAGACATCGATATGGAAGATGTCAAGTGGGTGGTGCTGATGGTGTTGTTCAACCAGCCGGGGCAGGAAGCCAACTACGCCTGGATGGAAGACCTGATGTTTGACGAAGAAGGCGAATACCGCCACTAGCATGGCCAAGCATCTGCTCATCGTGGAATCGCCGGCCAAGGCGACCACCATCAACAAGTACCTGGGCCCCGACTTCGAGGTCCTGGCGTCTTACGGTCACGTCCGCGACCTGGTACCCAAGGAAGGGGCAGTCGACCCGGACAACCACTTTGCCATGCGCTACGACATCATCGAGCGCAACCGCAAACATGTCGACAAGATCGTCGCCAGTGCCAGGAAAGCCGACACGGTGTACCTGGCAACCGACCTTGATCGCGAAGGCGAGGCCATCTCCTGGCATATCGCCGAGATTCTCAAGGAACGCGGCATCAAGGCGTCCAAACCGATTCGCCGGGTCGTTTTTTCCGAGATCACCAAGCGCGCGATCGACAAGGCGATGGAAAACCCGCGTGACCTGGCCGGCAACCTGGTCGATGCCCAGCAGGCCCGGCGGGCGCTGGATTACCTGGTCGGCTTCAACCTCTCGCCGCTGTTGTGGAAAAAGGTTCGGCGCGGCCTGTCAGCCGGCCGGGTCCAGTCCCCGGCGCTGCGCATGATCGTCGAGCGCGAGGAAGAAATCGAGCGCTTCGAGGCGCGCGAATACTGGACCATCGAGGCCGATCTGGGCGAGTCGTCCGAACGCTTTTCGGCCAACCTGGTCGGTCTGGACGGCAACAAATTCGACCAGTTCGACATCGTCGACGAGGCCCGCGCGCAGCAGGTCAGGCAGCAGGTCGAGGAGCGCGCGGCCGGCACTTTCGAGGTCGCGCGCATCACCAAGCGACAACGCCGGCGACGCGCGCAACCGCCGTTCATCACCTCGACCCTGCAGCAGGAGGCCGCCCGGCGCCTGCGGTTTACCACCCAGCGCACCATGCGCCTGGCCCAGCAACTCTACGAAGGCATTGACATCGGGGAAGGCACCCAGGGGCTGATCACCTACATGCGGACCGACTCGGTGGCCCTGTCACAGGACGCGCTTGGCGAGATCCGCCAGGTCATAACGTCCGAGTACGGCCCGGGTCTGGTGCCGGACAAGCCGAATTTCTACCAGTCCAAGTCCAAGAACGCCCAGGAAGCGCACGAGGCGATCCGGCCGTCCTCGCCAAGGCTGACACCGATCCGGCTCAAACGCCACCTGAGCGAAGAGCAGTACCGCCTCTATGAGCTGATCTGGAACCGCGCCGTGGCCAGCCAGATGATCCCGGCGGTCTACGATACGGTCAGCGCCGAGTTCGACGTCGGTGATCATACCTTCCGGGCCTCCGGCTCGACCCTGATCGAGCCGGGCTTCCTGAGCGTCTACCAGGACGCCCAGGCCGCCCAGGACAATCGCCTGCCGCCACTGGAAGAAGGCGACCGGATCAAACTGGTCGCGGTCCGGCCGGAACAACACTTCACCGAACCCCCGCCGCGCTATTCCGAGGCCAGTCTGGTCAAGGCCCTGGAAGACCACGGGATCGGCCGCCCATCCACCTATGCCTCGATCATCCAGACCCTCAAGGACCGCGAATACGTCGAGCTGGAAAATCGCCGCTTCACCCCGACCGCGACCGGTCGCGTGGTGGCCAACTTCCTGTCCAATCACTTCGAGCGCTACGTCGACTACGACTTCACCGCCAGGCTCGAAGACGAACTCGACGCGATCTCGCGCGGCGAACATGACTGGGTGCCACTGCTGGAGGAATTCTGGCAGCCGTTCATCGACCGGGTCCACGAAAAAACCGAGACGGTCAGCCGCCAGGAAGCCCAGCAGGCGCGCGAGCTGGGCACCGATCCCAAAAGTGGCAAGCCAGTCATCGTAAGGCTCGGCCGCTACGGGCCATTCGCCCAGATCGGCCAGGCCGAAGACGAGGAAAAACCGCAGTTTGCCGGCCTGCGTCCAGGCCAGAAGATGGACACCATCACGCTCGACGAGGCGCTGGAGCTGTTCAAGCTGCCGCGTGAGCTGGGAGAAACCCCGGAAGGCGAGCCCGTGCAGGCCAACATCGGCCGTTTCGGTGCTTACGTGCGCTACGGGGCCCGCAACTTCGTTTCGCTCAAGGATATCGACCCGCACGAGATCACCCTGGAGCAAGCGCTGGAGAAAATCGCCGAGCACAAGCAGATGCTCGCTGACCGCATCATCAAGCAGTTCGATGGTGAAGGGATAGAGATCCTCAAAGGCCGCTACGGCCCTTTCATCACCGACGGCAAGCGCAACGCCAGCGTGCCGAAGGACGTCGAACCGGCCTCGCTGGATCTCGAAACCTGCCAGAAACTGCTCGCCGAAGCCCCGCCCAAGGGCCGCCGCGGCAAGTTCGGCAAGAAAAAAGCCGGGTCCAAGAAGACGTCGGCCAAAAAGACTGCGAAAAAGAAGACCAGCAAGAAGAAAACCACCAAGAAAACCAAAAAGAAAGCCGCCAGGAAGGCCGGGAAGAAAAAGACGTGACCTCAACGTCCATCGACCAGGTGGCCGGCTACCTGACCGACCTTCAGGATCGTCTGTGTGCCGCATTCGAGGCCAGCGATGGCAGCAAGCAGTTTCGCGAAGATCGCTGGGAACGACCGGAAGGTGGCGGCGGGCGAACCCGGGTGCTTGAAGGTGGCAGGGTGTTCGAGAAGGGTGGGGTCAATTTTTCCCACGTCCACGGCGATGCCCTGCCGCCGGCGGCCAGCGCCCGGCGGCCAGAACTGGCCGGGCGCAGTTTCCAGGCACTCGGCGTGTCGGTGGTGATGCACCCGGTCAATCCTTACGTGCCGACCAGCCATGCCAACGTGCGCTTTTTTGTCGCCGAAAAAGAAGGCGAGCCGCCCGTTTGGTGGTTCGGTGGGGGTTTTGATCTCACGCCCTACTATCCGTTCGACGAGGACTGCCAGTACTGGCACCAGGTCGCCCACGACCTGTGCGCCCCGTTCGGCCCGGACGTCTATGCCGAGCACAAGCGATGGTGCGACGACTACTTCTACCTGCGCCACCGCGACGAGACGCGCGGCATCGGCGGCCTGTTTTTTGACGATCTCAACGACTGGGGCTTTGAGCGCTGCTTTGCCTACCTGCGCGCGGTCGGTGACGGCTATCTTGCCGCCTACCAGCCGATCGTCGAGAAACGCAAGCGCACCGCGTTCGGGCAGCGTGAGACCGATTTCCAGCGCTATCGCCGCGGCCGCTACGTGGAGTTCAACCTGGTCTATGATCGCGGCACCCTGTTCGGGCTGCAGTCGGGCGGGCGGGCCGAGTCCATCCTGATGTCACTGCCGGCAGTGGCTTACTGGCGCTATGACTACCAGCCCGAGCTGGCCTCGGCCGAAGGTCGTCTGGCCGAATATCTCAAGCCGAGAGACTGGATGAAGCCCTGAGCGTCTTTTGTCAGCGATGCCGTTGGCCTGCATGCCTTGACGACATCCCCGCTAGGCGGCATCCTCACCGACTGACCCCACGAGGCCGCGGGCAAGTCGGTTTGAAACTGATCTTCGACGAACGCAGCACGCTTGATGCACTGGAGCACGCCCTGGCCTCGATTGCCCGGGCGCCGGGTATCCAGACGCTGATGATTCTCGGCTGCATCGCCAACGACTGGCCGCAAGACCGCCTCGACCCGATCCTGAGAGCAATCGAGCAACCGGTTTTCGGTGGGCTGTTCCCCGGCATCCTGTTTCGCTCGCGCAGCTACCGCCGCGGTCTGCTCGTGGTCGGGTTTCGCCATCATGCCGACCTGGCCATCATTCACCCGATCAGCGATGCCACGGCCAATCTGACCAGCGAACTGGAACGCCAGACGCGTCACTGGTCGGGAACGCCGGAGATCTCGACCATGGCCGTTTTCATCGACGGCATGGCTGCACGCATTGAACCCTTTGTCCAGGATCTGTTCTTTTCCTTCGGACTGGACAACAACTTTGTTGGCGGTGGCGCCGGGTCGCTGGATTTCGATCACCGGGGTTGCATCTTGTCCCCGGACGGACTGCTGGCCGATGCGGCAATCTGCGCCAGACTTCCCGTGGCCACCAGCATCGGCGTTCGTCATGGCTGGACCCCGGCCAGCGATCCCATGGTCGTGACCGAGTCACGCAAGAACGTCATCTATACGCTGGATCACGAGGCCGCCTTCCCGGCCTACCGGCGAATTGTCGAGCAGCACGGTGGTGCAGCCTTGACGACTGAGAATTTCTTTGAACAGGCCCGCCATTTTCCATTCGGTATTCAGAAAAGCGTTGCCGACACCATAATTCGCGACCCGGTGCGGATCGATCAGGACGGTGGCCTGGTGTGCGTCGGTGAGGTCGCGACCGGCAGTACGGTCCGGATCATGCAGGGCACTGGGGCCTCACTGATCAGCGCGGCGCGCGAAGCCCGCGCCAATGTTGACGAGTACATGCTCAACACCCGCGGGTCGTGCTACCTGGTCATCGACTGCATCTCCCGGACCCTGGTGCTAGGCGAGCGCATGGATGACGAACTGGCCACGGTCAGCCAGAATGATCTGAGTTTCGGTGCCCTGACGCTCGGCGAGATCGCGAATATGGGTCAGGAATTCCTCGAGTTCTACAACAAGACCATCGTGGTGGCGCGCTTCGACGAGAAGCTGGAACCCTACCTCGGCCAGACCTGACGAGCCCTCCAGAGCCTCGGAACCATGGATCAGACAGGACCGGTCAGGGTGACTTCACGCCACGAAATGGCCGGCTCGGCACTGTCCGGCATGACCGAGTTTCCCATGAACACCAGCAAGATTGACCGCAGCTTCACGCTCAACATCACTGAGGGTCGAAAACAGCGCGCCATTGTGACCGCGATCAGCGCTCTGAGCAGTCAGCTGGTTCTGTCCATGATCGCCGAAGGCGTCGCAACCGAACGGCAACGCGCCTGCGTCGATGCCGCGGGTGGATCAGAAATCCAGGGCTTCCTGATCTCCCAGCCCCTGCCCGACGATGAGTTCGAGCGCTTTGTTGCCCGCCACGGCCCGCCACCAGCCAGACCATCACACCGAAGGACAGGCAACTGATGCAAGCCCTTGTCACCGCCTCACCGCAGCTGAAAGACTTCGCCACCTTGCTTGATCAAGCCGACCGACAGCATCATGGCTCGCTGATCGTCCTGGGCTGTGATCAGAATGACTGGCCGGCAGATGACCTTGATGCGCTGCTGGCAGGCACGACCACGCCGGTCTTCGGCGGCATCTTCCCGGCCATTGCGGTCAACGATCAGCGTCATGACCATGGGGCAATCATCCTCGGCCTTGAGGAATGTCCGGATGTAGCATGCATTACCGGCATGAGCGATCCTCATGCCGACTACGAGAGGCAACTTCTCGACCAGGTCCACCAATGGCATGATCTGGACGAAGAAAGCACGCTCGTCGTCCTGGTCGACGGCCTGGCCAGCCGGATTTCGGCTCTGGTCGAGGATCTGTTTTTTGTTTTTGGTCTGGCAAACAACTTTGTCGGCGGCGGGGCCGGGTCACTGAGCTTCAGGCAAAAACCCTGCATCATGACTTTCGGGCGCGTGGAAGCCGACATGGCACTGGTCATCAAGCTGCCACGAGCAAGCACGATCGGGGTGACCCACGGCTGGTCCAGCATCAGCGAGACCCTGGAGGTGACCGAGGCGGATCGAAACATCATCAAGTCGCTGAACTGGCAGCCGGCTTTCGAGGCCTACAAACTCATCGTGGACAGCCATAGTCCGACCCCGATCACCCGCGAGGCCTTTTTCGAGGTCGCCAAGTCCTACCCACTGGGACTGCAGAAGCTGGACAGCAAGATGGTGGTTCGTGATCCGCTGATGGTGCAAAACGACAACGACCTGGTCTGCGTTGGCGAAGTGCCACAGGGCGCTTTTATCCGCGTCCTGAACGGCAACCCGGCCAGCCTGCTGGCGGCGGCCCGCGAAGCACGCAGGACGGTGCACGCGGACCGCCCGGATTCAGAGCGGCAACTGCTGCTGTTTGACTGCATCTCCAGGGCGCTGTTTCTTGGTCACGGCATCGAGGAGGAACTCAGGGCCCTGACCGCCGGCGAGCCATCGTTTGGTGCCTTCACCCTGGGAGAGATTGCCAACAGTGGTACGGATTATCTGGAATTTCTGAACAAGACGACCGTGCTTGCCTGCATCGGCAGGCCGAGTCGTTGACCGCTGCGGCCGGACCGGAGAAAGACGCTCAGATGGCGACCAGACCCCGCCACGAAACCGAAATCCTGTTTGAGATTTCGCTGGCCATCGGCAAAAGCCTGGACCTGGATCGGATGCTGCGGCGGGCTATCGCCACCATCATGCGCCAACTGAATGCGCAGGGCGCATTGGTGCTGGTCCCCCAGTCCGGTTCGACGCCCGGGCGGATCGTGTCTTCAAGCCCGGAGACAACACTGCACTGGGCGCCGGTGTTCAGCGCGCCACGCGTCTTTCTCGACGATGCCACCAACCAGGCACTGGTCGAATCACTGACCTTGCCGCCACGCGCCGAACAACTGGCTGCTTTCTATGCCGCCAGACCGTTCAGACGGATCCTGGGCGAGTCGATTTTCCTGATCTTTTCACTGCGCGACTTTGGCGTACTGATCCTGCGCCGCTCGGGCGAACGCCTGACGGACTCACTGGTCCAGTCGCTGCAGGTTCTCATGGACAAATTGGCCAATGCCGCCATTGCCTGCCTGCATGAAGCCAGCCTGCAGGCACAGGTTCGCGCCGCCGAGAGCGCCAGCGTGGCCAAGAGTCGATTCCTGGCCAACATGAGCCACGAAATCCGAACGCCCATGAACGGCATCATGGGCATGATCGACATGGTGCTCGATACGCCGCTGGACAGCGACCAGCTGGAGAATCTGGAAATGGCCCGGTTGTCGGCCCAGCACCTGCTGGAGTTGATCAACCAGGTGCTTGATCTGTCGAAGATCGAGGCCGGCAAGTTCGAGATTCATCCCGAGCCGCTTGATCTGCTGGACTTTGTCGGCAACGTGATCAAGAGTCTCAGCGCGCGGGCCCAGACCAAGAACGTCGAGCTGCAATACGAGCTCGGCGATGCCCTGCCAGATGTCGTCATGGCCGACCCGGCCCGGCTGCGCCAGGCGCTGATCAACCTGATCGGCAATGGCCTGAAATTCACCGAGCGTGGCCATGTCCGCCTGACGGTCACCAGCAGCAACCCGGTCGAGCGGGCAACCGGACAGTCGGTGATCCTGCAATTCCAGGTCGAAGATACCGGCGTTGGCATCCCGGCCGACAAGCTGGATGACATTTTCAGGCCATTTGAACAGGTTGAGTCGGATGCCGCACGGCGCTTTGAAGGCACCGGCCTGGGGCTGGCCATCACCTACGAACTGATCACCCTGATGGGCGGCACCATCCAAGCCAGCAGCACGCTTGATGTGGGCAGTCGCTTCACCATCGAACTGGAATTGCCGATCTCCAGCGATCCGCCGCTGCGCGAGACCGAGCAGCTGATCGACTTCTCCAAACGCTCGGTGCTGTGTGTGGCCGGTGAGCCCATCACCGCCAAGGTCATGGCCCATCTGCTCGATCGCCTGCAGGTCAGCCACGAGATCTGCCAGAGTGGATTCGAAGCCCTCATCCGGCTGCGCCAGACCGGCGCCGAAGCGACCGGCTTTGATCTGATCTTGATCGATGCAGACCTGCCGGGCCTTGATGGATATGCCACCGCAAGCCAGATGCTCGACGAAGCGCTGGCCCGGACCGCAGACATTCGCATCATGTCCTCAAGCAGCCTGCATGGCGAAGAGCAGAAATGCCGCAATCTCAACCTGCGCTCGCTGTTGGTCAAACCGATCACGCTGTCGGTTCTGCAGCGGACCTTGAACCAGCACTGGGGCCTCACCGGCACCCGGCAGCCGGGGCAGAGCCGGCGCGAGCTGTTGCAGGACCGCCGACTGACCGTGCTGGTTGCCGAGGACAGCACCGTCAATCAGAAAGTCACTGCCGCCTTGCTGAAAAAAGTCAACGCGCTGTACACCATCGCCCAGAACGGGAGGGAAGCGGTAGAATTGGCCAGCAACCAGGCTTTCGATCTCATTTTGATGGATATGATGATGCCGGTGATGGACGGTCTGGAAGCCACCCGGCAGATTCGCCAGCTGGAGCAGGACCGCGGCGACCCGCCCTGCCCGATCATCGCCCTGACCGCCAACGCCATGAAGGGCGATCGCGAGGCCTATCTGGCCTCGGGGATCGATGGCTATGTTGCCAAACCGGTCGACCCGGCCAGCCTGTATGCGGAAATCGAACGCGTGGTCATCTCCGGCCAGCGCCAGGCCCCGGCCCCGGACGTGCCAATTGCCCAGTTCTCAGACCTTGACGAATTCCTGAATGCCGGCATGGACCAGCACGCCGACCCCGCGCTGGACTGGGCCGGAGCCGTTCGGCTTGCTGGCGGTGATGAGCAATTGCTGCGCGAAGTACTGGCGGCTTTTGTGCCGGAATTGCCTGGCCACCTGAAGGAACTGGCCGACCAGCTGTCCGCTCAGGATCGCGAAGCACTGCAACGCGCCGCCCACACCCTCAAGGGCCTTGCGGCCACCTTCGGCATGACCACCGCCGCGGAGTCGGCCAGACATTTGGAGCATGGCTGCCGTGATCGCAGCGATTGGGCTGAGCTGCAGGATTTGACCCACCGGCTGATCGAGCAGATCATGACCGCCCGTCCGGCGCTCGAGACCATCTGCGATGGTTCCGATCCATGATCGCCAGCCAATCCGCCGACGGCTATGGCATCGCACTCCAGCCGGTCTGCGACCAGGCCCTGGCCCACATCGGCGACAAGCTGCTCTACCGCGACTCAGCCCTTGCCGACAAGGCCAATGTCGACAATGCGCTGCTGGCCACAGCCCGGGCCTGTGCCAGCGTCATGTTCGACATTGGTCTGAACGAACTGGTCGGCAATCGCTTCTTGCTGTGCACCATCCCGGATGAGTGGCTGCTCAACCCCGAGTCGATTCTCTATCCGCCCGAGCAGACCGTGCTTGAACTCAACAGCAGCGCATGGCAAGACGCAAAGACCGCTGCAGCCGTCACCCGGTTGCAGGCGGCCGGATACCGGATTGCGGTCGATGCCGCGGTTGTCGCCTCGGCCCCACAGCAACTGGAGCTGTCTCCGGACATCATCAAAACCGATTTCCGCCGCCACCGGACCCCCATCCGGACGGCTGCTGCCGGGGCAAGCCGACCGCTGCAGATGGCCACCTTCATCGAAACCCCAGACCAGTTGGACCAGGCCCGGCAGGCGGGCTTCGACTGGCTGCAGGGCTTCGTCTTCTCGCTGCCCGTGGTCATCCCCCGGACCACCCATCGGCGCAGTGGCAACCGGGCGGTGGAATTGCAGCTGCTCGCCGAACTGTCGAACGAGGAATGCAGCCTGACTGAACTGGAGCCATTGCTGGCCCAGCATCCCAGCCTGGCCATCGTCGTGCTTCGGCAGGCCAACTCTGCCGCACTGGGCCCTCGGGGACGGACCATCGATACCCTGACCGAGGCGATCATGCGGATCGGCTCGGAACGCCTGCGCTCGCTGATCTCGACATTCATGCTGACCAGCAATGAACCGATTCGGCGACTGCAGGCGCGCCAGTTGCTGGTGCGGGCGGGCATGGCGGCCAATCTCGCCGAGAGAATCGCCAGCATCTCCAGCCCGATCGCCTTCTCGGTCGGTCTGTTTTCCCGCCTGGATGTCTTTGAGGGCCAGCCCATGGAACAACTGGTCCGCGACCTGCCCTTCTCAGGGCCGGTCCGGCGTGCGCTCACCCACCGCGAGGGCGAGCTGGGCAAACTGATCACCATTCTGGACGACTTCGAGGCCGGGCGATTCCACCAGGCGGGCGGCGACACCACGGCCATGCTCAACGAGGACTACCTGCGAGCCAGCGCCTGGGCCGACCGCTGGTTGCGAAACGAGGATGACGAAGAGGCTCAAGTCCGGCCGGCGTCCTAGTTTGCGACCGCTGCGCGGTAGCGCCCGATCGAAATTTCCAGTTTCTCAAGGCTGTATGGCTTGGCCAGCAGATCGTCGACCTTGAGCTCACGCGCACGCTCAACATTTTCCTTGGTCGCGCTACCGGTCTGGATCACCACAAAGATATCGTCACCGCCCGCCATCTCACGGATCTGCTCGAGCACCTCCAGGCCGTGCATATCCGGCATTTCCAGGTCCAGGAAGACCAGCGCGGGATGATGTGCCCTGATCATCTCCAGCGCCCGGGTTCCGCTGGCAGCCTGGCGGATATTGACAAACCTCAGGTTGCGCAGCAGGCCCGCCAGCAAAAGGCGCATGGGCTGCTGGTCGTCGACAATCAGGATCTCATCGGCGTGCGTCTGCTCGATCATGGTCGGATTCTAGCGCGCCGGCACCCTGGAAGCCCAGTACAGGATCAGCGCCAGGCCAAACAGCATGCCGCCCAGGTGAGCGAAGTGGGCGATGCCGGGCATGGTGCCAGTGACCCCGAAGACCAGGGTCAGCAACCCGTAGACAATCACGAACCACTTGGCCCGCATCGGGATCGGCGGAAAGAGCAGCATGATGCGACTGTTGGGATACATCATGCCGAACGCCAGCAGCAGCCCGAAAACCGCACCGGAGGCCCCGATGGTCGGATAGATTTCCCCGGCCAGCTGAGCCACCAGCAGCTGGACGAGTCCGGCGCCAACCATGCAGACGAAATAAAAGATCAGGAAGCGCCGGGTGCCCCACAGGCGCTCGATCGGCAGACCGAACATGTACAGGGCGAACATATTAAAAAAAAGGTGGGCCAGACCACCGTGCAGAAAGCCGTAGCTGACCAGTTGCCAGACACCGAATCCGGTCTTGAGGCTGGTGCCGTCACCGACATTGATCGCTCCCGGTGTGCCCAGCGGCCACAGGGCAAATAGCCGGACCACATCGGTAAAAGCGCTGACCTGAATGAAATAGGCCACCACCGTGATGATCAGCAGCGTGATCGCGGCCGAACCGCCCGGTCCGCTGCGCCCCGGATAGACGGTCACGGCAACTCGTCCAGCGCCTGCATCAGACCTTCCATGCCTTCCAGCGGCGGCCGCCTGTCGGCAAACGCGGTGCGCAGGCGGGCAATGTCGGCCACCTCCAGTCCAGCCTCACGCCCGGCCCAGGTCCGCTCGGCAAAACCCAGCAAGGCGGCGATATCGTCATCGCTCAGGTGCTGCATCGGCGGCATGTAGCCACGGTAGGTTCGTCCGGCAACCTCAATCTCGCCGCGCAGACCGTAGAGCACGATCAGGGCCAGCGCCTCGGAGGGCAGTTCCATCCACTCCGAGCCGGCCAGCGGCGGAAAGGCAGGCGGCTTGCCCTCGCCCTGGTTGCCGTGGCAGGAGGCACAGTAGCGCAGGTAGGGTTCCTGGCCTTCAGCCAGTTCCACCGGTGCTGGGCCGGAATCACAGGCGCTCAGTATCACCAGCACGCCGGCGGCCAGGATGACGCGCAGGGCGCCGGGCACCACCACCAGGCTGCGTTTACAATGTTGGATTGTCTTGTTCATCTATTCGTCAGTTGATGTCCATCGAACGTGTCACCGTGTACGCCGCCTCCAGCCAGGCCCTGGCGCCAGAATATACCAATGCCGCCAGCCGGCTGGGCCGAACCCTGGGCGAGGCCGGTCTGACCATTGTCTACGGCGGCGGTGGACGCGGCCTGATGGGGGCCATGGCTGATGCCGCGCTGGCCGCCGGCACCGAGGTCTACGGCATCATTCCCGAATTCCTCACCCGGGTCGAGGCCGGGCACCAGCAGCTGACCGCGCTCGAAATCGTCGAAGACATGCGCACCCGCAAAGCCAGAATGCTGGAGGATTCCGATGCTGTCATCGCCCTGCCAGGCGGCTGCGGCACCTTTGAAGAACTGTTCGAAGCCATGACGCTCAAGCGTCTCGGCCAGTTTCTCGGGCCCATCGTGCTGGTCAACACAGGCGGGTATTATGACCGGCTGTTGGCGTTTCTGCAGCAAAGCGTGGACGAGCACTTCATGAACCGGGCCCATTTGCAGATGTGGCAAAGCGTCGCTGAGCCGGAACAGGTGCTCGATGCCCTGGGTAAGGCGCCGGCCTGGTCGGCCGGGGCGCTGGACAAGGCGGCAGTCCTGAAACCCGCCTCATGAGTACGCCGCGTTTCCCGATCCGACAGGTAGGCTTCCGCAGCGGTTTGGCCTGGCTGCCGGCCAGTGCGGAATGGATGCGACGGGGGTTTCGTCCCCTGCTGGCGATTGCCGGGCTTTGGCTTGGGGTCTCGATGGTCGCGCTGCTGCCACTGGTCGGCCAGGCCATTCTGGCCTTGATCACCCCGCTGCTGAGCGCCGGCGTCATGCTGGCCTTTGATCGCCTCGGTGAACGCCAGCTGCCGCCACCTGCAACCCTGTTTTCCGCCTGGAATGACCCGCTCAGACGCTCGCGGCTGCTGATGCTGGGGGTTTTCGGGATGTTTGGTGGCCTGGCTGCGGCAGTGGTCCTGGTGACCTGGCTGAGCAATCAGATCGGCGCTGACCGGCTCGAAGCGGCCGTGCAGTCGCCCGAGGCGATGGCCGAGGCACTGGCGGGCGCCTCGCTGGGCGGCGGGCTGCTGCTGTCCGGCGCGGTCATGCTGCTGGTCCTGGCCGCGCTGTACTTCGCGGTCCCACTGGTGATGTTCGGCCGGGCCCAAGTGATTCCCGCGTTGAGCGCCAGCCTGCGCGCGGTGGTCAGCAACTGGGCCGCGTTTGCCGGCTTTGCCCTGGCTGCCTTCGGCGTGGTCTTCGGGCTGTTCATCATCGTGCTGCTGGTCAGCAGTGTGCTGACGCTGGCACTCGGAACGCCAGGCGGATTCCTGGTTCAGCTGATCATTCTGGTGACAGTCATGCTGTTCCAGGTGCTCATGACCGGGGCCCAGTATCTGGCCTTCAGCCAGATCTTCGGCTGGTCACCCGGACTTGAGCAAGACCAGCGCGACGACGGCACTGACCTCACACTCTGAGCCAGCCGGACCTGCTCGCCGAGTGACTAGTCGTCGCCAGCAGCCTGCTTGGCTTCTTCCGTGCGTCGGACCATCACCCGCGCCATCACAATCCCCAGCTCGTACAGAAGCAGCACAGGCACCGCCAGCAGGGTCTGGGAAATCATGTCTGGCGGCGTGATCAGCATCGCCACCAGAAAGGCTCCGACAACCACGTAGCCACGCGCCTTGGCCAGGGTCTCGGTCGTGGTAATGCCCAGCGCCACCAGCACGATGGTCGCCACAGGCACCTGGAAGGCCAGGCCGAAGGCAATGAACAAGGTCAGGATGAAATCCAGATAGCGGCTGATATCCGTCATCACCGCCACCCCTTCAGGGGCCATCGAGGTAAAGAAGGCAAACACCACCGGGAAGACGACAAAATAGGCAAACGCACAACCTGCGTAAAACAGCAGGACAGATGCGACCAGCAAGGGCCGAGCCAGGCGTTGTTCGTGCCGATACAGGCCGGGAGCGACGAACGCCCAGGCCTGGTAGATGACCGCCGGCATGGCGATCAGCACCCCAAGGATCAGGACCAGCTTGAACGGTGCGAAAAACGGCGAGGCCACGTCAATGGCAATCATGCTGGAGCCTTCGGGCAGATAGCGCACCAGCGGCTCGGCCAGGGCCGAGTAAAGCTGGCGGGCAAAAGGCGCCAGCGCGATCACTACGATGGCAATCGCCACCACCGCCTTGAGCAAACGGCTGCGCAGCTCCAGCAGGTGGTCGATCAGGGTCAGTTCGCGATTATCCGCCGTCTTTTCGGTCACCCTTCGGCTCCTGATCCAGACGGAACGGTGTTTCCAGTTCCTTGCGCGTCTTGGCCGCCGCCTCCATGATCCGGCGGTTGTGTTCGTTATCGAGCTCGGCCTGGAATTCCGACTTGATGTTTTGCCAGGCACCGCGCACCGTGCGGGTCATCTGACCGGCCGTGCGGGCAATTTCCGGCAGGCGCCGCGGCCCGACGACCAACAGCGCAATGACCGCCAGCAACACCAGTTCGGAAAAGCCGATACCGCTCATCGGGGTAACGGATCAACTGTCTTTGGCAGTGGAAGAGGCTGATTTCGACGTCCCCCCGGTCTTTTTGACCGAACGCTCATCGTCGCTGTCCGCCTTGTCTCCAGTCTCAGCAGCGGCATCTTCCTTGTCACTGTCCTCTTCGCTCATCCCCTTGCGGAAATCGCGAATGGCACCGCCCAGATCACCACCCAGGGTCCGGATTTTCTTGGTTCCGAACACCAGCAGTACGATCAGCAAAACCACCAGAATCTGGAACCAGCCTATATTGCCAAAACCCATCAGAACACTCCTTGCGACAGGAATCGCACGGTCATTGTCAAGAGCGGAAAGTGTATCAGGACTGTCGGATGCGCAGGCGAAGACCGCCCAGCAGCAACACCGCCAGCGAAAAGATCAGCAAGCCGGGGCCGGAAAGCAGCGGAATGGGGTGGCTGCCGCGCATTACATCGCGCAACTGGCACATCACCGGCGGGGCGATGGCCAGGGATTCCATCCCGATGATGGTTTCCGAGACCACCTCGGCCTGGCCGGAGGCCGGGTCGATACGCAGAACCTGGCTGGGCAGGTCCTGGTTGTCGACCGCGCGCCGATCGGTAATGGCCCACAGGGTGCCATCCTCGGCAAACGACAGACCGGCATTGTTGTAAGGGCCTACCTCAGCACCCAGCGGTCCGATCAGCTCGGCCGACGGGACCTCCAGATTGATACGATACAAATTGGGTGCCGCCGTCCGGCCTTCACGCGTCAGGCCGACGCCAATACCGTAGACCTCGTCGCCCCGAATCGCCAGATCGGTAATCGGCGCGCCCAGGGCTCCGGCATCGCCGATCTGGCTCAGTCGCCCGGTCTCCAGATCGGCCTGAAACAGCGACTGTTCGACATCCGAGACCACGTAGAGGTCACCATCACAGGTAAAGCTCATGCCGAAATCAAGACTGCGATCCAGCGCCAGTCCGGTGTTGTAGCGGTTGGCCGCCCCACCGACCGGCTGGGCAAGGCCGGTGACCGTACTGACCCGCAACAGGGTATTGCTATCGTCATCGGCGCCGTAGAGCGCACCATCGGCGCTCAGCGCCAAGGCTTCGACATCCAGAAAGCTGGTCCAGCCGATGTAGTCGGCCTGCCCGCTGAGCAGGTCCACCCGCCACAGGGCATTGACCCGGCGATCATCCTCATCGACGCCGCGGGAGTTGATGCTGTAGCCAACCGGATTCGCCCACAGCGAAGCAGCCACGGTCATGGCGACCGCGGCGAGCGCACTCTGGAAAACAGGTGCGAAGCTTCGCATTGGGCAATTGTCTCTTGAAGCGTCTCCGACCCAAGCATCATACCAGAGCAGACCGGGCATTCCAAAGGCGAGCGCCATCGGCAACGGGCATGCCGGTTTGCTCACCGGCCGTGCCTGCCGGATTCGTACAATAGGGGTAATCACGCAAGAGTGCAGAACAAGCCATGAAGACCGCAAAATCCTCTCTGGTGACCACCCGCCAGGGGGCCGCTGAAGTGACCGCCCATCGCAGCGCCGCCCGCGCCGGCATCCTGATGGTCAACCTCGGCACCCCCGAAGCGCCGACAGCCAAGGCGCTGCGGCCATATCTGAAGCAGTTTCTCGGTGATCCACGCGTGATCGAGGTACCGCGCCCGATCTGGTGGTTTATTCTCAATGGCATCATCCTGCCGTTCCGGGCACCCAAGTCGGCCAGGGCCTACGCCGAAGTCTGGACCGACGAGGGTTCTCCGCTGATGGCCAACAACCGGCGGCTGGCCGACAAGCTGGCGGCCAACCTGGCCGAAGACCTCCCGGATATCTCGCTGGAACTGGCGATGAGTTACGGTCAGCCTTCGATCGCCTCGGCCCTGGACCGCCTCCAGCAAGCCAACGTCCAGCGCCTGCTGGTCCTGCCCATGTACCCGCAGTATTCGGCCACCACCACCGCCTCGGTCTTCGACCAGGTCACGAAGTGGATGCAGAACCAGCGCTGGTTCCCTGAGTTGCGCTTCATCAACGACTTCTACCGCGAGGAAGCCTGGCAGGCCGCGATTGCCGACTCGATCCGCCATTTCCAGGCCGAGCATGGCAAACCCGACAAGCTGCTGTTCTCGTTTCACGGCATTCCCAAGCGCAACCTGCTGGCCGGCGACCCCTACCACTGCCAGTGCAAGTTCAGCGCCCGTCATATCGCCCAGCGGCTGGGTCTGGAAGAGGACGACTGGATGGTGACCTTCCAGTCGCGGCTGGGCAGGGCGGAATGGCTCAAGCCCTACACCGACAAGACCCTCGAAGAGCTCGGCCACTCAGGCGTCAAGAATCTCCAGGTCGTCTGCCCGGGCTTTTCGATTGACTGCCTGGAAACGCTTGAGGAAATTGCCATGGAGGGCAAGGAAGAGTTCGTCGAGGCCGGTGGCGAGGACCTCAAATACATCCCCTGCCTGAATGATTCCGACGCCCATGTCACCGTGCTGCGCCAGCTCTGCCTGCGCCATGGCCAGGGCTGGCCGGAATTCGAGGGACGCACCGCCGAGTCCGAGGCGCATATCCGCACCCGGCTGGAACAGACCGGCAAGGCCGCCGTGGCGCTTAATCTGGACTGATTGTTGCACCGGCACGACCCGGGTCAGCACGGCAAAACGCGGACCGCTTTGCGAGCGATTTTCCGACCGCCC
Source organism: Wenzhouxiangella sp. (assembly GCA_046540955.1). Lineage (GTDB taxonomy): Bacteria > Pseudomonadota > Gammaproteobacteria > Xanthomonadales > Wenzhouxiangellaceae > Wenzhouxiangella. The sequence continues at coordinate 64,781 of JBKHEF010000006.1, forward strand.
GAATCCAGCCGGGCGGTTATCCTGTCGGCCATGCTCAAATCCACGCAAACTCGCAATCATGCAACCGGCTAGCCACGGCGCGGCCGCGGGCACCAGCCCTGAAGCGCTGCTGGCGCGGGTATTTGGCTACGACCGCTTCCGCGGGCGCCAGCGCGAGATCGTCGAGACTGTCATCGATGGCGGCAACGCCCTGGTGTTGATGCCGACCGGCGGCGGCAAGTCTCTGTGCTACCAGATTCCGGCGCTGAGCCGGCCAGGCACCGGGATTGTCATTTCGCCGCTGATCGCCCTGATGCGCGACCAGGTCGAAGCCCTCAAGGCCAATGGCGTGGCTGCCGCCGTGCTCAATTCCAGTCTCGACGCCAGAGCGCGGCGAGACGTCGAGGACCGGCTGGTCCAGGGCGATCTGGACTTGCTCTACATAGCCCCGGAAAGCCTGCTGCGCGAGCCGGTACTGGCGCTGCTGGCGCGCTGCCGGCTGGCCCTGTTCGCCATTGATGAGGCCCACTGCGTCTCGCAATGGGGCCATGATTTCCGCCCGGAATACCTGCAACTGGGCATTCTGCGCGAACGCTTCCCCGGCGTGCCGCGCATCGCCCTGACCGCGACGGCCGATGAACGCACCCGGACCGAAATCCGGCGTCATCTGCTGGCTGATGGCGGGACGACCTTCATCGACAGCTTCGACCGGCCGAACCTCCGCTACCGGGTCGGGCTCAAGGACAATGCCCGGGCCCAGTTGCTGCGTTTCATCCAGGCCGAACACCGTGGTCATTCCGGCATCGTCTACTGTTTTTCGCGCAAACGGACCGAGCAGACAGCGGCCTTTCTCTACCAGAACGGTCTGACTGCCCTGCCCTACCATGCCGGCCTGAGCGCCGATGAGCGGCGCGATCACCAGGACCGCTTCATCGGCGAGGACGGGGTCATCATGTGCGCCACGATCGCGTTCGGGATGGGCATCGACAAACCCGATGTCCGCTTTGTCGCCCATCTTGACCTGCCGCGCTCGATCGAGGCCTATTACCAGGAGACCGGACGGGCCGGGCGCGACGGGCTGCCGGCCGACGCCTGGATGGTCTACAGCCTGGCCGATATCGTCCAGATCCGCCAGATGCAGGCCAGCTCGAACCTGCCGGAGGCCCAGCAGCGCCTGGAGCGCGAGCGCCTGGAAGCCCTGCTGGCCTACTGCGAGCACCCCGGGTGCCGGCGCCCGCCGCTGTTGAGCTACTTCGGCGAAGACCACCCCGGCGCGTGCGGGCAGTGCGACAACTGCCGCAATCCGCCCGAGGTCTGGGACGCCACCGAGGCAGCACGCAAGGCGCTGTCGTGCGTTTACCGTACCGGCCAGCGCTTTGGCGCCGGACATGTCATCGATGTCCTGCTCGGCAACGCCAGCGACCGGATTACCGCGCTCGGCCATGATCGGCTGAGCACCTTCGGCATTGGCGCCGAACTCGATCGCCGGGGCTGGCAGTCGGTGCTGCGCCAGCTTTTGGCCCTGGGCCACCTGCAACCCGACCCGGCCGGCCACGGCGGCCTGCAGTTGGGCGAACGTTGCCGGCCATTACTCAAGGGCGAAGAGCAGGTGCAACTGCGCCGCGATGCCATGCCCGGCCGGCGGCGCAGGGCGGCCGGCAGCCGGGTCGAAATCGATACCGAAGAGCCGGCCTGGCAGGCGCTGAAACAATGGCGCCTGGAAACCGCCCATGCCCAAGGGGTGCCACCTTACGTGATCTTTCACGATGCCACCCTGGCCGCGATTGTCGAGGCCAGGCCGCAAACGCTTGCCGAACTGGCCCAGGTCAGCGGCGTCGGCCAGCACAAGCTGGAGCGCTACGGCAGCGAAGTGCTCAACGTCATCGCCACTTTGTAATCAATGCGTGGCAGGCGCTTTCAGGGGACGATCCGGTTGGCTGTATCCAGGTAGTCCCGGCCCCGAACACGGACGGTCTCGCCGTCGTTGCGCTCGGAGGCCAGATGAACTTCCTCGAGCACTTCGGCCAGGTCCTCCATTTCGTCGCGGATCTTTTCAAGCGCGTTTTCCAGCGTATAGGTCAACTGGTGCACCTCGAAAACCGCTTCGGTATCGGGATTGTCCTGACTGACGATCTCGCCCAGTCGGGCGTTGGCTTCGCGGAAGTTGGCCAGCGCTTCCTGCAAGGTCCGCGCCGGCTCCCCCTCGAAGTGATCGACGCGGTCTTCATCATGGGCCATTGCCGGCATGGGAACCATCAGAACCAGCAAAAGGGATAGAACGACAGCAAAAGACTTGGTCATTGCAGTGCACCTCAGGGTAGTTGTAAAAGACAATCATTCGCACGAAAAGCATAGCAGATTCAGCAGCCGGCTTGCTCTATCATGAGCGCCATTCCATCCATCGCCCCGTCATCATCAATGCGCCTGATTGTTCTGTTGCTGACCGGCCTGCTGGCCGTCACCGGCCTGTCTGCCCAGACCCTGACCATCCCTGAAATCCATGGCCAATCGCGTCTGCCGACGGTTCAGGATCGACCGGTCACCACCGAAGGCATCGTCACCCTGGTCCTGGAAGACCGGTTCTGGATTCAGGCGCCTGGATCAGATCAGCGGGCCGGTCTGCAAGTCCTGACCCAGGGCCGGCCGGCCGTACGGCGCGGTGATCGGGTGGCGGTGCGCGGCCTGCTGGAGCACCATGTACCGGACAATCGACCCACCGACCTGGGCCTGACCCGCCTGACCAGCCCCAATATCGAGGTCATCGCCTCGGGCCTGCCGTTGCCCGATGCGGTGGCCGTCGGGCCGGCCGGCCGCAAACTGCCCGAGCGGCTGGCACCCGATCGATTCGACCGGCCGCTGGCTCCCGAGGACAACGCCATCGACTTCTGGACCGCCCTGATCGGGATGCGGGTCGCCCTGCCGACAACTCATGTCGTTGGCCCGACCAGCCGCTTCCAGGAAACCTGGGTGATCGCAACCGATCACCAGCGCAATATGGGCCGTCACGGCACCGTCGCCGCCGGGCCGGGGGACTTCAACGCCGAGCGCATCCTGATCCAGGCCAACCCGCTGCTGCTGCCCGAATTTCCCGATCCGGCCGCAGTCGGCGACCAGCTGGCGCCGGTCACCGGCATCGTCGACTACCGTTTCGGCAATTTCCGCATCGTGGCCGAACACGCGCTACGGCGCATTCCCGGCCAGCCGGCAGCTGTCGCCAGTGCCCTTTCTGGTGATCATGATCACCTGCTGATCGCCAGCTACAACGTCGAAAACCTCAATCCCTGGGTCGAGGATTTTGGCCGGGTGCGCTCGCCGCGCGACGTCGATGACGCCATCGGCAGCGGCCGCATGGCCGAACTGGCCGACCACATCGCCACCGTCATGAATGCGCCCGACGTCGTCGGCCTGCAGGAAATTCAGGACGGCAATGGCGCCGAGGACAGCGAGCTGGTCTCGGCCGAGCGCACCCTGGCTGTCCTGGCCGAGGCGATCGTCGAGGCCGGGGGACCGCAGTACGCCTGGATCGACCTGCCGCCCGAGCGCAATGCCGATGGCGGCCAGCCCGGCGGCAACATCCGCAATGCCTTTCTCTACAACCCGGATCGGGTCGAACTGGTGGCTGGCAGCCCACGTCGTCTGGGCGGACCGGCGTTTGCCAACAGCCGCAAATCTCTGGTCGCAGAATTCGTCTTCAACGAACAGGCGGTGGTCATCATCAACAATCACTTCGCCTCCAAGGGCGGCAGTGATCCGCTGTTCGGACAGCGCCAGCCGCCGGTCGAAGGCGACGCGGACCAGCGGCGGGCCCAGGCCCGGGCCGTGCTGGATTTCGCGGCCAGCCTGGGCCGGCAGCAGCGCGAGCGCCTGGTCGTGCTGGGGGATCTCAATGACCACTGGTTTTCCGAACCACTGAACATTCTGACCAGCGACCGCAGCGTGCCGCTGCACAACCCGGTCACCGACCTGCCGGGCGAAGAGCGCTTCACCTACGTCTTCCAGGGCAACGCCCAGGCCATTGATCACATCCTGGTCAGCCGGGCGTTGAAACCGGTCACCGAACTGGAACTGCTGCCGATCAACAGCCTGAATCCGCGCCAGGCCGCCGACCATGACCCACTGGTGGTACGGCTTTTTCTGCCCAAACCGGACAACTAGTCACCAAGGCTTTCTTTGCGGGCATCCCCGGCCTCCATGGCCAGCAGCCAGCGCTTGCGCGCCAGCCCGCCGGCATAACCGGTCAGGGCGCCGTTGCTGCCGACCACGCGGTGGCAGGGAATGATCATGCTCAAGGGGTTGCGCCCGACCGCCGCGCCCACGGCGCGCGCGGCCGCAGGCCGGCCCAGCGCCCGGGCGATATCGCCATAACTGGCTGAGCGGCCATAGGGAATCGTGCGCAGCGCCGCCCAGACCGCGCGCTGAAACGGCGTCCCGTGCGGTGCCAGCGGCAGCTCGAATGCCCGGCGCTCCCCGGCCAGATAGGCCAGCACCTGGCTTTCAGCTGCCGCCAACAAGGGTGTGCGCCGGACTGTCCAGTGCCCGGCCATGCCCGGGAAATGGCGTTGATCGACAAACCAGACACCGGCCAGCCCGGCGGGATTTTCCGCCATCAGCAGCGGGCCCAGCGGACTGGGGCAGCGGACACACTGCAGCACGTTCTCCACGCCGGCGCCTGCTATGGCCATTAGCGCTGGACTAGCCCGAGTAGCCAGCCACGGCTTCGCTGACCTGCTCCGGTCGGCAATGCTGTCGCAACCAGTCGGTCAGCTCCGATTCGCTGAGGCTGCCCTCGGCCAGGCCGAGAAAAACCGGGTAACGATCAGACAAAGGCCCAACAAGATCCCACCCGTTCAGGACCAGAAACGTTCTGCACACGACATACGCTGTGCGCTTGTTTCCGTCAATGAAAGGATGGTTGCGTGCCAGGCCAAAGGCATAAGCAGCCGCCAGCGCAGGAGCATCAACTTCGCTGCCACCATAGGCGGCCAGCTGACGCGGGCGGGCCAGCGCTGATTCGAACAAGCCACGATCACGCACACCCGACGGCCCGCCATGCTCGGCCAACTGACGTTCATGGATCGCTTCGGCAAGCTCTGCGGAAATCCAGATCCAGTCGGACATGGCCTATTCCGCAAGCTTGCGCAGGAGGTCGCGATCTTCCCGCATGATTCGCTCGGCCACATCCATCTGCGCCGCGAAGGCCGGGTCGAAAGGCGTCAAGGTGATGCCGTCCGGTGTCTCGAGCACCATCAACTCATCGCCGCGTTGCACACGCAGCTTTTCGAGCAAATCCTTGGGCAAAACCACGCCAGTGGAATTGCCGACAGTGGTGAGCTTGAGTTTGCGAGTCATTGCAGAATCCAGCCTTCAGGAAGGCGCATTATAACAAAAAGTATAATCTTGTGGCATTCACTGCATGCTCCGCAGTTCTTCGAGAAACCGATGCAACCAGGCAAAGCCAATCCGCTCCTGCTCCAGGCGCACAGCCGGCCCGAGAACATCATCCCGCAAGACCTGGTAGAGCGCCTGCTCCGACGCGTCCAGCCGGGCCAGCTCGCCGCGAAAACGGCGCTCCTCCGGCTCGCGGCCCCACAGATCACGGTGGGCTTCCAGGGTCGCCCGGTCCATCAGAAATGAGCGTGCTGCCGGCAGGTGGCAACGCAGGCGATGGAGAATGGCAAATCCGTGGCTATCGATATCGCCCCAGTACCAGCAACGGGCGCGGACAAGCCAGTCGATCCCGGCCAATCGATCCAGACCGTAGCCGAGACCAAAGATCACGATGGCGCCGGGATGGTCGGGAAAAGCCAGCCCGTTGATCTCGTTTTCGGTGATGAAGACGTCATCGACCGGCAGATTCAGCGCGGCGAACTGTTCGGCCGGCACCGACAGATCGGTCAGGCCCCGAAGTGCCAGGTCCGGGTCCAGGATGCGAAAACGCACATGTGCCGGGCGGCTGGCCAGGCCGTAGCGGCGATGGAAACCGGCCACCCCGGTCGCCGCGGCGTCAACTCCCGAAGCAGGCAAGACCGCGTCCAGCAGTTCGCCCACCAGACTGCGGCGGGCCTCGATGAACTTGGTATCGACACCGGGAATATCGAGCTGGCGCAGGTAAAGACCGGGGCGCGGATGGGCGAGGAAATAGCGCAAGATCGCACACAATCGCGGCCACTCCGCGTCCCGACGCAGCGCTTCGAGCGGGCGCCGGGCCAGCCAGCCGCGCAAATCAGGAAACTCTCCGAGCAATGCATCGGCCAGTTGATCAAAGCGCCTGGCCCGGGCGCTTTTGCCGATCAGGCGCAGCGCCTCGTCAGCCTCGGGCACGACCACGGCGGTCGGCAAGCGATTGCTGCCGCGGGTGCGGTGGTTGACGGTGCGCCATTCGATGGCATAGCCCCAGCCGCAACGTTCGCGCGAGTGCTCGATCAGCTCACCAACCCAGGCGCGCACATGGTCGAACCGTTCGGTCAGATCGCGCGAGCTCGCCTTGCGCAGCGCAAGCCGGAGCGGAAACAGCGAGTCCTGTCCGTCCAGCCGTTCGCGCAGCAGCTGTCCCGAGTCCCAAAGCTTGCGGATTTTTCCGACCAGATCGGCCGAGGTCGTCCAGCCTGTTGTGCTCACTGGATCTGGACCGGATTCGTGGTCTTGCGCCGGGCCAGTTCGGCGCGGTATTCCTCGATGGACAGATTGCGCAGCATGGATTGCTTGCCGTCGGGGTTGTGAACAAAGCCGACGCTGGCCACGAACGGCTCGATGATGTGGATCTTCTGCAGCGGCGTGACGATCAGCAACTGCAGGTTGAGCCGGCCGAAAAGTTCCAGCCCGTAGCGTGCCGACTCATCCGAGCCGCGGCCAAAAGCCTCGTCAATGACCACGAAACGAAACGAGCGCGAACGCTTCTCGCCCCACTCCAGGCCGAACTGGTAGGCCAGACTGGCGGCCAGCACGGTGTAGGCCAGCTTTTCCTTCTGCCCGCCCGACTTGCCGCCGGAATCGGCGTAGTGCTCCTGTTCCCGGTCATCATCGCGCCAGCGCTCGGAGGCGGAAAACACGAACCAGTTGCGCACGTCGGTGACCTTGCGCGTCCAGCGGCGGTCCAATTCCACCGTGCCTTCGCGGCCGCGGAATCGATCGATGATCTCGCGCACCTGGAGGAATTTCTGCTCGGAGTACTGGGCATCCTCCGAGCCGGTGATCGCCCCCTCGGTACAGGCACGCAGCTTGTGCTGGAAATCCCGGATATCGGCATCCGGCGCAGTCTCGGCCAGCAGCCGGATGTAGCGGCCTTTTTCGTAGTCGATCTGGTGCAGCGAGCGGTTGATGGTCTCGATGCGCTCGCGGATCTGCTCGCGCTCGCGGTGCAGCAGGGCCTGGAATCCGGCCACCTCGCGGATGGTGTTTTCGTTGAGCAGTTCCTTGAAGCGCCGTTCAAAACGCGGCAGGTCATCGCCGGTCAGACCGTCGAGCAGGCGGCGGTATTCAGCGACCGCAGCCACGCTGACATCAGCCTCGCGCGCGGCCTGCGGCCAGCGATGATGAAAATTCTGCATGGCCCGGATCAGGCGATCATTGAGTCGCGCCAGCGCCTTGTCCTCGGCATCGATGCGCGCGGTCAGCCAGGCACGAAACTCGCGCTGGCGGGCCTCGATCCCGTTTAGGTTGATCGGCTGGTCCTCCAGCGCCTGGTCGCGTAGCTCAACCAGGCGGGCAAACCACAGCTCGCGGTCGGCCGGCTTCAGTTCATCGACCAGCGCCTCGGCCTGGGCGCGATCCTCGGCGGCGCTGCGGGCCCGTTCTTCTGCCGTGGTGCGCTGCTCCTGGCGCCGTTCGAGTTCGATCTCGGTCTGTTCACTGGCCTGTTCGAGTTCATCGAGACTGGCCCGCAGCGTCCTGAGCACATCCGAACCCTCGCGCAGGCGGCGTTCCTCCGCTTCCAGCCCGGAGATGTGGGTAGCTGGTTCCTGCCAATTCAGGCGCTGGAAATCGGCGAACATGTCGAGCCGATTCAGATCGCCCAGGCGATGGCCCAGGCGCCCGAGCTGCTCTTCGAGAGCGGCGATTTCGGCCGCTACCGCCTGCATCCGCTGTTCCAGCTGGCCGCGCTGCTCGACCAGGGCCCGGACCTTGTTTTCGTTGCTCCAGCCCAACACGTAGCGGGTCCGGTCATCGATGGCATGGCGGTCGTCTTTTTCGTGGCGCACGCCGCCGGACTTGATCTGTCCGGCGCGAGTGATTGCGCGGGTCTCGCGCGCAAAACGATCCATGTCGCTGCAGCAGACATGATCAAAGCGCCGGGTCAGCTCGCGTTCCAGCCAGGCGTAGTGAGCGCTGTCGGTGCGGATGGCCAGCTTGCGGCTGAGCGCTTCAGCCGCGGCCCGCTCGGGGCTGGCGGTGCGTGGCTCTCGGACCCGGTAATACACCAGACGACCTCGCAGGCGGGTTCGATCAACCCATTCGGCCACCGCCCGGTAGTGCTCGTCCGGCACCAGCAATGACAGGGCGAAATTGTGCAACAGGCGCTCGATGGCGCCTTCCCAGTCACGATCATCCTCGCGCACCTGGATGAGTTCGCCGGCAAACGGCAGGTCGGCGGACTTCAGCCCCAGCGCCTCGCACAGCCGATCGCGCAGGCCCAGCATGACGGCCGGCAGATTGGAGCGGCGGGCCTTCAGCGACCGGACCTCCTGGTCAATCTCGGCATGCCGCATTCGCAGATCACGCATCGCCACGGTCTGGTCCGTATGCTCGTTCTGCAGCTCGGCCTGGCTGGCCTGGGTTTGTTCGATCAGGGTCTGCAGGGCCGTCCGGTTGGCATGAAAGGTGTCGGCGTCCTGCGCATCCGGCAGCTCCAGCCCCGTCGCAAGGGCACGATAGCGCTCTGCTTCGCGCCGGCGTTCGCCCTTGTCTGCCTGCCAGCGTGCGATGTCCTCACGCAGGCGCTCGAGTCGATCGCCGCCATTCTCGGCAATCGACTGACGCAGATGATCGCGCTCACGGCGCTGTCCGGCGCGCGTTCGCTTCAGGGCTTCGATCCGTTCACCCAGTCTGCGCTGCTCGCCGGCCAGTTCCTCGAGCCGGCGGTAGAGCAACTCGATACGCAGGCTGGCGAACCATGGCGCCAGGGCATCGCGACAACCGCGCAGCTGTATGGCCTGCTGGCTGCGCTGTGCATGCTCATCGGCATCGGCCACGATCGGGGTCAGTGCCTGGATCTGATCGCGGGCTTTCAACACCGCCTGATGAGCCCGGTTGAGGTCATCAAAATGGCGGATCAATTCCTCGATACGCTGGCCGGTCTCGGCGGCCTGAAGCATGTGCTCGCGCACAAACTCGGTCAGATTGCCGACCGACTTCATCGACACCGTCTGGTTGAACAACTCCAGCGCCTGTTCACTGGCGATGCCCAGCCGCCGCCGCAGGCTGGCGCCATAGGCCGGAAAAGCGGTGTGCAACTCGACGTGCTCGAGGGCCCGCAGGCGCTTGCGCAGCCCGTTCAGGTCGCTGCCAAAATCCGAAAAATGCTCGTGAATGCTCAGCGCTCGATCGGCAACCAGGTAAAACCGGTCCGGCTGGCCGCGCGTATCGCTGATCCAGAACACCTGGGCCAGAGTGACGTGACGATCAAAGCCCTCGTTATAGAAGTGACCGAGCAGGACCGAGTAACTGTTGTGATCGCGCAAGGGCACAGGCTTGGCCGACAGGCCGCCCTCGCCGCGCTCGGACTTGTAGTGGCCGAGCACGTAGGACCTGAGGCTGCGCTCGCGCGCCTCGGCGCCAGCGGCCTTGTTGTAGGTAATGCGCTGGGCCGGCACCAGCAGGGTGGTAATCGCATCGACGATGGTGGACTTGCCCGAGCCGATATCCCCGGTGACCAGACAATTGGCCCCGCCCGGATGCAGGCGCCAGACCTGCCGGTCAAAGGTACCCCAGTTGAGCAGTTCGACCCTGTGCAGGCGATAACCGGCGCGGGTGTCGTCGGCGGCAAAATCCAGCGCCAGCCCTTCCATGAGCTTACTCCCCACTCCCGTGGGCGGCATATTCGCCCAGACGCTGGTCGAACTCGGCCAGCCACTGGGCATCGACGTAGGCCTTGAGGATGCGGCGTACCTCGTACTGGTCATCCTGACCTCTGAGCTTGCGCAGAAAACCCATTTCAGCGGCCTTGTTGATATCCATGCCGACCCGATCCAGCAGCTTCGCCTCGTTGGCCGAATCGGGCAGAAACAGGCGCACCAGATCAGCGATGTCCTGACGCGAGAGCACCAGACGCAGATCACCGCCGCCTGCATCATGTTCGGCCAGCTTCTTGCGCAGCAAGGCCAGCAGCAGGCTGATCGGATAGCTCAACTGCCGCCGCGCCATCAATCGGGGCAGTTCGCTCTCCTCATGCTCACCGGGCCGTTGGCGCAGGAATGCGTAGCCTTCGGCCTCATCAACGATCAAATCCAGCCCGAGTACCGCCACATAATCACGAATCGCAGCCTCTGACTCAAGTAGCCGCTGCCAGTTTTCAGGGCCCTGGTCGGCGTAGATGACGCCCTTGAATAGCGCAATCAGCGGCCGCCCCACACCGGTTTCGGGTTCAGACTCGCTCATCGGCTGAAGACTACCAGAGGCAGCCGGGCCTGGCGCCGGCGACCATCGGCCTGGATCCAGGTGACGATCTGGACCTGCTCGTCATCGATCACCCCGGCGCCATCCTCGGCAGCGATCGCCAGGTAGGTGACCAGTTCGGCCAGGCCCTGCTCCAGCGGTCGCTGCTCCAGCAAGTCCCCCAATGTGATCTGGTCGCGCTCCTGCAACGCCCGCCGAATCCCGGCCTCCAGCGCCAGACGATCGACATGGGCCTGCTCGAACAAGGCACCGGCATCAATATCGCTGTCATCGGCCAGCGACACTTTGGCGGCAATCTCGGGACGCAGCGGTGGGCTGAACAAGGGTCGGTCCATGACCAGATTGATCTCCGGGACGGGCATATCCAGCTGCATGCCCAACTTGCGCGGCGGCGCCTCGCGCACGGCCACGGCTTTGCGCTCAAGGTTGCGGATCAGTTCCATGATGCGCCGGTTCTCCAACCAGGCCTGGTCATCGAGAAAGCGGCGCAACTGCTCGGACAGTCGCGCCACCGTGCGCTGGGTGACTTCGCCGGCCTCCAGCCAGTCGTAGTGGACGCGCTTCAAGCGGCGGTCGGGCTTGAGGTCGATGACCGCCTCTAGCTCGAAGATTCTTTCCAGCAGGCCACTGAGTTCTTCCTGCCGGGTCGGCGACATCAGAAAATCCCAGAACGCACGGAAACTGCGACCCTGATCAGAATCGGCAATGGCATCCTGCTCGCCGAAGACTTCTTCGAGCACTTCGCCCTTGCCACCTTCGAACCAGGTGATGCGCTCGCGCACCTGGCGATCCAGTTGGCGAAAATTATGCTCAACCTGGCGAAAATCGGCCAGCAGCGCGCGGGCCGTGTCGGCCATCTGGAGGAAGCGCTCTTTCAGGCGGGTGTCGTCCATCAGCGACAGCTCGCCGGCCTGGATGCGATCGATTTCCGCGTCAATGGCTTCGCGTCGACCTTCCAGCTCGGCAATGCGCGCGGCCGGATCGGTCTCGGTGCCACGCACGATCTGCTGGAGCAGATCAAAGACCGTCAGCAGGCGCGACTCGGCGCCGACAAATCGGGGTTGCTCGAGGCCGGCCAGCCAGCGGATGGCGCCCTCGGCCGCTGGCGTCAGGTCGTAATGCGCCTCATCACTGTCGCTGACGTAATAGCGCCGCAGCCAGGCGCGCTGATCATCGGCCCAGTCCTTCAGATAGGCCAGCGCGGGACGCGGATAGCTATCCTGCCCATGGACTTCGCGGATGCCGGCCAGGTGATCCTCCAGTCGGCTGGCCAGCTCACCCTCGGCCATTGCGCGCACATTGGGCTCGATAAAGACGCGATGGAAAAAGCTCACCACCATCGGTGCGTGATCGGCCAGCAGCAGCCGCCAGCCGCCGTGGGCCTCCCGCAGATTGCGCAGAGCATCGAAGTCCATGCACCTAGTTTGCGCCATGAACCGTAAGCTGCAGTCATTTTTTACATTGCGCGCGGCTAGGAACGCGCGAACTACCACCTGTTTCTGACCGAGCTGTGCCAGCTGCTCGGACCTGCCCGGCCCGGAACCGGTCAGCGACCACGGCGCAGACGACGCCTACCTGTTCGAGCGCCGGGTCGATATCCACCACCTCGACGACGGCACCATGCGCAGCCATATCGACTTGTACAAGCCCGGCCGTTCGTGCTGGTAGCCAAGCGCTTGTCCGAACGGCACGCTTCCAACCGCCGGTGTTCGACCCCGTTATCACGGACACTTCAAGCAAGCCCCCTGGTACCGCCTGTGAGACTTGACATTGGTACGCGAAACGTACCACAATCCGACCATGATCCGCAGTTTTCGATGCCGTGAAACACAACTTCTATTCAACACCGGCAAAAGTCGCCGGTTTTCGGCGATCGCGCAGGTGGCACTGCGGAAGCTTGACCAACTCGACAACGTCACCCAGCTGAAGTCGCTGGCGATTCCACCAGGCAATCATCTGGAAGCGCTGAAAGCCGATCGGATCGGCCAGTTCAGCATTCGAATCAATCAACAATGGCGGATCTGTTTTCGCTGGAGTGACGAAGGCCCCGGAGACGTTGAAATCGTCGATTACCACTGAGGAAAAGACATGACCCGCATCACCACACACCCAGGCGAAATGCTGCGCCAAGAATTCATGGCCCCACTGGGCCTGTCCGCGCGCGAACTGGCCCGCGCCCTGGATGTCCCGCACAACCGCATTTCCGAACTGGTCGCCGGCCGGCGTGCGATGAGTGCCGACACGGCCTTGCGCCTCGAAAAATACTTCGGCATGGAAGCCCGCTTCTGGATCAACCTCCAGGCTTCCCATGATCTGTCCAAAGCCAGGAGCAAAGGCGGCTACGACAACATCCAGTCCCGGGAAGCAGCCTGAAGTGGCGCCGAATCCACCATTCCATCCTGGATGCGGTATTCAGACAGCCTGATGCTACCGCTGAGGTCCGGCGCCTGAGCCCATCGCCTCGCGCCAGCTTTCGATCAGGAAACGTGCAATGGAGTCGCGGCGCGGCAGACAATAGCCGGCGCTCTCACCTGATTCGCCGAACTGTGCCAGTTCATCGAGGCCGAACCAGCGCACGTCTTCGAGTTCATCATCGTTACGGCTGATGGTGCTGCTGCTGGCCGTGGCATGAAAGCCGAGCATCAAGGATCCCGGAAACGGCCACGGCTGGGAGGCCAGATAGCGCACCGAGGCCAGTTCGATGCCGGACTCTTCGAAGACCTCGCGGCGTACGGTCTGCTCGAGGCTCTCGCCGGGTTCGACGAAGCCGGCCAGGGTTGAATACATGCCGGCCGGGAAGTGGGAAGAACGACCCAGCAGGCAGCGCGGTGGGCCACCATCATCGCCACCATGCTCAACCAGCACGATGATGGCCGGATCGGTCCGGGGAAAGCTGAGCTGGCCACAGTCGGCATTGCTGCATTGCCGGCGATGTCCGCCATGGATACTGATTGTGGGCGCACCGCAACGCCCGCAGTAGCGATGCGTCCGGTGCCAATGGACCATGGCGCGGGCATACGCCAGCAGGTTGGCGTCCCGGCCGTCCAGCAAGGGGCCGAAGCGGCGCAGGTCAACGAAGCTGAAACCGGCCTGCAGCGAACCTTCCGGCGCGGTTCGATCCGACCACTCGACGGCAAACACCGCCGCGCCGTTGTCCAGGCCGAGAAAGACCGCGCCATCAAGTTCACCGATCTGCTGGCGAGACAACTGCACGGCGCGGGGACGGTCCGGCTGAGCCAGGCTGAGCAGGCTGCAGTTGTTTCTGACCGCGATGAATCGGGCCGTCTTTTTGGCCAAGGCATGCTCGATCCAGCGCTCATCCGTGCGCCATTCGGCGGCGCGATCAAGACCGGCACCGCCATACTTGAGAATCGGTTCCTGGCCAGAATGCTTTTTTTTCATCAAGAATGTCCGGGTTCCAGTCGCTCGCCTTGCCCTGCACCACTGGGGCAAGCACGGTCACCGCCGCAAGCGTTGCCTCGGGCGCCGGAGGTGATCGGCCTCGTAGACCAGCACCACCCCGGCCGATGTCACCAGCAAGCCGACCAGATCGGTGGTCTGCAGAGTATCACCCAGGCCGATCCAGGCCATCAGCATCGTCACCGGCGGACCCAGATAAAACAGGCTGGCAACCCGGGTAGCATCCATGCGCTCGATCAGTTTCCACATCAGGGCATAGGCACCCAGCGAAACGGCCACCACAAGCCAGGCCTGGATAGCAACGAATTCTGCTGTCCAGTGCACACCCAGCCCCTCCAGCAACAGTGCAGGAAAGGTAGCCACCAGAACGGTGGCCAGCGCCTGGTAGAACAATGCCAGACTTACCGGCACATGATCACCCGGGCTGTAGATCTCGATCCAGCGCTGCAACAGGCTGGCGATGGTAAAGGCCAAAACCGCACCAAACGGCACCAAAAACAGCACCGGCGAGATATTCTCGTTGAGCCGGGCCTGGCCGGCTACGGCGATCGCCACGCCGATGAACCCCACGATCAGGCCGATCCAGCTGCGCGCCGAAGTCGGCTCGCCGGTGACTCGCCCCGCCAGCGCACCGACCGTCATCGGTTGCAGGGCAACCACCAGGGCAACGATGCCGGCCGGGATCCCGATTTCCAGCGACATCATGACGCAGCTCAGCCATACCCCGTGGGCGAGCAGACCGACCAACGCGGTCAGCCCGACCGGGCGCCAACCCGGCCAGAACAACCGTCCGCGCAAGGCCAGAAAACCCAGCAACAGCAGGACCAGCAAGCCGTAGCGCCACCACAACAGGGCAAACACACCGGCGTAGTCAAGCCCGAATTCAGCGCCGATAAAACCGGAGTTCCACAGCAAAACAAACGCTGCAATCAAAATGGCGCTGCTTTGGCGAAGGTTCGCACGCATCAGCCCCACCATAAACAACCCGAATCGAAGCTGCGCTGGATCCCGGGAATTCAGGGTCGTTGATTGCCGGCTTGATGCTTATGCCATCGACTTCAGTCCAGCGTATCGATAAAGCTCCGCGCTTCGCTGATCGACTGATTCATCGCCGCGATCAGTTCGTCTGTGGCCTGCTCGACATCGGCCAGTTCGTCGCGGACTGCGGCGATGGCCATGGCATTGAGGTTGTGCTTGAGAAACAAAACCTGGTCCTGAAAGACATCAAGCACCGGGGCCATGGTCGACTCGGCCTGGCGCATGGCCTGCATCATGCGGGTGTAGCGCCCGCGGGTCTCGCGCAGAATGCCCTGACTGCGCCGCTTGAGATCCGGGTCCGAATACAGCTCGAGCTCGTCTTCCCACTCATCAAACAGCGCCCCGGCAACGTGTTCGACCGCAGCGATGCGCTCACTGACTTCTTCGGCCTGGGCCTGGCTTTGCTGGAATTCACGTTCAAGGCGATCATAGGTGCGTTCCAGGTCACCGCCATCGACAGCCACGGTCGCCCGAAACTGCTCGAGCGCCGAGGCGAACTGCTCCACCGCCTCATCCTGGGAATCGGCCGCCTTGTCCACACGGGCCGACAGGACATCGCGTTTTTCAATGCCAACCGATTCCAGCGCGCGGTACTGCATCGACTGGCAGCCGGTCAAGACAAACAATCCCATCGACAACATCACAAGTACGATGCGCATGGCAGCCTCATGACTACTGATAAAAGTTATCGGGATATGCTACTCGAACCGCAGGCTGGCCGGTCTTCAAATGATTCTGAGGGTAATGGCCTTGAGCACCGCCCGAGTGCGATCCCGGGTCTCGAGCTTGTCGAGGATGTCAGAAACGTAGTTCTTGACCGTGCCTTCGGCCAGGAAAATGGTGGTGGCGATCTCGCGGTTGGAATAGCCGCCGGCCAGCAGGCGCAGAATCTCGATCTCGCGCGCGCTGAAGCCTTCGACCGGTGGTCGATCATCGCTGTAGGCATAGCGACTGCGGACCACGCCGGGGGTGACCGGCTGCAGCACGGTTTCGCCACCGGCGACCCGGCGAATGACATCTTCGAGCTCGTCGGGCGAGACATCCTTGAGCAGGAACCCCCGGGCGCCGGCTTCGGCGGCCCGGAGCGTCAGCTCTGTCTCATCGAATGTGGTCAGCAGGATCACCGGCAGCTCAGGCGACATCCGGTTCAACCGGCGGGTCAATTCGATACCATCCATGCCCGGCATGCGGATGTCTGAGAGCACCAGGTCCGGCCTGAGGTGCTCGATCTGCGCCAGCAATTCCTCGCCACCCTCAGCCTCGGCCACGACCTCGATGCCGTCCAGATCGCGCAGCAGGGCTTTCAGACCTTCGCGGACCAGGGCCTGATCGTCAGCCAGGGCGATACGC
The DNA here is from genome assembly GCA_046540955.1 of Wenzhouxiangella sp. Lineage (GTDB taxonomy): Bacteria > Pseudomonadota > Gammaproteobacteria > Xanthomonadales > Wenzhouxiangellaceae > Wenzhouxiangella. The sequence goes on from JBKHEF010000006.1 coordinate 81,179, forward strand.
AGAGTCATAAAGCCGGCGCCAGCGGCAGACGGGCGGTCAGGCTGAGACCACCCCGGCCAGAGGGTGCGAGGTCCAGATCACCACCCAGCTCAACCAGACGTTCGCGCATGAAAGACAGCCCATTGCCCGGAATCAGCGGCCAGTCCAGACAGCCATCGTCATCCAGGCGCAACAGCAGCTGATCGCCCTCGCGGCCCAGGTCCAGCCAGGCATGGCGGGCGCGTCCATGGCGGGCGGCATTGGTCAGTCCTTCCTGGATCACTCGCAACAGCGTCTCGGCCTGTTCAGCGCGGGGCACCCGCAGGTCGGGGTCCAGATTCAGCTGAACCTGCGGGGTGGGCAGGGGCGCGGTGAGCTGCCGAATGCCCTGGCCCAGGTCGATACCGTCGTTCTGGCGGAGCTGGCGGACGACAGCGCGCAAGTCCTCGAGCAGTTCGCCGGCCAGGCGGGTGGCCTGGCCCAGCTCACGACTTTCAGTCAGACCAGGCTGTCGCGCCAGATGATGCAGGTTGAGCTTGATCGCGGTGAGCTTGTGGCCGGCCACGTCGTGCAGTTCGCGCGACAGGCGCAGACGCTCCTGATCGCGCGCGGTCTCGCTGAGCAGGCTGCGGGTGGCCATCAGATTGGCGTTGACTTCCCGCAACTCCTCGACCGCGAATTCGGCACGTCTGGCGTAGTGAATGATCAAGGCGGCAAAAGCCTGGAAGGCGCCGAACGTCATCACCTGGGTCAGGATCCAGTTCCAGGCCCAGCCCCAGCGTACATGCAGGATCAGGGCAAACATGAGATTGATCGCCAGCAAGATCACAAGCGCCCGACGACCCGGAAAAACACTCACCACCATGGTGGCCAGCAGCACCAGGAGAATCGGTCCGGTATTGGTCCGGCCCAGCATGAGCAGGCCGAGGGCGCAAAAGGTCAGCGCCAACAAACCCAGACCGGCCAGCTTGTGGTGTCTGGCCATGTCGGTCGTCAACAGGGTCAGCCACACCGCGACAAAGCCCAACAGCGCGACCTGGCCCGGCCAACCCATCCCGTCGCCGGGCAAGCCGAACAAGCCGGTGACCGACACGTAGACCCCGGCAATCGCCAGGTAGGAAGCCAGAGCCAGCGGCGAGACCAGCTCCGAGAAGTTGGCGTTGGAGAGACGATTCATGCCCCTGTATAAACCGCCGAATCGCAGCGAACAAGCCGATTGGACAAAGTCATGACTTTCGGCACCCGGTTTTCCTGACTTTTGGCACCTCATCAGCCCCGTTGCGCACAGGAAACTGGGCACCGCATTCACCACGGAGCCACAAGCTGATGTCTCTGGAAACGCTGCTGCACCTGTTCGTCGGGCCTCACCTCATCGCCGGCACCGTCGCCCTGGTGCTGTTCTGGGTGGCGGCCGTATTAGTCAAGGGCAGCCCGCTGCACCGCCGGGTCGGCCAGGGCTACCTGCTCGCCATGCTGGCCATCATCCTCACCGCGATACCCCTGGTCATCCTGATCTGGATGCGCGGTCATCCGATCACCGCCATGTTTCTCGGCTATCTGACCTTGTTGATCGCACTGACCTGCCGCAATGCCCTGGCCGCCATCCGTTTCCGGCGCGATCCGGCGCGATTTGCCGGCCTGGACCTGCAGCTGCTTGGTGCCGTCACCGGCCTGGCCGGCATGGTCGTGGTGATCACCGGCCTGACCCGTCAGGCCTGGATTCTGGTGGCCTTCGGCATGATCGGACCGCTGATCCTGTTTCAACTGGCCAGGCAGGCCCGGGCTCGCAGGCGCGGTCAGGCACTCGCTTCAAACTGGTGGCTGAAAGAGCACTACGGCGCCATGATCGCCAACGGCGTGGCCACCCACATCGCATTCTTCCAGATCGGACTGATGCGCCTGCTGCCTGGTCTGGAGACCGCCCTGGTGCAGCAAATGGCCTGGTTCGGACCGCTGATCATTGCCTTGGCTGTCGGCAGATGGCTGGATCGACGTTACGGCCAGTGGCCGCAGCCCAGCCAGACCAGGCCCGGGACCTGGTAAAGTGCCGGTCAATTCATTGGATGGCGCTTCATGGGCTTGCCCGGAAAACGGTGGGCCAGGCTCTTTCCCTAAGGATACTTCAGATAGCAGGGCTGGCCCTCAGCGACCCAGCAAAAGGCGAAGCGGAGGAACTCGCCCGAGCCGTCCAGCCCCAGCTTCTCGCGCACGCGCCGACGGAAGGTCTCGACGGTCTTGGGCTTGATCTTGAGCAAGCGGGCACTGTCCTGGATGCAATAGCCCTGGCCGGCCAGCCTGAGGACCTGGATCTCGCGTCCAGACAGTTGATGCAGGTCGTAATAACCCGGCGGCAGGTAGCCGGTCCTGAGCCCGCCCTCGGCGAGGATGGCCTGGCCTTCGGCGCTGAGGAAAAACTTTTGGGCATCGGCCACCGTAGCGACGGCATGAACCAGGGTCTCAAGCGGCTCATGCTTGCCGATCACCGCGCGCGCGCCGTGGTCGAGGGCGGTGCGGATGATCCCGTAGTTGAAACGCATCGACCAGACGATCGTCTTTGCCTGCGCGGTAAAGCGCTTGATCTGATGGAGTTCGAATTGTTCATTGATCATCAGATCCAGCAACACCGCATCGAAACGGTGCTCGCTGAGGGCCTGCAGGCCTTGGGCGTAGCTGTCGACGCCAACACACTCCAGGCCTTTGAATTCGGCCGCCAAGGCATCCTCGGCGGCCTTGCGGATCGCCGGGTGGTCATCGACGTGCAGTAATTTCAGCATCTCGGCGTTGCCTCCGGGCAACTGCTCAGAAGGTGAGGTCGACCACCAACCCCGAGGGACGGGCCCGGCGAAACGACAAACCGACGCCGATCTGGCGGGCGCGACGGCGCATCGATGATAGCCCACCGCGGCGACAGGCCAGGTCACGGGCAAAATCAAGCCCGCCACCGTCATCAGCGATCACCAGCCGGTTGCTGGCACCGGCGCCCAGCGTGACGGTGACTTGCGAGCCGCCGGAATGGCGCAAGGCGTTGATCACGGCTTCCCTGGCGATCAGGTACAGGTTCTCGGCGACCTCGTCATCGGACACATCGATCGCCCGCTCGCAGCGCCAGACACAGTCAATCCCGCCCGCTGCCTGCAAGCCGGCGACCAGGTATTCCAGTGCGACGGCCAGACCCGCGGCACCGACCCGGCGGTGCGGCCAGTCCTCGATCAGGCCGCGCAACGCCTGTTCGATGTTCTGGAGTTGATCGACCCAGGCCTGCACCCCGGCCAGCCGGCCGACCGGCAGTTCCAGTGCATGCTGCCATTGCTCGACCTGCAGACGCAGGGCGACCAGGTCATTGCAGGGGCCGTCGTGCAGCGCCTGGCGCATGCGCACGAGTTCCGCCGAATCTGCCGCCCCGGCCGGCAATGCCGGCGGATCGGGCAGGGGCGAGGCCGCCAGCACCAGACCACTGCCATAGGGCCGTGATCGGGCAAAGTAGCACAGCCGCACCGGGTCACGGGGCAACGCCAGGGTGACCTCCCCGGCCGCGAGGCCAGGCATGGGGTCTTCGTGCGCACCGCAGGGCGGCGCCTGCAGCGAAGGCCAGATCGCCGCCGCCAAGGCAGGGCAACATTCGGTCAGGGGTCTTTGCATGTTGCCCCGGCAGGCCGGACGCAGCAGCTCGATAGCGGCCTGGTTCAACCGCACGAGGTTGCCGTTGCGGTCGCTCTCGACCAGGGCCACCCGCGGGAGCATCTTCTGGCCCGCCATATCTCCGGATGCCCCCGGTTCAAGACACTCCCGGTAGATGCCAAGAAACTGCTGGATAAGGAGGTCGCGGTCGGCATCCAACAGGGAGAAGCCGGTGTTGACGCGCGCCACCGGCTCTTCGGGACCGTCGACTGAATTCAGGAACTTGAGCGGACTCGATTTGAATGGGTTTGCTGAAGCCATATGCCTATGGTCACGGGAAAAAATCGACTCCGCTTACAGAATCAGGATCTGAGAACCCGAACTTTCCAGGAACTGCCTATGCTACCTCCCTCACGCAAAATGCTAGCACAAATTGACTACAAAAACAGTAGGAAATCCCCCATATGCCGTACGTGTATTTCCTACACCCGACTGCTGCTTAGGGCCATTGTGGCCGGGCAGTACCGCTTGATAGCGTGGAGGCTTGGAAATCAGCACTCCTTCGGGGCGGACAACCAGCGTGAAACTCAGCAACCTCAATGTCAGTTTGAAAATCTATGCCAGCTTTGCCCTTATCCTGGTCGTTATCGTGGCCATGGGCATTCTGGCCCTGCGCTCGCTGGCCCAGGTCGGCGGCCAGTTCGAGCGGGTCGCCCAGGGCGATCTGGAAACGGTCAAAACGGTGGCCGAACTGGCCGAGAACAAGAATGCCATCGATGCCGATTACCGGCTGCTGCTGAGCCCCGAGCTGGACGCAGCAACCCGCAGCAACATCATCGCGCGCAAGCGTGACCGCATCGAGCAGGTCGAGACCATCGTCGAATCGCTTTCCGAGCTCCAGACCAGCGAGGAGATCCGCGGCCGGCTTGATGACATTGCCCGGCAGATCGCGGCCTACCAGGAGCAGGGCCGGATCATCGATGGCTTCCAGCAGGCCATCGCCGACAATGACATGCCCAATCCCTTCCTGCTGGCGCGCGACCTGCAGTCGTTCCGGGGCGACCACCTGGATGCCGGCGTGCAGACGCTCAAAGGCATTCAGGAGGGCCGCTCGTTCGATTTCGTGGCCTCCAACGAGTGCGCCTTCGGACGCTGGCTGGGTGACTTCCGTACGACCAACCCGGCCCTGCAGCGCTATCTTGAGGAGGTCAGGGCCAGCCATGACGAGTTCCATCGCTCGATGGCCGACATTGCCAACGGCATCCAGAACGGCGACGGCAACCAGGCCTTCGCCGTGTTCACCAGTCGCATGGAGCCGGCTGCAGCCCAGGTCATCGGCACCTTCGAGCAGATGGCGCAAACCGCCGCCGAGGCCAACCAGCCGTTCGTCGACTCCAACGACCTCGTGCTCGGCCAGCTGGTGCCGCTGTCCGACGCGATCGAGAAAATTATGGACGAACTCAAGGACGGTCTGGGCCTCGAGGTGGCCGACTCTGTCCTGCTGGGCCAGACGGTGCAAAACGGTGCTAACCGCAACCTGGTCGCCGCCATCCTGATCGCTTTCGTCCTGGCCGGGCTGCTCGGCGTGATGCTGGCGCGCAAGTTCCGCTCCGACATCAGCGAGTGCAGCCGCATCGCCGAGGCGGTCGCTTCCGGCGACCTGACCGTCACCGCCAGGCCGGAACTGGTCCGGCAGACCGATGAGTTCGGCCGCATGGCGGCCACGTTTGAAAACATGCGCGGCCACCTGGCCGATATCGCCCGGTCCCTGCTGTCGGGCAGCGAGAACATGTCCGGGGCAGCCAGCCAGGTCTCTGCCAGCGCCCAGCAGCTCAGCCAGGGCGCCTCTGAACAGGCCGCCAGCGTCGAGCAGACCAGTGCCTCGGCCCAGCAGATGTCGGCCTCGATCCAGCAGAACGCCGACAATGCCCAGGTCACCAGCAATATCGCTGAAAACGTCGTCAAACGGGCCGTCGACGGCGAGAAGGCGGTCAGCGAAACGGTCACGGCGATGCGCCAGATCGCCGAGAAGATCAAGATCATCGACGACATCGCCTACAAGACCAACCTGCTGGCGCTCAACGCCGCCATCGAGGCCGCCCGCGCCGGTGACCACGGCAAGGGCTTTGCAGTGGTGGCCGAAGAAGTCCGCAAGCTGGCCGAGCGCAGTCAGCAATCAGCGCAGGACATCGGCACCGTGGCCATCCAGAGCGTGCAGCTGGCCGAGCAGGCCGGCACCACCATCACCGGCATCCTGCCGGAAATCGAGAAGACCTCGTCGCTGATTGCCGAGATCGAGGCCTCGTCGGCCGAACAGAACAACGGCTCAAACCAGATCAGCACCGCTATGCAGCAATTGTCCTCGGTTACCCAGCAAAGCGCTTCTTCCTCCGAAGAACTTGCCGCCACCGCCGAAGAAATGGCCGCCCAGGCGAAGGAGTTGTCGCAGATCGCCACCTTTTTCAAGATCGAGGCGGAGGTCGAACCTGTCCCGGCGCCGCGCCAGCCGGCCGCTGCCCAGGCCACCCGGCCACCGGTCGCTCGGCCGGACGAAATTCCAGCCCTGTCCGATAGCCCGGGCTTCGTCCGGTTTTAAAAACCCAGCCAAGATTTTCAACCATTTATCAAGAGGATTGCCAGATGTACTCCAACCTGCTCAATGAATCCGAACTGCAAGCCAGCCAGGCCAACCATGATCTGGACAACCTGGTGCTCGACTTCGGCGCCGGCGGCAACCGTTTCGCCATCAGCGCCATGGCCGTGGATCGAGTGATTGGCTACGACCAGGCCAGAAAGCGCGACCCGAACCAGCCATGGGCTGACTTCCATTACGCAACCAATCTTGGCGAGTTGCCGGTGATTGCCTTCAACCGCTTGGCCGGCATCCAGGCAGCCGGCACCGACCGGCTCCCCACGGTGGTCATCCTGAACGAACAGGCCGGGGCGGCATTGCCGCGGTGCGGTCTTCTCGTCCACGATCTGCACCCGACGGTCCAGCCTGCCGAGGAAATCCGCCTCGGCGATGTCCCGGTCTATCTCAACGGCAGCCGGCATCTGTTTTCGGCCACCGCGGTGCTGGCCGGACGCAACCTGCCGCTGCTGCGCTATCCGCTGCAGCTGAACTGATCCGGTCGTTGCGTGGCCTGAATGCCAGATATCCAACCGATCAAGCGCGCGGCCTTCCAGGCCGCCTCATTTCCCATCGATCAGCTCGCCGAGGCCTGGAAAGGGGCGCTGGATGCGCTGCGAGATGCGGTCCTGATCACCGACACCCAGGGCCGGATCGTCTATGCCAATCCCCGCTGCGAGGAAGTCTCGGGCTATTCGCTGGCCGAGATGCGTGGCCAGCGGCCCAGCCTGTTTCGCTCCGGCCGGGTAGTGGACTGGACCTACGACAACCTCTGGAAGACGATTACCGCCGGTGACACCTGGCAGGGCATTTTCGTCAACCGCAAGAAAAGCGGCGAGGAGTTCGTCGAGTACGCCAAGATCTCGCCGATCCGCTCGGCCAGCGGTGAGATCATCGGCTATGTCGACCTCAAGACCCTGGTGCGCTACCAGGATGGCATTTATGACGAACGCTCTAGCATCCTCGGCCTGGACTCGGTCACCGAACTGCCCAACCGGGATTTCACCAAGAAAGCGCTGGCCGACCGGCTGCAGGTTTCCGCGATCAACCAGCGGCAATCGGACTTCTGGTTTCTGATCGTCGACATCGACCGGTTCCACGATCTCAACGCCACGCTCGGCGCCCAGGCCGGGGATGCCCTGCTGGCCGCATACGCCCGCCGCCTGCGCAATTTTTTCGGCCGCAAAGGCTTCGTCGGCCGGCTCGGCTCGGACGAGTTTGCCGTCATCATCGATGAAGCCGGCCTGCCGCGCAGTGTTCTCCGGCGCGATACCCTGGATCGGATGGAGGCCCTGCAGCAATGCCTGGGTGCGTCGCTGCCGTTGGGCAGCACCCGGACCGCGGCCAGCGCCAGCATCGGGGTGACCAAGGCACCCCTGCATCACGACGACAACGTCTCGAGCATCCTCGACCGCGCCAACCATGGCCTGAAAAGGGCCAAAAAGAACTCGCAGCGCTTCTTCACTATCCTGACCTCCGGCCGCCGGCTGGCCCGCGATGGCCATCAATCACTGCAAGAAGAACTGCTCGCGGCCATCGAACAGCAGGCCATCACCCTGCACGTGCAACCCGTGTTCGACCAGACCGGGCTGCTGGTCGGGGCCGAGTCGCTGGCCCGCTGGACCCGTGCCGATGGCACGCCGGTGGCGCCACCGCGTTTCCTGGATGCGGCCCGCCAATTGGGCAAGATGAAGGAGTTGACCGTCAGCCTGATCGGGCAGCTGATTGCCTTCCAGCAACGGCTGTTCGCTTCCGGCCACGCCATCCCCGTCAGTCTGAACCTGGAGGCGGCCGAATACCTGTCGGCGGAGGTCTACCAGAGCCTGACCGATGGCATTGCCCGGGCCGACCTGCCGCCGCGCCTGTTCAAGATCGAGTTGACCGAGACCTCGATCATGCATGACAGCGACGCCGTGACGCGCCGGATGCAAGCCTTGCGCGGCTTCGGCATCCGCCATTCACTGGACGACTTCGGCACCGGCTATTCCAGCCTGACCCACCTGGCCGACCTGCCGATCGACGAGGTCAAGATCGACCGTTCCTTCGTCGGTCGACTGCCCTTCCACCGGCCCAGCTGCTGTATCTGCAAGTCGGTGTGTTCGATCGCCGAAGGCCTGCATATCGACGTGGTTGCCGAAGGGGTCGAACGCTCGGAACATGCCGAGTTCTTCCAGCCCTGGCCAACCACCCACCTGCAGGGATATTTGTTCGGCCGGCCCGTCGCCATGGACCTGTGGCCCGGGAAATGGCCCTGAACGAACCGCACGCGGCCAAAGCGCAGGTTTTTGATGAACCCCTGCTGTGCCCCGGCGCATTGCTGGAGGCCATCGCGCAACCGGCCTTGCTGCACGAGGCCAGCGGCAGGATTCTGGCGGCCAACCGGCTGGCACGCGAATTCCTGGGCGAGGACTGGCGGCTGACGCAAGTACTGACCGAGCTCGAGCCCCGGGCCGGGCCGGTCCCGGCACGCCTGCTCGAGACCACGCTGCGCCATCCGCAGGCCTTCTGGACCGTCATGATCCGGCGACCGGGCCAGGCAGCGCTGGTCATGCAGGCCCAGCGCCTGGAGGTGGCCACGGCCGAAGGCAAGGCGTGGGTCTGCATTCCGCTTGCCGTTGCCGGCGGTGCGGACCTGCTCGACCAGGCCCTGGCCCTCAACCGGTTTGGAGTGTGGATGTGGGATATCGGGACCGACGAAGTGCGCTGGAGCGAGCAGATTTTCGAGTTGTTCGGCATCGACCCTGCCAACCGGGCATTCTCGTTCGGTGATTTCCTCGGCCGCGTGCACAGCGCAGACCGCGACCGGGTCCGCGACGCCATTGCCTCAGCCCTGTCGTCCGGGCGCTACGACATCGAGTTCCGGATCAGGCGCGACGACGGCAGCTGCCGGTTCGTCCGTGCGCTGGCCAGCGTGGACTACGCGCTGGACGGCAGCCCGAGGCGCATGATCGGCAGTTGCCAGGATCTGACCGAGGATCGCAATCGCAGCCTGCTACTTAAAAGACTGGTCGCGGTACTCAACCAGTCGCCCGACATCATTGCCGTGCTTGACGCCCAGGGCCGTGCCCTGTTTCTCAACGAAGCCGGGCGCGAGGCCTTCGGCGACCTGCCGGTCGCCGATCCGGTACCCGAGACGGACGCAGCAGTCCCGCCCAAGCCTGCCGACGAGTACCCTCAGCGGGTCGGCCAGTTCATCGAACAATACCATCCAGCCTGGGCGGTGCAGAAAATCGTCGAGGAGGCGATGCCCGCCGCCATGCAGCGCGGCAGCTGGACCGGTGAGACGGCCATCATCGACCAGTGCGGCCACACCCGGCCGGTCGAGCAGCACGTCATTGCCCATGTCGACCCGGGCACGGGACAGCTGCTGCAGTCTTCGACCATCATGCGCGACCTGCGCGTGCAGAAATCGGCCACGGCCATGCTTGAGCGCACCAACAGCATGATGATCACCGTCGCCGATGCGATCTCGGAAGCGTTCTGGGTCCGGCGCGGGATGCGCGTGATCTACGCCAACCAGGCGCTGGGCAAGATGCTGGGCACCCTGCCAGATCGGATCTGCGAGGAACCATCCCTGCTGAGTTCGTTTTTCAGCCGCCAGGATCGCGACTTCGTGATCGAGTTGATCGAAGGCGAAAGCGTGTTCAGCGAACCGATCGAGCGCGAGTGCCGGGTCCGCCACGCCCAGCATGCCGGGATGTGGGTCAAGCTCAGCTGCTATCCCTGCACCTTCCCCGGGCGCAGGCCGGGCTGCGTGGCCACTGTGGTCGACATCACCGACCTCAAACGCACCGAGCAGGCACTGACCGAAGCCAACAGCCAACTCTCGCGGATGGCTCGCGAGGACAGCCTGACCGGCATTCCCAACCGGCGCGCCCTGCTCGAAAGCATTCGGCGAGAACTGGCCCATGCCGAGCGCTACGGCCGGCCCTTTTCCCTGCTCCTGCTTGACCTCGACCACTTCAAACGGGTCAACGATCAGTTCGGTCACGATTGCGGCGATGAGGTGCTCAGGCGGATCACCCGGGCGGTCCAGTCCAGGGTCCGGATCACGGATTTGTTTGGCCGCTGGGGTGGCGAGGAATTTCTTGTCGTCCTGCCAGCCACCTTGTTGCACGAAGCCGCGCAAATCGGCGAGGCACTACGCGCCCTGGTTGAGGCCATTGACCTGCCGTTCGACGGAACCATGACGGCCAGCTTGGGCGTGGCAGAACACACCCCCGGAGAATGCCGAGAAAATCTTCTCAAACGGGTAGACATCGCCCTCTACGAAGCCAAGGCACAGGGCCGCAACCGCATCGCGTTGGCCACTTGACAGTCCGGATCAGGCGGAAACAGGCGGCGCAACCATCGGCAACTGTTCAACCTGCCCTGGCCTCGCCGCCTGTTTGCGTTCAGCTACGAATCCTACGAATCCTCGGCAACCTGCAGCTGGTCGGCATCGACTTCACGCACCCCGCGGATATCGCTGGCCAGTTCGACAGCGAGTTCATGGGCCGCATCATTGCCCACCTCGCCGTCCAGCGTCACGACCCCATCGGTGGTCTCGATGCCGATCGAGCGAGCCGGGACATTGCTGAAGATCAAGCTCGAGCGAACCTTGGTGGTGATCCAGCTATCCGAGACCACGTCGCCGGCATCGCGTGAGCCATCATTCCCGTTGCCGGTCACGCGAATCCGGTTGTCAACCGATCGCACTCCGTCGGTGTTGCCGGTCAGACGTTCCGCCAACTCCTTGCTGGCCTCACTGTCTGCCTGGCCCGACAGGGTCACGCCACCGTCGTTGGTCGAGACATCAATTTCCAGGCCGCTGGTGTTCCGATTCCACAGCAACTTTGATTTCACCGAGGCGGTGGTCGTGGCATCATCGAAGCGCTGAGCAAAATCGCGCCCGGCGGAGTCATCATTGCCAGATTCATGGTCGACCTGCAACCGGTTGTCGACCTCATCGATTCCGTCCACATCCAGCGCCAGCTCCTCGGCCAGGTCTTTCTGGACATCCTCTTCGACCTGACCGGAAAGTACTGCCCTCGATCGCTCGACTTCCACATCGATATCGAAAGCCGATAGGTGGTCGTTGAGGGCATAAGCCATCAGGATCCGGCCTTCGTTGCGCGCCTCGGACAAGTCATCGGACGCATCCCTGGCCGCCACGGTTACCGGCCCGGCCAGCAGCAGCGCCACCAGGCCTGCATGAATCCATCCTACTGTTCGGGTTGTCATCTTTTCTCTCCTTGAATCTCATTCGTGCACGGTCGTTTTCGCCATCGGGCATCGACCCTGGCCTCAAACCGGGGGACGGCGGCCGCTGATGAAAAAGATCAGGGCAACCACCAGCCCGACAACAAACAGGACCCAGGCAATGCTCGAGGCCGTTCCGGCAACTCCGGAAAGACCGAGCGCACCGGCAACCAGTGCAACGATCAGAAAAATCAGAGCCCAACTCAACATGTCAGCTACCTCGCGTTTTTGAAAGAAAAATCGCTTGCAGTGCTTTTCATCCTAATCAAGCACGGCCAGGCATGTCGCCAAAATGGGAAAATCCGGAAGGTCTGTTCTTCGTGCCCGTGGCCCCGGCCCACCCCTGACGGCGTGTCATTGCACCCTCAGGCAGTCCGGCACGACCCGTGCGCGGGCGGGGTCAAGATCCGGGCAGGCGGGTCTTTTCGTCCATGGGGTCGCGCGCCCTGATGCCCAGGTCCGCCAGTTGCGGGATGCCCGGTTCGGCGATCTTGTCGCTGCGCATCAGTCGTACCTGATCCGGGCTGAGCGGCGGGTTGGGCAGGATCGCGGCTGCCCCTGCCAGCATGAGCGCAGCCCACTCCGGCAGCGCAAGCAGACGGCAGCGGATCCGGGCCTGGTCACGCAGGGCGGCGAGCAGGTCGATGAGGCGCCAGACCCGCGGGCCGGCCGCCTGCACGATCCGGTCATGCTGCTGCCTTGCTTGCAGCAGCCGCTGAAGTGCCTCGACCAGGTCGTCGATATGGACCGGCTGCACTCGCGTGGCCGGCCCGATCACCGGCAGCAGCGGCAGCCTGCGCATCAGGCCCAGCATCTGGTGGCGGAAATGATCCCGGGGGCCGAACACCAGGCTGGGTCGCACCACCACCGCTGCGGGAAATTCCTCCGCCACGGACTGCTCGCCCTCAGCCTTGGTCTGGTCGGCCCAGGCGCTGGCGTCCGGCGCGGCCCCCAGCGCGGACAGAAAGATGAACCGGGACAGCCCAATCTCGCGAGCGCAGATCGCGCAGCCTTGCGCCGCCAGCCGGTGAATTTCTGCAAAGTCGGAGCGGCGCCGGCCCTGAACCCGACCCGGCAAGTAGACCGCCGCATCACTGCCGGCCAGCGCTGCCCGCATGGCCCGGCGGTCACGCACATCCGCAGAGCGGGCCCGGACCCCGGCCGGCAGGTCCCGGGCCGCTTCGGCATGCCGGGAAACCACCTGGACGTCCAGCCCTGCGGCCACCAGCCGCCGGCTCAGGGCCCGGCCGATCAGACCCGTGCCGCCTAGCAGCGTGATGCGCCCGACGCTCATGCAGGGCACAGCAGCCCGCTCGGGCGACCGGTTTGCTGTTCAACCCGTCTTGCCTGTCCTGCTGCATCGACGGGTTTGCGTGGTTCGCGATCGCTGGCAATCATTGCCGTACTCCTTGGCCCTACCGTTGCCTGCCGGTTGTTTTTCCACCCGGCCCGGCTACAGGTTCTGACAGGCCCGGAACCAGGAGTTCAGTGCCGGGCGCAGGCCAGCGGCCTGCCGGGACGAAGCGCCGGAAGCCGCCCCTGGATCAGGCCCGGCCGAGCTGGATCACGGGGGCAAACAGCACCATCAGGATGAAGACCGCAGCGGCCAGATACAGGCCGGTGCGCAGGGGATGGCGACGCAGGATGGTCCAGAAAGTCTCGGCCCGGCCCTCCCGGCGGGCCTGCTCCAGTTCGGCGCGCACGCGCAGACTGCGCTCGGCCTGATAGTCATCCATCAGCGCCCGGGCGCGCGGGTAGTCGTCGGCATTCTTGAGCCAGATGCCGCCGGCACTGATGCCGAACGAACCGGGCGGGGTCGTGTAGTGCCCGATCCCGTGCTGGTCCATCAGCTCTGCCACCTCGTCTGCCTCCTCGGCGGTGACGTGGCGCAGGTTGAGCAGTTGCCTGGCCATTACTCGGCGACCCGCGCGGCCTCCTCGGCCAGCAGCGTTTCACCGGAACCAAAGCCGATCGGCGACTGGGCGGCCAGCCAGCCCAGCACCGCGTAGGCGGCCGCGTTCTGGGCCAGTGCTTCGGGATCGATCTTGTCCAGGGTGTCGTTTTCGGTGTGGTGGTAATCGAAGTAGTGCAGGCCGTCCTGGCGCAGGTCGACCGCGGCCATGCCATAGGGTGCGGCCGGGATGAAGTCCGGCCCGCCCGAGGCCCGCCGGCCACCCAGCTCGATGCCGAGTGGCGCCAGTTGCGCCTGGATCGCCTCGATCACCGGCCAGGCTTCGTCGCTGACCCGGGCGGCAATCTCGTAGATCGGGCCGGCGCCGAAATCGGACTCGGCGCCAAGCAGGATGTTGTGAAAATTGTCAGCATTGGCCTCGGCCCAGGCCCGCCCGCCCCACAGGCCGATTTCCTCGGCAGCAAAGAAGATGATCTGGATCGAGCGATCAGGCCGCCGGTCCAGGGCCAGAATGCGGCGCCCGGCCTCGGTGACGATGGCAATCCCGGCACCATCATCGAGCGCCCCGGTACCCACGTCCCAGGAATCCAGGTGCGCACCCAGGGCAACGACCTGCTCGGGATACCTGGCCCCGGTGATCTCGGCAATGACATTGTGCGAGGTATAGGCCTCGATGAACTCGGCATCGACCTCGATCTCGGCCCTGACCGGCTCGCCTATGGCGATCAGGCGCTCGAGCCGGTCGGCATCGGGATTGGAGATGGCCACCGCCGGCAGGGCGCGGGTGTCGGCGTCGAAGCGCTGGGTGCCGGTATGGGCAAACCGGTTCGACGAGGTGCCGATGGAACGGATCATCAGCGCCACACCACCCTTGGCCGCGGCGACCCGGGCGCCGATCGAGCGCGCCTGCACGGCCGGGCCATAGCCGGACCCGTCGCGGGCCGCGCGCATGCGGTTGCGGATGAACACGATCCGGCCCTCGACCTCGGCCGAATCGGCGGCCTCGAGCGCGGCCAGGTCGTCGAACATCGCCACCTCACCCTGCACGCCACCGGCCGGGGTCGCCGGTGAAAATCCAAGCGCCAGGGTCACCATGTCGAAGGCCACCGGCGCGGTGATCCGGGCCCGTTCCAGGTTGCGGTGCCAGGTCGGAAAGGTGGCCGGCTCCAGCCAGACCCGGTCAAAACCGATCTCGTTGAGCAAGCGCTCGGCCCAGGCCACGGCCCGGGCATCGGCCTCGCTGCCGGCCAGGCGCGGGCCGATGCGGGTGGTCAGGTCGGCGACGATCTCGAAACCGCCGTCACCGGCCAGGGTCTGTTCGCGCAGTTCACCGGCGATGCGCAGGTCTTCGGCGGTAAAGACATCTGCAGTGGCAGAACCGGCCATCAGGGCCAGACCCAGAAACAAGCTCATCAGGATTTTCATGTCGTTGCACTCACTCCGAGAAATTGACCCACACCCTCCAGAAACATCTGGACGGCAATGGCGACCAGCAGCATGCCCATCAGGCGCTCGGTTGCGATCAGGCCGCGCTGGCCGAGCAGGCGCTTGAGCAGCGGCGCGGCCAGCAGGATCACCGCCGTGGCCGCCCAGGCCAGCAGCACGGCCACGGTCCAGATCGCCAGGCGCCCCGGCTCGCCGGTGGCCAGCAGCAGGAGAATGGCCATGGCACTGGGGCCGGCGATCATCGGAACCGCCAGCGGCACCAGGAACGGCTCGTCGTGGTCGTCGTCGTATTCATCGCGGCTTGAGCGCGGCACGGGAAAGATCATCTTCAGCGCGATCAAAAACAGGATGATGCCGCCGGCAACGCTGACCGAGGCCTCGCTCAGGCCCAGAAAGGCCAGGACGTACTTGCCGGCAAACAGGAAACCCAGCAACAAAAGCAGGGCCAGGACCAGTTCACGGATCAGCACCCGATAGCGCCGCTCGACCGGGACCTTGTCGAGGACCGCCAGAAATATGGGGATATTGCCCAGCGGGTCCATGACCACGAACAGCAAAATGGCGGCACCGATCAGGTCCATCGCGCAACACTACTCCGGGGCTTGGCGGGATCGGGGCTGCTGGGCATCATCCATCGAGGCTCATTCAGTTGCCGTTGGGCAGCAGCGGCTCGAAATGCTTCAGCGCCCGGGTATACACGCGGCGCTTGAAAGAAATCACGTTCCTGGCCGGGTACCAGAAATCCACCCAGCGATAATGGTCAAACTCGGGCTGATCGACCGCGTCAAGCCGAAACACAGCATCGTCGGCCAGAAAGTGCAGCAGGAACCAGACCTGCTTCTGGCCGATGCAGACCGGCTTCTGGTGGCGGCGGCGAAAGCGGCGCGGCAGACGATAGCGCAGCCAGCCGGGCGTGGCGCCGAGCACGCGCACATGCTCCGGCAAAAGACCGGTTTCTTCAGTCAGCTCGCGGTACATCGCCTCGAGCGGCGTTTCATCGGTGTTCATGCCACCCTGGGGGAACTGCCAGCCGTTCTGCCCGGCGCGACGCGCCCAGAACACTCGACCGTCGTCCCTGGTCAGCACGATGCCCACATTGGGGCGAAAACCGTCCGGGTCGATCATCGTTATCACTTGTCGCGGACCGGCTGTGATACCGTGCCGCAAAATATTCACTGCCCCAAATGGTAATCAATTCCTGCCCCGGTTGTCAGCCATGCGTCATCCCCTGCTCTGGCTCGGCCTGATCGCGCTGATCCCGGCGAGCCTGCTGCTGGCCGTCAGCTGGGGCAGCGCCGGATGGACCTGGCCGTGGACGGCCGACAGCGCCATGGTGCCGGTACTGATCGAACTGCGCTGGCCGCGGGCGGTGGCCGCGCTGGTCACCGGCAGCCTGCTGGCCCTGGCCGGCTGCCTGATGCAGGTGCTGCTGCGCAATCCGCTGGCCGATCCCTACGTGCTCGGCCTGTCCGGCGGCGCTGCGGTGTTTGCCCTGCTTGGCATGACCCTCGGCCTGAGCTTTCTGCCGGTCCCGCTGCTGGCCTTCGCCGGGGCCTTGCTGACCATGGTGGTGGTGTTCGTCCTGGCGCGCGGCAGCGGACCCTGGAGCACGACCCGGGTGCTGCTGACCGGCGTGGTCCTGGCCAGCGGCTGGGGTGCACTGATCTCGCTGATCCTGGCGATGGGCAGCGACGCCTCGCTCAGAAGCATGCTGTTCTGGCTGATGGGTGATTTGAGCTATGCCAGCCTGTCGGGCTGGTGGTTGCTGGCCCTGGCTCTGGGGCTCGGCGCATTATGGCTGCGGGCGCGCAGCCTCAACGTCATGGCAGCCGGCCAGACCCAGGCCGCCTTGCTCGGCGAAGCGACGACTCAGCGATTCTGGGAAATCTACCTGGTCGCCTCGCTGCTGACCGCCCTGGCGGTCTCGCTGGCCGGTGCGATCGGCTTTGTCGGCCTGATCGTGCCGCACCTGATGCGCCTGGTCGTCGGCAGCGACCATCGCCGCCTGCTGCCGGCAGCCGGGCTGTTCGGTGGCGCCTTTCTGGTCATCGCCGACACCATCGCGCGCAGCGCGTTCGCCCCGCGCCAGATGCCGGTCGGCGTCCTGACCGCACTGATCGGCGTGCCGCTGTTTCTGCTGCTGCTCAACCGCGCAGTCAGGATTCGCGGATGACCCCGATCGAACCAGACCTGCTTCAGGCCAAAGCGCTTTCGGTGACGATTGGTGAGGTACAGGTTGTCGAGCGCTTGGCGCTCAGCATCCGGCCCGGCCAGTTCTGGGGTGTTCTGGGTCCGAACGGGGTCGGCAAGACCACCCTGCTCAAGACCCTGGCCGGCCTTCATCCGGTGGCCGCCGGCGAGGTCTGCCTGGCCGGGCAGGCGCTTGAGCGCCTGGCACGCCGCACCATCGCCCGGCGTTTGGGCATGCTCACTCAACACACCCGCTATGTCTTTGATGCCACCTGTGAGGAAACCGCGCTGGTCGGGCGCCACCCGTACCTTCATGCCTGGTCGCGCGAATCGCGGGCCGATCGCGCCCTGACCCGCCAGGCGCTGGACGATCTTGGCCTGCTGGCCCTGGCCGAGCGCAGTTGCATGCAGCTGTCGGGCGGTGAGTCGCGCCGCCTGGCGCTGGCCACGCTGCTGGTCCAGGACCCCGCAGTGCTGCTCCTCGACGAGCCGACCAACCACCTCGATCCGGCCAATCAGGTCGCCATTCTCAACGTCCTGGCCCAGCGGGTCCGGGAACAACAAAAAGCGGCCGTCATGGCCTTGCACGAAGTCAATCTGGCGACGTGTTACTGCAGCCATGTCCTGTTGCTGTTCGGCAATGGCGAGTGGTCGGCCGGGCCAACCGAGCAAATGCTCCACGCCGAGGCGCTCAGCCGGCTTTACCGCTGTCGGGTGCGGCTGGTCGACGACGGGCTGCAGAAGGTCTTCGCAATCGCTGCCGACCCCAGTCAATGAGAAACATTTGCATATACGAATGATTCTGTGTTAGCTTGTGGCTTCAGGCTCGGCTCAACCTGGCCGCTCCGGAATCCATCAGGAACGCACCATGTTTGTATTCGATCGCAGTACCGCATCCGCCGAACCGATTCTCACCAGCCAGAGTGACCCCCGCCTGCGGCGCACGCTGGGGGCCGAACTGGGCAAGGCGACCGCCCCTGATATCCATCGTTTAAGCTGGCTGTACTGGCTGCTGCGCACGCGTCAACCGCGCAATGTGCTGGTCAGCGAGCCGGTTGATGATCGTGCCTTGTTGATGACCGCAGCCGCGATCAGCACCACCCGCGGCGCGCGACTCATGCTCCGAGACCGGCCGATCAGTGAGCAGTTGCTGTCCAGCCTGACCGAAGCGGGGCTTGAATGGGTGCTTCGCCGGACACCGGCCAGCATCGATCAGGTTCACGATGCAATGGTGGTCCAGGGCGGCTCAAGCCCTGACCATCTGCTGGGCTTGCTGCCAAGACTGGCTGCCGGGGCGCTGGTGGTTGTCCTTGACCCGGGGCCGACAGATTCGTCGGTCCAGCGCGCCTGGGAAAGCCTGATCGAGCGCGAACCCGGCCTGGAAACGCTGATGCTGGCGCCAAGCACCATGCCGGTGTTGACCATGATCTGGCGGGGACACTGAGTCCCTTGCGCCAGTAGGCTGCTAGCCCTGGACGCTGACCTCCTGGCCGGGTCGCAAGCGCTCGTTGCCACGGATCACAACCCGGTCGCCGGCCTGGATGGGGCCTGAGACTTCGATCCAGTCACCCTCGCCGATGCCGGTTGTGACCCGGATCCGGCGGGCGGTGTTGTCGTCGCCGACGATGAACACGGCGATTCCGTCGCCGCGCAGAACCAGCGCATCACGCGGGACGGCCAGCACCTCGCGGACATTGGCGGTCGGAACGGTCACCCGCACGGTCTGCCCCACCGGCAATGGCTCGGCCATGTCCAGGCGCAACTCGAAGACGTGGCGACCTTCGTCACCGACACTGACCACCGTGCGCACCGGGGCAACCAGTTCTTCGTCGCCAAAACGCAGACCCAGTTCGTCGCCAGGCTGAACGTAGCGATAAAACTCCAGCGGCGCGCGCGCCACGACTTCCAGGCTGGCCGGATTGATCAGCCGCACGACCCGGGCGCCGACGGCGACCCGCTCGCCGACCTGGGCAACCCGCTCAGCAACCACACCGGGAAACGGGGCCGTGATCCGGGTGCGCGAGAGCTGGTCCTCGATCTGCGCCAGGCGACTGCGCACCACGGTCAGGTCGCTGGTCGCAATATCGCGCTCCGAGCGGGTCTGATCGATCTGGCTGACCGCGGCCAGGTTGGTCTCGGCGAGGCGTTCGAAGCGGATCAGCTCGGCCTCAATAAAGCGCAGCCGGGCCTCGGCCCGGGTGATCTCGGCCGCCAGTTCCTGAGCCCGCAGACGCAGTGAGGTATCCTCAATGCGCGCAATCACATCACCCGCCTCGACCCGCGATCCAACATCGGCAACTTCGATCAGCCGACCCTCAACCTCGGCCGACAGGAAGGCATCCGAGCGCGACACCACGGTGCCGGCGACCTGCATGGTCGGCGCCATCATGGTCACCCGCGCCTCGCTGAGCTGGACCGGCGAGGTGCCGCCAAACTGGGCCTGGGCCTGGGCGGTGGGCAAGAGCAAGCATGCAAGCAGAGCGGCTGAGCAGAGCGTTTTCATTCCAGAGATCCTCATGCCGGCACCACCTCGGTCGATGGTGCGCGGACGTTTTCCTCGTTGACCCGCAGCAGGCTGGGCAACAGAATCAGGGTAAACAGGGTGCTCAAGGCCATGCCGCCGACGATCACGGCGGCCAGGCCCCGGTAGAGTTCGGTTCCGGCCCCGGGCAGCAGCAGCAGCGGCAGCATGCCGAACAGGCTGGTAAAGGTGCTCATCAGGATCGGCCGCAGGCGCAGGCGCACCGCGCTTTCGACCGCCTCACGTCGGCTCAAGCCCTCGCGCTCACCGTCGCGCGCCCGGTAGACCAGCAGGATGGCATTGTTGACCACCAGGCCGAGCAGAATCACGAAGCCGATCATGGTCAGCATGTCCATCGCCTGGCCGGTCAAAAGGCCGATCACGCGCAGCGCAACGATGCCCCCGACGGTTGCCATGGGAATGGTCATCAAGACCAGGAGAGAGTCACGGAAGGATCGGAACAGCGCCGAGATCAGCAGATACAGGATCACGATGGCCAGCAGGAAACTGCCGCCAAGGTTGCGCAAGGTATCGCCCAGCGCCTCGGCCGTCCCGCGATAGGTGATGACCCCGTCGGCCGGCAGGGCTGCGCGCAACTGCGGGTCGACTTCACTGCGCAGGGTGTCCAGCGCGGTTTCCATCGGCATGCCAGAGGGTGGGGTCACCTGAAGCGACAAGGTTCGGCGCCGGTCGACCCGGCGAATCTGATTCGGTCCGGCGGTCAACTCGAGTCGGGTCAGTTCGCCCAGCGTGGCGATGCGTCCGGACGGCGTATGCAGGGGCATGGCCATCAGTTCCTCGGGCGTCAGCCACTCTTCGCCGCGCAGGATGACATCCAGACGGCGGTCGCCGTCGAAATAGTCGCCGAGAAAAGCACCATTGCCCAACGCCCGGGTCAGGGTGGCCACGTCGCTGCGCGTCCAACCCAACTCGGAAATGCGCCGATCATCCGGGATCAGGCGTAACTCGGGCTCGGCCAGTTCGAGGCCGGGCTGCGGGCGGACAGTCGCACCCGGCAGGACGTCCTGGATCAGGCGGAAGCCGATCTGGCCGGCCTCGAGCAGGTCCTCGAAATCGGCCGCCTGCAAATCAACGTCGATCCGCCGGCTGCCACGGCCGCCGAAAATGGGCGAGCGGTTGGCCCGGCCAAAGGTATCTGGAAACCCGGTCAGGATCTCCTGGTTGACCACTTCGACCAGGCGGTCGACGTCCTCATCGCGTTCGGCGCGAATGCCGAAGAACGCACCGGTGCCGAAAAAACCGAGGAAGCTGTTGCGGATCTTCGGCTCTTTCTCGCCTTCCAGGTAGGGAATCAGCCGCTGGTTGATGACATCGACCAGCTCTTCTTCGGCCGTGTCCGGCCCGATCCCCGACGGCGTCTGGATGAATCCGAAAATGAAGTTGCGCTGCCCTTCGGGCAGGTAGTCGGCCGGCGGAATGAGCAGCGCACCGACCAGCACCGGGACCACGGTCAGTCCGGCAATCCAGCCCCAGCGACGCTTCGGGGTATCGGTCAGACGCATGATGAAGCCGGTCGAAGCCTGCCACCAGGATGCCTTGCGGTCGGTCAGTTCCGCCTCACCCAGCAGACGGTAGCTGGCTGCCGGCAGAACCAGGATCGCAACCAGTAAAGAACAGACGATCGCCGCCGAGATGACCACGGCCAGGTCGGCAAACAGCTGGCCCGCCTCATCCTGCAGGAAGATCACCGGCACGAAGATCGCCACCGTGGTCGCGGTCGAGGCGATCAGGGCGCCATAGACCTGGCCGGTGCCGCGATCGGCCGCCTCCAGCGGCGCTCGGCCCATCTCGCGCTGACGGACGATGTTCTCCAACACCACGATGGCAGCATCAAGCACCATGCCAACGGCAAAGGCCAGGCCGGCCAGCGAAATGACGTTGAGCGTCCGCCCGGCCCCGTCGAGCACCAGGAAGGCAAAGCACAGACACAGCGGGATGGCCAGCGCCACCATCAAGGTGGCACGCATCTTGCGGAAGAACCACCACAGTACGACGATGGCCAGGCCCATGCCGAGCAGCAGGTTGGTGACCACCATGGAAATCGACTGGCGGATATAAATCGTGTCGTCGGAGACCTGGGTGATGGTCAAGCCGGCCGGCTCGAGGTGGGTCTGGCTGAGCTCCTCAATCACCGCCTTGAGGTTGGCCATGACTTCGAGCACGTTGACCCCGGGCTCGGCGATCACGTTCATGGCAATCGAAGGCCCGCCGTTCTGGGTCATGACCCCGCTGGAATCGCGCATGGTGCGCTCGACCCGGGCAACATCACGCAGGTAGACGGGGCGCCCGTCCCGCCAGTCCAGGACCAGGTTTTCCAGGTCGGCGACCTCGTACTGACCGGCAAAACGCAGCGTGAACTGGCGCCGGCCAACTTCCTGGAAGCCGCCGGAGACATCCGCATTCTGGCCCAGGCGCTGGCCGATGCGGGTCAGATCAACGCCGATGGCGGCGGCCCGGTACGGATCAAAGGTGACCCGGATCTCGAACGGCCGACCGCCACGCGGGTTGGCCGAGGACACCCCCGGAATGCGCTCGAGGCGCTCGCGCACGATTTCGTCGACGAAGTCCTGGTATTCGATGATCGGCCGGGTATTGTCCGGCGTCGGCCGGATCGCGAACCAGGCGATGGTCTCACCAAACTGGTCGGAACCCACCCGGACCGTCGGTTCGCTGGCATCGGCCGGGTAACGCGGCACCTGGTTGAGACGATTGATGACCTCGATCAGGGCACGATTCAGGTCAACATTGACATCGAACTCCAGATTGATCGACGCCCGACCCTGGCGTGCCGTCGAGGTCATGCGCTGCAGTCCCGGGACATCGCGCAACTGGTCTTCCTGCGGCTCGAGGATTTCCGACTCGACTTCGGTCGGCGCGGCTGCCCGCCAGCCGGTACCGATGCTGATGGTCGGACGATCGATATTCGGCGTCAGCTGAACCGGCAAGCGATTCAGGCTGATCAGCCCAAAAATGACAAGCAAGATGCAACCGACGGCTACAGCCACCGGATTGCCCAGCCCAAGGCGGGTCAATGGCACCGAGATTTCTCCTCTTCCTCAAGGGTGCGAAGCCTAGCAGAAGGCGGTCGGTACTGCGTCAATGACTTTTGTGAAGGCACGGATACCACCAACGACATGTTATAACCCTCCAAAGCATCCATTTGGAGCAGTACGGGGTCAAGCGAGCCTGGGCAGATCACGTGATTCATCCCTCATCCAATCCGTTCCGACGGTGTAAAACCTGACCATGAGCCCCTCCGAGTTCGTCATTGCCACCCTGCTGGTCGAAGGGCTGGCCGCCGGGGTGCTGGCGGTTGTGCTGTGGATGTTCCTGCGTTCACTGGAGCATCAGTTTCTGCGCCAGCTTGCCCTGGCCTTCACAGCCCTGAGTCTTCACCTCGGACTGTCGGCGAGCAACCTGCTGGTTTTCAGCAGCAACGCCATGCT
Source organism: Wenzhouxiangella sp. (assembly GCA_046540955.1). Lineage (GTDB taxonomy): Bacteria > Pseudomonadota > Gammaproteobacteria > Xanthomonadales > Wenzhouxiangellaceae > Wenzhouxiangella. Next base: position 104,182 of record JBKHEF010000006.1, read on the forward strand.
GCTGCCCTGGGCCAGAGAAACCCTGCTTGTTTTCGAGACGATGTCCTTCCTGGTCTTTCTGGCCTGGCTGGTAATGGGCCTGCGCAGCGGCATGAAGCAAAAATCGCTTGACCGCAAGGTCGAACGCCGTTTGCTGGCTGGAGCGGCAATACTGGGAGCGGCCCTTGGCCTGGGCCACCGGCTGATAAGCAGCCATGAGCTCATCGCCGACCTGTTGCGAATCTCGCTGCCCTACGGCATCGCCGCAGCGGTTTTTCTCCAGCTCGGCTGGCAGATGAACCGGGCCAGACGCCACTTCCCGGACCTGATCAGCCCGGTCCTGGGCACGGCCGCCTTCATTCTTGCTGGCCTGCTCATGCTGTATTCCAGCGCCGTGAACCTGACCTTCGATGCGACCGTCCGGCCGCTCTTTCATGCGCCATTTCTGTCGCTGATCAGCCTGATGAGCCTGACCATGATCGGCCTGAGCATCATCATCTGGCTGCTGGAAAACGAGCAGGAACAGGCCCGCGCAGCGCGCATCAAGGCCTTGTCAGCCGAACAGCGACTGCTTTATTTTCGCACCCATGACGCAGCGACCGGCCTGCCCAACCAGCGCCAGGCCCAGAATCTGCTCAGCCAGGAAGTACTTCGCACAAGGGCCAACAAGCAGCGACGCGTCGCCGTCCTGGCCCTGGGCATCCACCGATTCAAAGCGGTCAGTGACGCGGTCGGCTGGCACCGTACCGAGGACATGATGCGCGATCTGACCCGGCGTATCCGCGAGCGACTGCCCGAGCGTTTCGTGCTGGCCCGCACCGGCGAGCGCGATTTCATCGTCATCATGCCCAACATCCGGCGACGCGAAGATGCAGTTGCCCACGCCGAGAAGATTCTGGCCCGAGTGCGACTGCCTTTTCAGCACGGCCAACAGGAGTTGTTCCTGAATGTCAGCGGCGGCATGAGCATCGGACCGGATCACAGCGATGACGCCGCCGTCCTGCTCAATCAGGCCCATCGTGCCCAGCTCCGATCGGCAGCCAGTGCACAGGACTTGATCCTGCACCAGAACTTCAATATCGAGGAACCGGGGCCGGGCGATCTGATCCATCGCGAGACCGAGCTGCGCCAGGCCTGCCGCGAAGGCCAGTTCATTCTTCATTTTCAGCCCTTGATCAGCATCCGCAAGCGCAGCATCGCCGGCTTTGAGGCCCTGTTGCGCTGGAACCACCCCACCCGGGGCATTCTCACCCCCGATCATTTCCTGCAGGATGCGGCCTCGCTGGGCGTGCTTGACGAACTCGAAGACCAGATATTTGCCCAGGCCCTGGACCAACTGGCCGAATGGCATCGCGACCTGGCGCTGGCTCCGGTCAGCGTCTCGATCAATGTCTCGGCCGAACGCTTTCAGCATCCGGACCTGCCCGACAAGCTCGTCGAAATGTGCCGGGCGCGCGATATCGAACCCGGCTTTGTCGACGTCGAACTGACCGAAAACGCCGCCGTCAACGATTTCGACGCCGGACTGGACTCGATCCAGCGGCTGCGCGACCACGGCATCAAGGTCAGCCTGGACGATTTCGGAACCGGCTACAGCTCTTTGGCCCACCTGCAACGATTGCGGGTCGACTACGTCAAGCTCGATCGCAGCTTCGTCCAGGGGATCGAACACGACGAACAGCAGCTGGCCCTGACCCGCGCGGTGGTCGAGTTGATTCACAGCCAGGGTATGCGGGTGCTGGCTGAAGGCGTGGAAACCCGCAGCCAGCTGGGGCATCTGATCCAGTGCCGGGTCGACTTTGTCCAGGGCTATCTGCTCGGCCGGCCGCAACCGGCCGCGGCCTATCACGAGCTGCTCGAGCAGAAATTCATCAGCAATTTCTAACCAGGCCTGATCAAGCCAATGCCGCAGCGATCCGGGTGATTCGGGCTCTTCGCAGCGCCTCGGCCACCTGCTCGCCGGCAAGACCCGTCCTGGCCAGCGCCCCACCATCGACCGCGCGGGCGGCAGCCGCGGCCCGGCGCCAGACCAAGGCCTGAGGATACGATGGCTGATCGCGCTTCGACTCGGCGGCGAAATCAGCCTGGCAGGCCAGCAGAAAATCGTCCAGACGCGCCGGGCGGCGGAAGACGTCCAGCCGGGTGAGCACCTCCAGACAGGTCTCTGGTTCCAACTCGGCCACCCGATGGGCCCGGGAACGCAGCGTCCCGACCAGTTGGGCCAGCTCGCGACAGGTCGCTGGCACGCGCAGACGCCGGCTGAGTGCTTCAATCAAGCCCGGTGACCCATCGATGGCGCAAACCAGCGCGGCAAATCGAACTGTCAACCCACCACCCAGCCGGGCGGCGAGATCCAGCGCCCGCAGCCGGCGCCGGGCCCGCGCCGGCACTTCGAACAGGACATTGATCTCGGGCAGGATGACTGCCAGTGCGCCCACCTCGCGCAGTACATCGATAAAGCGCGATGGATGGTCGTGCATCAGCGCGCGACTCATTTCCTGCCAGACCCGCTCGGCCACAAGATGGCCGACTTCGCCGCTGGCGACCATTTCCCGGCATAGCGCCAGGGTTTTGGCAGCGATCTCGAAGTTGGCGAAGCGGGTCGCAAAACGGGCCAGCCGCAGAATCCGGACCGGGTCTTCGCGAAACGCATCAGAGACATGCCGCAGGCATCCAGCCTGCAGATCCAGACGACCATTGAACGGGTCGACAAGCCGACCGTCCGTGGTCAGGGCCATGGCGTTGATGGTCAGATCGCGCCGAGCCAGGTCTTCTTCCAGGCTTACCTCGGGACCGGTCCGAAAGACAAACCCGCGATAGCCATGACCCTGCTTGCGCTCGGTCCGTGCCAGGGCATATTCCTCGCCGGTTTGCGGGTGCAGAAAGACCGGGAAATCCTTGCCAACCGCCCGGAAACCCCGCGCCGCCATTGCTTCGGGCCCGGCACCGACGACCACGAAGTCCCGATCGCCAGGCTCCAGACCGAGCAAACGGTCGCGCACCGAGCCGCCAACCTGGTAGACGGTAAGCCCCTGGAGGCAAGGATCGCGGTCCGGATCGTCCGGGTTTGCCGGCGGCAACGACTTACTCATTGCAGACAAAGGCGCGCTCACCGCTGAACCGCTGCGGCACGATCGCCTGCGCCAGCACCCGCGGTGCGCGCTCCAGCTGCCATTCGTAGATGGTGGCAAAGGCAAGCACCCGCGGCACGTAGTCGCGGGTCTCGAAAAACGGCAGGGTCTCGACCCAGACATCGGGCTCGGTCACAGGCCGCTCTTCCAGCCAGCGTGCCACCGCGTTGGCGCCGGCGTTGTAGGCCGCCGCGACCCGCACCCAGTCACCGTCGTAGCGCTGCTGCAGTTCGCCCAGGTGGGCAATGCCCAGCGGGATATTGACTGCCGGATCCAACAAATCGGCCGAGCCATTGAACGCCAGGCCATGCCGGCGCGCCACCGCCCTTGCCGTGCCGGGCATGAGTTGCAGCAGGCCGCGCGCGCCGGCCGGCGACAGGGCATCGGCCTGCATCGCCGACTCGGCCCGCATCAGGCCATAGACCAGCGCCGGATCGACCTGCCAGCGGCGCGCATGTCCGGTGACGCGGGCGTTCTCGATCATCGGAAAGCGCCATGGGTAGGCGCGCATCAGGCCAGACGCGCCCAGCGCTGCGATGGTTCGGTCGTGCCAGCCCCGGCCAGCCGCCAGCAGGGCGGCCTGGTGGCGCTCGTCATCGCTCAGGCGTCGCCACACATTCGACCAGGTCCGCCGGGCGTGATGCACCAGTCCGACCTCGAACAACTCCAGCGCGCGCTCGAATTCCGCATCACGCATCAGACGCCGCTGGCGGGGTGGGTCAACGGGCAGATCCTGCGGACACAGACTCAGGTCCTGACCGAGCCAGGTCGCGGCCAGGAAACCGTGATAGGTCGCCTCTCCGGCCAGCGAGCCGAATGCCAGCATGGCCTCGGGCCGGCCCATTGCGGCCAGCGCCCGCCCGCGCCAGTAGCGCCAGCGTGCCTGGCCCTGCTCGATCAGGCCCATGCGCTGGATGCTGCCCAGCACCTGCTCCCAGTCGCCCCGGGCCATCGCCGCGCGCGCGCGCCACTCCAGCATCTGCTGATCCAGCGCCCGCTCCGGCAGGGCATCGATCGCCGCGACCGCGTCCGGATCCAGCGCGACGGCCCGAAACAGGGCAATCTCGCGCTCAACGCTGGCCCGGCGGGCCGGCTCGAAGTCGAATCGCTCGGTCAGCACCAGCCAGGCACGTTCGGCCTGCCGCCAATCCCGGCGCGCCTGGCGGGTCAGGGTGTCGGCGATGATCTGCCGGGCCAGCGCTCGGTCCGGCCATTGGCGGGCCAGCGAAATCAGCCGCTCTGGCCTGGCGCGCAGTTCCAGCCAATGCTCGGCCCAGGCGCGTTGATCCTCATCAAGATAGCGGCGCAGATAGCGGGCAAGACCGGTCTCACCGCCATCCAGGGCCAGGCGGAAGCGGGTCCAGGCCTGGTCGGTTGTTGGATGCCCCTGCCGGCGCCACCATTGAAAAGCCGGATCGCAGGTCGAAGGCTGCGATCGCCCGACCAGCCAGAGCCCGGCGACGCGTTCGGCCAGATCCTCGCTTTGCCCGGCAGCGAGATCCGCCCGGGCCAACCAGCAGCGCACCTCGGTATCGGTCGAGTCGCGACCGTAACGCTGGAGCAACTGATCGTCACCGCGTTCACCCAGGCTGCGCAGCCACACGGTTTCCAGGCCGGCAGCGAACGACCAGTCGCGGTAGCGGGCCAGGAAGCGGCTCATCTGGTCGGCCGGGATCGCCTCGATCGTCTGGCGCTTGAGCTCGTATTCAAGATAGGGGGTCAGCTGATAGTCCGGCAAGGCGGCGATCGCCTGCCGGACAGCCTCATGATCAGCCCGGCCGGCCGCCTGCCAACCCTGGACAAAGCGCTCTCGGTCGCTGGCCTGGTCCGCCCACACAGCGGTGGCTGCTGCAACGGACAGCACCAGCAGTGCCATCCGGTTCAACCAACTTGCCATTCGCCGGTCGCCTGCTTCAAGATGACCGCCATTGTCGCGCGTTGTGAGACCGTCCAACAAGTGCTGCTCCTGTTTGTCCTGCTATTGATCACCGGGCTGGCTGCCGGAGTGCTGGCCGGGTTGCTTGGCATTGGCGGCGGATTGATCATCGTACCTGCCTTGACCCTGCTATTGGGCGCGCGCGGAGTGGACGCCGGGCTTGCCGCACCGGTGGCGGTCGCCACTTCACTGGGCACCATGTTGCTGACCTCGGCCAGTGCGGTCTGGTTCCATGCCCGGCGCAAGGCCCTGCACTGGCCGACCGTAGCCCGACTGGCGCCTGCCATGGCCTTGGGCGCAGCGTTGGGCGCCATTGTTGCCGCCGCCTTGCCCGGCCAGGCCCTGGCCCGGATTTTTGCCGTGCTGGCGGCACTGATCGGCCTGCGCATGCTGCTGGCCATTCAGACCGAGCGGTCGCCACTGACGCCACGGGCGCGCGGCTGGTGGCTGGCCGGTCCCATCATCGGGGCGGTCTCAGCGCTGATGGGTATCGGTGGCGGGAGCTTCAACGTGCCCTATCTGATCCGCAATGGCTATCCCCCGGTCCGGGCCGTGGCCATTGCCTCGGCCTGCGGCTGGCCGATTGCGCTGGGCGGGGTGGCCGGGTTCATGATCGCGGGATGGGGCCAGACCATCCTGGCGCCGGGAACCGGCTACCTGTACTGGCCTGCGGTGATCACGATCGGGTTGGCCGGCGCGCTCGCTGCACCGGCCGGCGTGGCCCTGGCCCATCGCCTTCCCGGGCAAATCTTGCGGCGTATTTTCGGTTTGCTGCTACTGCTGATCGCTGCCCGCATGTTCTGGTAGCACGACCGAACCGTTGAGGTTCAGGCGCATGGCCAGCGGCCGATGGTCGGAAAACCGCACCGGCAACGCGTCGAGTTCGGCGATGTCCATGCGCGGCGAGACCAGGATGTGGTCGATCGAACGCTGGGGGTTCCAGGAAGGAAAGGTCATCACGTCACCACTGGGCATGACCAGCCCAGCCTCGTCACAGAACATGCGCAACTCACGCGAACCCGGTCCGGTGTTGAAATCGCCCATGACCAGCACGTTGGGGTACTCCCGCACCAGGCCGGACAGATATCCCAGCTGCTGGGCGCGTGCGCGCCGGCCCAGTGCCAGATGCAGCACCATCAGCCACAAGGCATGCTCTCCCTCACCAAAGCGGGCGACCAGGGCGCCACGTCCGGGAATCTTTCCAGGCAGGCCGTGCTCTTCGACCAGACTGGGCTCGATCCGGCTGAGCAAACCGATGCCGGCGTGGGCGATGACCCCAACCTTGCGGTTACCGCGGTAATGCCAGAAGGGAAAACCGGCATGGGTCGCCAGGTATTTGGCCTGGTTCAGGAAGCCGGAACGCAGGCTCCCGCAATCGACTTCCTGCAGCGCCACGATATCGTAGCCGCGGAGCAATTCGGCAATCGCATCCAGGTTGGCGACCCGCTGATGATTCGGCAACAGCTGGCGCCAGCTGTGGGTCAGATATTCCCGGTACTTGCCGGTGGTAGTCCCGGCCTGGATGTTGTAGCTCAGCAGCCGCAACTGCCGGGGATCGGCAGTCATCAGCGACTACTGACTGTCCGCATCGGCGCCGGTGGCAACGTCCAGGGCTTCGGTTTCGCGCTCAATCAGGTAGTCGACGGCTGCAAGAAGCTCCTGGTAACTGGAAAAGTCGGTCGGGCTGAGGCGCCACTTGCCCTGGACAATCATGGTCGGCGTCCCGCGCACGCCAAAGCGCATGATGTCGTTGCGGTTGCGGCGCATGCGGCCGTCGACGGCAAACGACTCGGAGGTCGTGACGAACTCCTCGACCTCGACACCGAACTCGGTGTAGACCTCGGCAACATCCTCGATGCTGCGGAACTGGCGACGCTCATCGTGCACGGCACGGAACATCGCCTCGTGGGCATCGTGACCCAGGCCGAGCACGTCGGCGGTGTAATACACGCGGGCGAACACTTCCCAGCCCGGCTGCAGACCAACCGGCAGATGGCTGAGACTGACGTTGTCCGGCAAGTCTTCGGCCCATTCGGAGATGATCGGCAGGAAATTGCGGCAAGCAGGACAGGGATAGGCGAAGGCTTCGATCACTTCGACCCGGTCGGCTGGCGGCGTGGTCGGCGAGCCGATGGCATGGAAGTGGGTGCCTTCCTCGAACGGCTGGGCCAGGGCGACGCCCCACAGGCCTGCCAAACCGGCGAAGGTCGCGATGATCCGGGTGAATCTGCTCATGGGCTTGATTTCCTTCCCTTATGAATGTGTCGGACAACGTGTTACAGACCAGTGGCGCACCGCCAGGTTCCCCATCAGCGCGCGCTACCTTCAGCGAAGCGAGCCGGATACAGGCCCTCGATGTAGGAACTCAGTGCCTGGATATCATCATCGGTGAGGTTACGCGAGACCGCGATCATGATGTGACTGTAAGGGTCGTCCTGGCCATTATCTTCACCGGCACGGTAACGCTGGAGGCGGTCGGCGGTGTAGTCGGCATGCTGGCCACGCAGCTTCGGATAATGCGCCCCGGGGATACCATCACCAGCCGGGCCATGGCAGCCTGAGCACGACGGGATGCCCGCCGCCAGGTCGCCGGCCTGGAACAGTGCCTGCCCGCGCTCGACCAGCTCTTCGTCGGCCACGCCCGGCTCGATGTCGAACTGGGCATAGTGAGCCGCGATGTCGGCCAGATCCTGATCGGTGAGGTTCATGACCATGGGGTACATCTCGGGCACATCGCGCAGCTGTTCGCGAATCAGCCGCGACTGACGCGCGGCGTAATCCGGATGCTGGCCGGCAATCTTCGGCCAGTTGGCCACCGAACTGTTGCCGTCCTGTCCATGACAGGCCGCACAGACCTCCGCCAGTTCAGCGCCGCGCTCGGGATCACCCGCCGCCCACAGGGTGGCCGGGACCAGAATCAGCAGCATCAATAGCGATCGCAGCATGACCGAAACACTCCATTCAATAAAGTCGGTAACCTGATATTATCGCCTGTTTCGAGGGAACCGATCCAGTCCATGGGCTCGCCTGCAGCGACTTTCCGACGCGCAGTTTATCTGGACAGCATCCACAATCTGTCGCAACTGCCGGCCGACCAGGGCGTGGAAATCGCCATCGCCGGGCGGTCCAATGCCGGTAAGTCCAGCCTGATCAACCGCCTGTGCGGCCACAACAGTCTGGCCCGCACCAGTAAAACCCCGGGCCGTACGCGCCAACTGGTGTTTTTCCAGCTTGATCCCGATCAGTACCTGGTCGACCTGCCCGGCTACGGCTATGCCAAGGTGCCAGGCGACCTCAAGCGCCACTGGCGCGGCTTGATCCAGACCTATCTGGACCGCCGCCAGGCCCTCATCGGACTGGTCGTGGTGATGGATATCCGCCATCCGCTCAAAGACAGCGACATCGAACTGATTGAATGGGCCGGCAGCCGCGGCCTGGCCCTGCACCTGGTCCTGACCAAGGCCGACAAACTCGGTCGCGGCAAACAGAATGAGGCGTTGATCCAGGTTACCCGTCGGGTCGACCCCAGGGTTGGGGTTCAGGTGTTCTCAGCCACGACGGGCCAGGGTCTGGATACCCTGCAAGAACAGCTCACCCAATGGCTGAACATTGATCAGGCCGCCGAAGAAGGCCCGACACCGGGCCAGTAGCCCAACCGGGTCAACTCCCGATCCAGCATGGTCGGGTCACCCAGGTTGTCGAGGACGAAGACCTTCAAGCGCTCGAAACTGTCCGGATCGACACGGTTGAAGCGGCAGCCGAGTACTTCTTCGGCCTGCCAGATGATTTCGATGCCGAATTCCAGATCGACCTGGCTGTCGCGGATATGGCCGCGCAGGATCAGCCCCAGTTCGCCGGCAGTTCCCGCGACCAGTTCGGCCGAATCCTGGAGCTCGAGCAGGGCACCGTTGATCGACAGATCGATGACGCGGCAATGCAGGCGCCGCACGTTGCCGACGCTGAGCAAGCCGCGTCCCTCGAACGGAAAACGATGAAACTCCCGGCGTTCCTGACCCTGAACCATCTTCTGCCTCCGCAGCTTGATCCGACCCCGGTACCATGGCCCGGGAGATCATTCGCCCAAACCACATCGTCCCCTTTGCCTGCTGTCTCAAGGTACCATGAATTTCGTTCATCCAACAGGCACAAACAGGGTTCTGCATGCAGCAAATCATCAAGCCTGAACGGGTGCTTGGCCTGATCGCGCACGACCGTCCACTGCTCGGCCTGGCGCCGATGGCCGGCGTGACCGACAAACCCTTCCGCCAACTGTGCAAGCGCATGGGTGCGGATCTGGCCGTATCCGAAATGACCAGTTCGGATGCCTCGCTGTGGCACACCCGCAAGTCGCGCTGGCGCATGGATCATGCCGGCGAGCCCGAACCGGTCAGCGTCCAGATTGCCGGAACAGTGCCAGAGCAGATGGCCGAAGCCGCCCGTCACAATGTTGCTCAGGGCGCCCACATCATCGACATCAACATGGGCTGCCCGGCCAAGAAGGTCTGCAAGGCCTGGGCCGGTTCGGCGCTGATGCGCGATGAGCCACTGGTCGAGCGCATCCTGCGCGCGGTCGTCGCCGCAGTGGATGTGCCGGTGACGCTGAAGATCCGCACCGGCTGGGCTCACGATCAGCGCAACGGCCCGGTCATCGCCCGCATCGCGCAAGACTGCGGCATTTCCGCCCTGGCCGTCCATGGGCGCACCCGCGATCAGAAGTACGAAGGCTTTGCCGAGTACGACACCATCGCCCGGATCAAGCAGGACCTGAGCATCCCGGTACTGGCCAACGGCGATATCGATTCGCCGGAAAAAGCCCGCTTCGTGCTCGACTACACCGGCGCCGACGGTCTTCTGGTCGGCCGCGCCGCCCAGGGCCGGCCCTGGATTTTCCGCGAGATCCGCCACCATCTGGACACCGGTGACTTTCTGGAGCCGCCGTCGAGGATCGAAGTTCGCAATATTCTGCTGGGGCACCTGCAGGCGCTGCATCGCTTCTACGGCGAAACAGCCGGGGTCCGGATCGCGCGCAAGCACCTGGGCTGGTATGCCCGTGGAACGCCGGGCCAGGAGCGCCTGCGCGCATCATTCAATCGCATCGATGCAGCTTCGGCTCAGATCGACCTGGTCAGGGCGTGGTTCGAGGGTGCCGACAAGTCGCCGGTGCTTGAACGCGCGGCCTAGAACGCGATATTCAGCCGCTGACCAGCTCCCGCCGAGACCATGAGACTTCGCTTCCATTTGACCTTTTTTGCCCTGATGGCCACGGCCATGTTCGGGTGTGCTCCTGCCGTCGGCCTGACCGTTCTGTACTTCAACGACGCCCACGAGATTGCACCGGTCGATGACGGGGTGCGGGGCGGCATCGCCCGGCTGGCCGGGCTGATCGAGGCCGAACGGGCCGGTGAATCCCCGGTTCTGGTCCTGTTTGGCGGCGACCTGGCCGGCGGGACCCTGTTCGGGCTGATGCGCGGCGAACCCATGGTCGAGGCGATGAACGCCATCGGCATCGACGCGGCCGGTTTCGGCCAGCATGAATTCGACCATGGCGTCGACCAGGCCCGGCGGCTGGTCGATCTGTCCGACTTTCCCTGGGTGACGGCCAACCTGACCGAAACCGACGGCCGCCCCTTTCACGGCCTGGATCGCTATCTTTTGCTGGATGCAGGCGGCGTCCGGGTCGGCGTTTTCGGCCTTACCACCGCCATGGCAACCACCCGGAACGAAGGCCGGGTTCTGGAGCAGGACGTGATCGCCGCGGCCCGAACCGCAGTCGCCGGTCTTGAACGCGCCGGCGCGCAACTGATCATCGCCTTGACCCAGCAACCCGTCGAGGAAGACCTGGCCATGGTCCGCGAGGTCCCCGGCATCGACCTGGTGCTGGGCGAAGAGATGTCAGAAACCGTCTCGCGCATTGACCATGTGGCCGGCACCTACCTGGCCCGCTCGGCCGGCAATATCTCCAGCCTGATCCGGGCCCGCTGGCTGGGGCCCGAAACGACTGACTGGCGGCTGAGCGTGATCCCGGTCGATGCCTCGGCGCCGGAGCACCCTGAGCTTGCAAAGATGCGCGACCACTACACCGCCCTGCTCGAGCAGCGCCTGGCCGAGCCGGTCCTGGCCATCGAGCAGGACTGGCGGCTGTCGCGTGAGACCGCACGCAGCGCAGACACCCGCCTGGGTCACCTGGTCGCCGACGCGTACCGCCATGCCATGGCCAGCGATATCGGATTCGCAACCGCCGGCGGATTGCGCGCCGACCTGGTCGCCGAACCGCCGGCGCTGACGGTGGGCGATGTAGCTGCCGTGCTGCCGTTCGATAACCGGCTGGTGCGCCTGCGCGCGACCGGGGCCGATGTTCGTACCCTGATGGAGCAGGCGCTGGCCGGGCATCCGGCCGCGCGCAATGCCTATCCGCTGGTCAGCGGCTTGACCATGCGCTTCGATCCCGAGGCGCCACCGGGCGCGCGCATTCAATCGTTGACCCATGACGGCCACCCGATCGCGTCCGATCAGGTGCTGTCCATCGCCGTGCCCTTGTTCCTGGCCGAAGGCGGCGACGGCTACACCCTCCTGGCCGGACTGGAACGCGAGCAGGTCGGGCCGCTGGACCGGGAGGCACTGGCTGCTTTCCTTGCCCGCACCGGGGCCTCGGGACCTACTCGACCGGACCCGGCGCGGGTGATTGCCGCGCCCGGATCGGCCGACTTGCCCTGAAACCCGGGGCAATCTCTGTACAATCACAACCGTCAAGGGCCTCAATGGCCCGCCCGCAAGGAGCCAGCCAGTGCATTTGCAAGGAGTCTATACCGCGCTCGTCACCCCGCTCGACGAAGCCGGCCAGATCAACTACGATGCCCTCGGCGATCTGCTTGAGCGTCAGATTGCCGCCGGCGTGGCCGGAGTTGTTCCCATGGGCACGACCGGCGAGTCGCCGACCATGTTCAACGCCGAGCACGACGGGGTCATCCGCTACACGGTCGAAAAGGTGGCTGGCCGGGTCCAGGTCTGGGCCGGCACCGGGTCGAACAACACCGCCCAGGCCATCCGCACCACGCGCGAGGCACAAAACGCCGGCGCCGACGGTGCCCTGATCGTCACCCCGTACTACAACAAGCCCAGCCAGGCCGGGCTGATCCGCTATTTCCGCGATATCTGTCAGTCCACCGACCTGCCGGTGATCGTCTACAACATCGCCGGTCGCACGGCAGTCAACGTCGAAACCGAGACCCTGGCCGAAATCGCCGAACTGCCCAACATCATCGCAGTCAAGGAAGCCTCCGGCAACCTGGGCCAGATGACCGAAGTGATCGCCCGCATCGCGCTGCGGCGCGAACGCCCGTTCTACGTGCTGTCCGGTGATGACGCCCTGACCCTGGCACTGATGAGCATTGGCGGGCACGGCGTCATCTCTGTGATCTCCAACCTGGTGCCAGAGCGCATGGTCGCCCTGGTGCAAGCCGCAGCCGACGGCGATTTCGCAACCGCGCGCGCGATCCACTACGAGTTGCTGCCGCTGTTCCGCGCCGCCTTCATCGAAACCAACCCGGTACCGATCAAGGCGGCCATGAACCTGTGCGGGATTTCGGTCGGTGGTGTACGAAGCCCGCTGGCGGCGCTGGCGCCGGCAAGCCACAGGACGCTGGAATCGACGTTGCAGCGCATGGGTCTCATCGACTGACATTACCGGGCTGACGGCGAACAAGCCGGCAGGCTTCAAACCCTGAATTTCCCCGATTCGTCGCGGCCAAAGCTGCTTCCGTCGCAGTCTCGCGCCGAGCCGAGCGCTTCTGGAGAGACTGGAGATCCATTCATGGTTTGACGGTGATCGCGATGAAGTCCTTCAATAACCTGTCCGGCGTCGTTCTCGGACTCGCCCTTGTCCCCCTCGCAGCCTGGGCGACAGACTGGCCCGGCATCGTGGAGCAACGGATTGCCGGCGATCGCTCCGGCGTCTGCCTGGTTGCAACCCGGATTGATTCCGATATCAACCACTTTTCTGCCTGTTCCGACGATCCCGCACCGCGTGCGCTGGACCCTGAATCACGCTTTGAGATCGGTTCGATCTCCAAGGCACTGCAGGGTCTGCTGGTGGCGGCACTGGTCGAGGCCGGGGAGATCGATCTGGATCAGACACTCGCCGCAAGCCTGCCGGAGGCTGAGTCATTACCCGGCGCTGCCGACGAACCCATTCGTCTCCGTCACCTGCTGACCCACACCAGCGGCCTGCCCAGGCTGCCGCCCGGCTTCACGCCCCAGGATCTGGCCAATCCCTATGCCGCCTTGCAGCCGCAAGACCTGATCAAAGCGCTGGCGCGCTCGGAGCTGCAGAGCCGCCCCGGCGAGCGCTTTGCCTACTCCAACTTCGGCGCCATGCTGCTGTCACTGGCCCTGGTTGAGCACACCGGGCAACCTTTGAGTACCCTGTTTGATCAGCATGTATTCCAGCCGCTGGGCATGACCCAAACCAGCCTCGATGGTCCGACCACGGCCGGCCACGATGGCAGCGGCAAGCCGACGATGAACTGGGATTTCCATCCGGCTCTCGGCGGCGTCGGCGCGATCCGTTCGACGGCCGATGATCTGTCGCGCTGGCTGTCGGCGATGCTCGCGCCTGAGGACTCCGCGCTATCTGCCGCCCTGACCCGGTCAGCAAAGCCTCTGACCAAGGCACAGGGGCAGATCATCGGCTACGGCTGGCTGCACCTGCCGCTCAACGGCCGTACGGTCCTGGCCCACGACGGCGGCACCGGCGGATTTTCAAGCTTTGCCGTGGTCGATCCCGACCGCAAGCGGGCCGCGACGGTGCTGATGGATACCAGCATGATCGCCTCCGGCGGCCTCTCCGACCTCGCTTATCATCTGATTGATGCCGGTTATCCGCTCGGCCAGCCCGATCGACCGGCAGCCGCAGCGGCCGGTGAGGCGCTGGCAGATTATCAGGGACGGTTTTCACTGTACGACGGCGATCAGCGATTCATGGGAGATTTCACCCTAGAATTTTCGGTTCACCGCGCCGAACTGCTGATCCAGGCCAGCGGGGGCGGCCAGGTGCAGCCGCAGATTCCCTTACGCTCGGAGGGCAACGGGCGCTTCGTGCAGCAGGATCTGGATCTGGTCATCGAGTTCCAGCGCGATGATGCCGGACAGGTGTCACGCCTGGACTTTCGCCAGGGTCCGCTGTCACTGGACGGACGACGCCAATGACCCGGCACTCGACACCGCTGAACCAGGCGCTGCCGGCCGAAATCGCGGCCGGCAGCCCGCGCTGGTGGCTGGCCTACCGTCGCTACCCGGTTTTCTCGGCACCCTGGGTCGTCCGGCGTGCGCTACTGTTGAGCCTAATCATTGCTGCCTGGGGCGCGCTGTCCGGCCTGGGACACTACGCTGAAAGCCAGTCGATAGCTGAAGCGCTGCGCTTGTTCGGCTGGTTTATGATCGGCATGGGCACCATAGTCAACGCGGGTCCGGTGCTGGCGGCGCTGGTTCGCCATCGCCGCTGGACGCCCGAGCGCGAACGTTTTGGCATTCTGGTGGCCATGGCGTCGGGCCTGGCCATCGCCTTCGTGGCCGATACGATCTCTTCCGGGCAGATCGCCGCCCTGATCGGACAGGACTTCGACCCGGAGCTCTCCACTGCCACCACGCTGGTCAATGTCCTGGTCGCGCTCAGCATCTACCTTCTGCTCGGCGGTGGCCTGGCGCTGCGCGCTTACTTCAGTGAAGCCGATCGTCTGGCCGCGTTTCGCCGCCGGCAGGAGCTGGACCGAATGCAGGTCGAAAAGCTCGCCGCCGACCAGCAGCTGGCCCTGCTCCAGGCCCAGATCGAGCCACACTTCCTGTTCAACACCCTGGCCACGATCCGCTCCGACCTGCGCCGATCACCGCAGCACGCCGAGCAGACGCTGGATGCCCTTTGTGCGTACCTGAGAGCAGCCATTCCGCGCCTGCGCGAGGGTGAGCACTCCGGCGAATCCACCCTGGGCGAGCAGCTCGAGGTGTGCCGCCAATACCTCAAAGTCATGCAGGGACGGATGCGCGAGCG
>JBKHEF010000007.1:0-96974 GCA_046540955.1 Wenzhouxiangella sp.
AATCGTGCCCACGTTTACGTGCGGCTTGTTGCGTTCAAACTTTGCCTTGGACATGCCTTGAAACTCCGTTCCCTGTTGATTTCAAACTGTAAACCCGGACATGGTGCCCACGACTGGACTCGAACCAGTGACCTCTCCCTTACCAAGGGAGTGCTCTACCGCCTGAGCTACGTGGGCGCGGTCAAATTGTTGGAGCGGGTGATCGGGATCGAACCGACATCATCAGCTTGGAAGGCTGAGGTTCTACCATTGAACTACACCCGCTAAGCGTTCCGGTTCACCTCCGCGTCGCCGCCGGATAATGGTGGAGGGGGCAGGATTCGAACCTGCGAAGGCATAGCCAGCAGATTTACAGTCTGCCCTCGTTGACCGCTTGAGTACCCCTCCGCATGCACCGACGCCGCCGACCAGCAATACGTCAAATCCAGACGAAGCCCGCAATTGTCGCGTATTGGCTGCCGCGAGTCAACACCTCTTTTGCAGTCAGAGCCATCGACACCTCTGGACCAGGCCCCGGCACTCAAACATTAAAGCGGAAATGCATGACATCGCCCTCGGCGACCCGGTAATCGCGCCCTTCCAGGCGCAGCTTGCCAGCCGCCCGCGCCCCGCTTTCGCCGCCGCAGGCGATGAAATCCTCATAGCCGGTGACCTCGGCCCGGATAAAGCCCTTTTCGAAGTCGGTATGGATCCGTCCGGCGGCCTGGGGTGCGGTCGCTCCCCGCCGAACCGTCCAGGCCCGAACCTCCTTGGGCCCGGCGGTAAAGAAGGTCAACAGGTCCAGCAGCGCGTAACCGGCTCGGATCAGTCGATGAAGACCCGGCTCGCTCTGGCCCAGGTCGGCCAGAAACTCGGCCTGCTCGGTGGCATCAAGTTCGGCCAGTTCGGCCTCCAGGGCTGCACACAGGACGACTACTTCAGCACCCTCACCAGCCGCATGCCGGCGTACCGCGGCCACCAGCTCATTGTCGGCTGCCGCACTGTCGTCGACATTGGCCACGTACAGCACCGGCTTGGCGGTAATGAAATGCCATGCCTTGAGCTGCTCACGCTCGTCGGCGGCAACCTCAAGAGTGCGCAACGGGCGCCCTTCGCCAAGATGGCCGACCACCCGCTCAAGCACGGCAACCAGCATCCTGGACTCCTTGTCCCCCGACTTGGCCTGACGTGCGGCCCGGTCCAGCGCCCGCTCGGCTGAATCCAGATCGGCCAGGACCAGTTCAGTATCAATGGTCTCGATATCGGCCAGCGGATCGACTTTGCCGGCCACGTGGGTGACGTCGTCATTGACGAAGCAGCGCACGATATGGGCGATCGCATCGGTCTCGCGGATATGGGCGAGGAACTTGTTGCCCAGACCTTCGCCACGCGAGGCCCCGGCCACCAGCCCGGCAATATCGACGAACTGCATCATCGTCGGCAGCACTTTTTCGGGCCGGACAATGGCGGCCAGGGCGTCGAGGCGCGGATCGGGCACCGCGACCATGCCGACGTTCGGCTCGATCGTGCAGAACGGATAGTTTTCTGCTGCGATGCCGGCCCGAGTAAGGCAATTGAACAGAGTCGACTTGCCCACGTTCGGCAAACCGACGATTCCACACTGGAAACCCACTAGCGCGATTCTCCTTTGGATGCTTGTTCGGATTCGTCGCCGCCGGTATCGGCCGGCGCCCCGGGCTCGGTATGCAGCGCCTGCATTGCGCGGCCCGCCTGCCCGGCCAGCAGCAGCGGCAACACCTCAACCGCACGATCTATCGACGCGATGATATGGCGCTCATCATTCGCATCGGGACGACCAAGTACCCACGGCGTGACCACCTCGCGCACCCCCGGATGACCAATTCCGATCCGCACCCGCCAGAAACCCGGATCCGGAAGGTGAGCAAAAAGGCTGCGCAGACCGTTATGGCCACCATGCCCGCCACCCCGCTTGAGCCGCACGGTCCCCGGCGGCAGATCCAGATCGTCGTAGCCGACCACGATCCGCTCGACCGGCACATCGAAGTAATCGCTTACCGCTCGCACCGCCTGGCCGGACTCATTCATGAAGGTGTGCGGCTTGAGGCCCAGGACTTCGGCCGAGGCTGACCGGACCTTGCCGATCTCGCCATGAAACCTGCGCTCGGCCTTCCAGGCCAGCCCGAGACGTGCGGCCAGGGCATCCAAAAGCCAGAACCCGGCATTGTGCCGGGTTCTGTCGTACTTGGTGCCCGGATTACCCAGGCCGACGATGAGCCATCGTGTCATCACGGGAGACGAGACAAAAACCCGACGCTAACCGTCCTCAGGTGTCGCCGTCGGTCTCACCTGCCGCGCTGCCATCTTCGGCATCGCCGCCTTCGGTCAGCTCGCTATCGGCCACAGTCTGGACTTCCGAGCCCATGTCGACAGCCGCATCGGCCGCGGCGGCCATCTCACCACTGCCCTGGCCTTCACGGATGTAGATGGCGGCAACAACCGCATAGTCGTTGTCCTCGGAGACGGCAAGCTGGGGAATACTGACCCCGGCCGGCAGCGGAATCTGGCTGAGCAGCACGCTTTCGCCCGGCTGCAGTTGGGCCAGATTGACCTCCAGGTACTCGGGCAGATTCTCCGGGGTTGCCGCAATCTCGACCTCGGTGACCTGGTGGGAGACCACCACCCCGGCCTGCTTGGCCGCTGGTGATTGTTCCTCATTGACAAAATGCAGCGGCACCTCGATCCGCAGTTCCTGGCCGGCCGATACCCGCAGAAAATCAACGTGCATGATCAGCGGCTTGAACGGATGGGTCTGCAGGTCACGCAGCACCACACTCTGGCGCTTGCCACCCTCGATGACGATGTTGAGGACCGAGGAGCGAAAAGCTTCGTCCTCGATGGCATGGATGAGGAAGTTGTGGTCGACGGTCAGGCTGACCGGATCCCGCTCGGCACCATACAGCACGGCCGGCACCTTGCCCGTGCGACGCAGGCGGCGGCTCGCACCTTTCCCCACATCGGCACGCAGTTCGGCCGCAATCTCGAAATTCTTGCTCATGTAAGGCTCTCGCTTCGGTTTGAAAAACCGGTTGCAATGGAAGGTTGAAGATTCCCGACCGGCCCGCGACCAGGCCACCGGGGCAGCCGCGCATTATAACTCGCAACAAGGTTGGATGGAACCATCGTCTACACAGGAAACCTTCCTGCTACGATACTGTCCATGTCCGATGGTGGAAGTCGCCCGGACACGGCGCCCACCGATCATTCGACATACTCTGGCACCAATGACTCTCTGACAAAAAGGACTGGGTTGACTGAACATGAATGAACGACTGAGAACCATTTCAATTCCGGGCAGCGACCGCGCCGAGATTGACCAGGGCGCGCGCAAGGTTCTGCGCAATACCTGGAATCTGCTGGCCATGACGCTCTTGTTCAGTGCCTTCATGGCTTATCTGGCGATGGCCAACAATTGGCCCTATCCGGGTGTTCTGATCACTCTGGTCGGCTACTTCGGGCTGCTGTTTCTGACCAGCGCCCTGCGCAATTCGGCCTGGGGCCTGCTGAGCGTTTTTGCCCTGACCGGATTCATGGGTGCGACCTTCGGCCCGATCATCAACAGCTACCTGACCGTGTTCAGCAATGGCCATGAACTGGTCATTGCCGCATTCGGCACCACTGCCGTCGCCTTTGTCGGCCTGTCGGGCTTTGCCATGGTCACCAGGCGCGACTTCAGCTTCCTCGGACCGTTCCTGTTCGTCGGCATCCTGGTTGCCTTTCTCGCCGGACTGGGCGCGATCTTCTTTCAGATGAGTGCGCTGGCGCTGGCGGTATCAGCCATGTTCTCTCTTCTGATGTGCGGCCTGATCCTGTACCAGACCCAGCAGATCGTGCGCGGCGGCGAGCGCAACTACATCATGGCCACCGTGACCCTGTTTGTGTCGATCTTCAACCTGTTTTCCAGCCTGCTGCATCTGTTCGGATTCTTCATGGGCGAAGAATGAGTGCGAGCGCCGGCACCGCGGCGAGCGGTGCCGGCTGCTCGGGAGACTGGCCTATGACGGGCCGTGCAGGTTCACCCGGCGCGGAATGAAGCCTTCGATGAGCAGCAGGAGGACACCGACCACGATCACACTGTCGGCAAGGTTGAAGGCCGGCCAGTGCCAGCCCTGGTAATGGATATCGATAAAATCGACCACGTAGCCCAGCCGGACGCGATCGATCAGATTGCCCAGCGCCCCACCCAGCACCAGAACCAGCGCCACCGGCAGCAGTCGCGAGCGGTGCGGAAGACGCTTCAGCCAGACCAGCAGCACCGCGCTGACCAGGACGGCCACGACAGTGAAAAACCAGCGCTGCCAGCCGCCGGCGCCGGCCAGCAAACTGAAGGCCGCGCCATCGTTGTGGGCCAGGGTCAGGTTGAGCCAGTCGGTCACCACCCGGGGCCGATACAGCTCCAGCGTCTCGGTCGCCAGCTGCTTGGTCCACAGGTCCAGCACCACAAGCAGCACTGCCAATGCCAGCCAGGCACAGTATCGACCCCAGCCCATGCCCGCCTCAGCGTTCAAGCCCAGCTCCTCGTCTCGGGCTGGTCAGTGATGTTGCCAACGCAGCGGCTGCACAGTTCAGGATGTTCGGCATCCTGGCCTACGCTGTCGCGGTGATGCCAGCAGCGCACGCACTTGCCGTGCCCGGTCGCCCGCACCCTGAACCGGAGCGTGTGACCGTCGACCGACGCTAAGCTGGCAGCCTCATCCACCGGGCCCAGCCGCACGTCCGATGAAATGAACAGAAAACGCAGCTCATCGCCAATGCTGGCAAGATCTTCGGCCAGTTGACCGTCGGCCTCCAGGGTGATTTCAGCGGCCAGCGACGAGCCGATCGCCTTGGCCCGGCGCAGCTCTTCGAGGCGCGGCCCGACCACTTCCCGCACGGCCCGCAGGCGATTCCAGAACGCACGCTCGGCGACCGGCATTTCAGCCAGGCCGTCGTACCAGGTCGCCAGCATCACCGATTCTGCTCGCTCGCCCTGCATCTCGGCCCAGATTTCCTCGGCGGTAAAGCAGCACAGCGGCGCCAGCCAGCGCACCACGGCTTCAAGGATGTGCTGCATCGCGGTTTGGGCCGAGCGCCTTGCCGGATGGTCGGCCGGCAGGGTGTAGAGACGGTCCTTGATGATGTCGAGATAGAACGCGCCCAGATCGATGCTGCAGAAGTGGTGCAGGCGCTGATAGATGGAAAAGAATCGATAGCTGGCATACGCTTCGACGATTTCGCTCTGCAGACGGGCGGCCAGATCAACGGCGTAGCGATCCAGCGGCAGCAGCTGGTCAAGCGGCAGGGCATCAGCGGCCGGATCGAAGCCGGCCAGGTTGCCGAGCAGAAACCGGGCGGTGTTGCGAATCCGCCGGTAGGCATCGGCAACCCGCTTGAGGATCTCGTCGGAGACCGACATTTCCTGGCGGTAGTCGGCCGCGGCCACCCACAAGCGCAGGATGTCGGCGCCCAGCGTATTCATGATCTGCTGCGGCGCGATCACGTTGCCCTGCGACTTCGACATCTTGCGCCCGTCGGCATCGACCGTGAAGCCATGGGTCAGGACCTGGCGGTAAGGCGCACTGCCATGCATCGCCACCGAGGTCAGCAACGAGGACTGGAACCAGCCACGGTGCTGATCCGAACCTTCCAGATACAGATCGGCCGGCCGGCCGAGCTGGTCATCCTGCTCAAGTACGCAGTAATGGGTCACCCCAGAATCGAACCAGACATCAAGAATGTCGCTGACCGGCTCATAGCGGTCGGGATCAACCCCCAGGCGCTCGACGATGTCTTCGCGATACCAGGCATCGACCCCCTCATCGGCGACGATGGTGGCCAGTTTTTCCAGCAGTTGCGGGGTATCCGGGTGGAGTTGCTGGCTGTCGCGGTCGATCAGCAGGCCCAGCGGCACGCCCCAGGTGCGCTGGCGCGAAATACACCAGTCCGGTCGGCTCTCGACCATGCCGCGGATCCGGGCCTTGCCCCATTCGGGCACCCATTCAACGCGGTCGATCTCGGCCAGGGCAGCGGTCCGCAACCCGGCCTGATCCATGGCAATAAACCACTGCGGCGTGGTTCGGAAGGCGGTCGGCGTCTTGTGCCGCCAGCAGTGCGGATAGCTGTGCTCGAATTTTTCGGCCGCCAGCAGGCTGCCGTTGGCGCGCATGTGTTCGACCAGCACATCGTTGGCCGCCCAGACAAACTGCCCGGCAACGACCGGTGTACCCTCGACGAACACGCCACGACCGTCAACCGGGTTGTAGACCTCCAGATCATAATGTCGGCCCACCTCGAAGTCTTCCTGACCATGCCCGGGTGCGGTATGCACAGCCCCGGTCCCGGTCTCGGTAGTGACGTGGTCGCCAAGAATCACCGGCACTTTGACGCCGTTGTAGGGATGGGTCAGGGACAAGTGCTCCAGGGCAGCCCCAGTAACCCGGCCGAGAATGTCAACCTGATCGAGGTCGAGCCGGGCACTCACCGAATCGCGCAGATCAGCCGCGACCACCAGCTCGACCGTCCGGTCGCCCTGGCGGGCGCGGACGAGCTCGTAGTCCAGCTCGGCATTGAGGCAGACCGCGCGGTTGGCCGGAATGGTCCACGGCGTGGTCGTCCAGATCACCACCCCGGCTCCGGCTGAGAGCCCCTGAACCCCGAAGCGCCTGGCCAGTTCGGCCGGATCGGTCGCCGGAAACAGCACGTCAATGGCCATCGAGGTCTTGTCCTGGTACTCGATTTCGGCTTCGGCCAGGGCCGAGCCGCAGTCGAAACACCAGTGCACCGGCTTGACGCCGCGCTTCAGATGACCGCGCTCGACCATTTTCGCCAGCGCGCGCAGCATGTTGGCCTCGTAGCTGAAGTCGCGCGTGGCGTAGCGCCGCGACCAATCACCCAGGCCGCCGAGGCGCTGGAAATCCTTCGACTGGTTTTCGATCTGGCGATCGGCGTATTCGCGGCACTTCTGGCGAAACGCCTCGGCATCGATCTTGACACCGACCTTGCCGACCTTCTTTTCCACCTGCAGCTCGATCGGCAGGCCATGGCAGTCCCAGCCCGGGACGTAGGGCGCCCGGTAGCCGGCCAGCAGGGCCGAGCGCACGACAATATCTTTGAGAATCTTGTTGACCGCATGCCCGATGTGGATGTCGCCGTTGGCATAGGGCGGGCCGTCGTGCAGGATGAACGGCGGCCGGTCACTGGTCGCCTCCTGGATGCGGCCATACAGATCGCGCTGCTGCCAGTCGGTGAGCATTTGTGGCTCGCGCACGGCCAGCGATGCCTTCATGGCAAAGTTGGTGTGCGGCAGATTGATCGTGTCTTTGTAGTCCATGGATGGATCTCGGGTCTCGGTCATTCTTCTCTAAAGGAGCAGCCGCCGGGCATGCCCGGCGTCGCTGTGCAACTGCCGCGTCATTGCGGCCAGGTCGGTGAATTTCTTTTCCCCGCGCAGACGGTGCCTGAACTCAATGTCCAGATGCTGGCCATACAGATTGCCATCGTAATCGAACAGGTGGACCTCGAGCAGCCACTCGCGCCCGTTGACGGTCGGGCGCCGGCCCAGATTGGCAATGCCCGGATGATTTTCGAGACCGCCACCACTGACCCTGACCGCAAACACGCCGTGGAGCGCCGGCGGCCGCGGCGGGCGGAGATTGGCGGTCGCAAAACCCAGCTTTCGGCCCAACTGCTGGCCGCGCAAGACCCGTCCGCTCAGGCTGTAGGGTCGACCCAGCAGGGTAGCGGCCTGATCCAGGGCACCCGCCTCCAGCAGGCCTCGAATTCGACTTGAAGAGATTTTTTCTGCACCCTGACAGACCGGATCAATGACCTCCACGCCAAAGCCGAGGCGGTGCCCAAGCTGAATCAGCCGTTCCGCATCACCGGCGGCGCGCGCACCGAAGCGAAAGTCGGCACCGACAACGACCTGCCGCGCTCCAGCGGCGGCCACGACCACATCGCCCACGAAGGCATCCGGGCTGAGCGCAGCGAACGCCCGATCAAACCGCAGCATGAACAGCTCAGCCAAGCCCAGCCGTCGCGCATGAACGGCCCGATCGCGCACCCCCATCAGCCGCGGCACCGGCGCTTCAGGGCGAAACAAGGTCGCCGGCAACGGCTCAAAACACATCAGCCCCGGCGCAAGATCCGGCCCATGTTTGACGACCGCAGCGATCAGCGCCTGGTGTCCCAGATGCAGGCCGTCAAAGTTCCCGATCGCCAGGGCAACCGGTTTACCGGGCGCAGGACGCGGGCGAAGAGTGCGGATCAGCTTCATGGCAGGGGCGAAATTCTACCGGGTTTGGCGACCCGGCGAAGCACCGCGCTCCAGGCCCGAAGACGTGCTCACGTTGGACCATTTTCGGGCAGGTCGCTGGTCGCCCGCGGTCGGGCCAGCTGATCCGGGCGTAGCCCAAGCGTCAGCAGGGTCAGACCGTAGGCCATGGCACCAATGATCACCGCCAATCCCAGCCAGCCGGCTCGCCCGGAGGCGGGATATTCGGCCAGGACGCTGCCCGCCGGCACGACCCAGCCGACCACCAGCATCATCACCAGGCAGGCCGGCACCACACGGGCCAGATGCACCCATGGCAGCCGGGGCCTCAAGCCCGGCCGATGGAGATTGCGCCACAGCAGGACGGCGTTGATCCAGGCCGAAGCACTCGAGGCCAGCGCCAGGGCCACGTGCGCTCCGGGGTGTGCGGCCAGGGTGGCCAGCAACCCGGCCGAGAAATCGCCGCCGGCCAGATAGTGCACCATAACAAGCACGAACACCACATTAAGCAGCATGTTGGCGACCAGAGCGATGATCGCGATGCGCACCGGCGTGCGGGTGTCCTGACGCGAAAAGTACGCCGGGGCCAGGATCTTGACCCCGATGAAGGCGGGCAGCCCGAGACAGTAGACCATCAGCGCCAGGGCGGCCATGCGCACATCGCTCATGGCAAAAGCGCCGTAATGGAACAGGGTGATGTTGACCGCCTCGGCCAGCACCGCCAAGCCGCAGGCGGCCGGCAGGCCGATGACCACACCCAGCAGCACCGCCCAGTCCAGGGTGGCGCGGAATTCAGCCAGGGCCTTGCGCGCGTGCAGTCCGGCCAGGCTGGGCAGGATGACGGTCGACAGGGCCACCCCGAACAGGCCCAGCGGAAACTCCATCAGCCGGTCGGCGTAGTACAGCCAGCTCAGCGAGCCCGAAATCAGCAGCGAGGCGATCAGCACATCCAGCAGCAGATTGATCTGGGCGACCGAGGATCCCAGCAGGGTTGGCAGCATCAGGCGCAGGATCCGTCGCACCCCCGGATGGGCGAACCCGGCACGCGGCCGCGGCAACACCCCGTGCCGGGCCAGCACCGGCAGTTGTACACCCAGCTGCAGCACCCCGGCAACCAGCACTCCCCAGGCCAGGGCCTTGACCGGTTCGTCGAACCAGCTGCTGAAAGCCAGCGCGGCCACGATCAGCGAGATATTGAGCAGCGCCGGGGTCAGCGCCGGCAGGGCAAAGCGGCCCAGCGTATTGAGGATGCCACCGGCCAGTGCGGTCAGGGCGATGAACAACAGATACGGAAACGTGACTCGCAGCATGTCCGAGGCCAGCGCCAGCTGGGCAGGGTCGCCGGCAAAGCCCGGGGCGAAAATCCGCACCACCCAGGGTGCTGCGGCCATGCCCAGCGCGGTCATCACCAGCAGCACCGCCAGCAAGACCCCGGCCGTGGCGTCGATCAGCGACTTCAGCGCCGCCCGGTCGCCCCGTTCGCGGTACTCGGCCAGAACCGGGACGAAGGCGAGCGAAAACGAGCCCTCGGCGAACAGCCGGCGGAGAAAATTCGGAATTTTGAAGGCCACGAAAAAGGCGTCGGTCGCGGCACTGGCACCGAAACTGCGCGCCAGCACCACATCCCGAGCAAATCCGAGGATGCGCGAGACCAGGGTCATGGCGCCAAAATTGACCGTGGAACGCAACAGGCTCACCCGGCGCACCGCTCAATCGGCCAGACCGCGGCCTTGTATTGACTCTGGCATCGTTCCATCAGACAATACTCTGCTACCTTTATCACCAGACCCAATCAGGAGTAATTCGTGGCCAACAGCGTTTCCGCCCGTAAACGGGCCCGCCAAGCCGAGCGCCATCGTCAACGTAATGCGTCCCTGCGATCACACGTCCGGACCCGGATCAAGAAGGTCATCAAGGCCATCGAGATCGGCGACAAGGCTGCCGCCGAAGCTGCCTACAAGGATGCGGTACCGGCGATCGACCGTTCGGTATCGCAGGGCATTATGCACGCGAACAAGGCCGCCCGGCACAAGTCACGGCTCAATCAGCATCTGCGCGGGATGGGCGGCTGATCCGCTCAGGCTGGACCAGGGTCGGCGACGAACTGCCGGGCGCGCGATTGCGCTGACCGCAAGCACTCGTTCCAGCCAGTGAACCAGACAGGCTGAGTCCGTGACCAAGCACATACTGATCGGGATCGACGGTTCCCCGCAAGGCGACAAGGCCTTTGCATTCGCCCTTCAGCTGGCCCGGCAAAACCAGGCCTCCCTGCTCTGCTGCGCGGTCGTTTATGGTCCCGACATCGAACTGGCCGAGGCCAGTGAACGCGACGCGCTGGTCGAGCGCCGGCGCAAGCGCATCTCGCGTCACCTGCAGGCCCTGGCCGACTCGGTCGGCAGCGAAGGGCCAACCCCGGACCTGCACATCCTTGAAGGCCACCCGGTCGAACAACTGCTCGGGCTGGCCGAACGCGAACAGATCGATCACATCGTCGTTGGCCACCGCAGCAAGGGCCTGTTCGAGCGCCTGCTGATGGGCTCGGTGGCCAAGCGCGTGGTTGATTTCGCTCGCTGCACCGTCACCGTAGTTCGCTAGCGAAATCTTCGCAGTCGTTCAACCGCTGTCGCGGTAACGTCGGTACAGGATCCGTACGCGGCGGACGTACTCTCGAGTCTCGGCAAACGGCGGCACCCCGTCGTGGCGCCTGACGGCATTCTCGCCGGCGTTATAGGCCGCCACCATGCGGGTGAGATCCTGCTCGAACTGCTCGGCCAGCCAGGCCAGATAGGCCGTCCCGCCGGTGATGTTGTCGACCGGATCGAAGACGTTCGTTACACCGAAACGCCGAGCCGTATCCGGCATGAGCTGCATCAGACCCTGGGCGCCGGCATGCGAAACGGCGTGGGTCTCGAACCATGACTCGGCATGCATGACGGCACGAATCAGCGCCGCATCGATGCCGAAGACCTCGCTGGCGGCCTCGATTTCAGGCCCAAAACGATCCGGCAGCAGCGGTGTGCGCTCCCAGTCCACGCCGGTTCGGCAGGTGCCGTAGCAACCCAGGTTGCGGACCCGGTAGCGGGCACTGTCAGGCTTGCGGTCGGTGAACACGGTGATGCCGTTCTCGTCGACATAGGTGTAGATCTGGCCCAGCACGGGCCCGGCGCAGGCGGTCAGCACCAGCCAGAAGATGATTGCCGCAGCGCGCACCCTCACCGCCCCGTCAAGCTATCGCTTAAAAGCCACCGGTGACCGACAGCCCGCCATCGGCCGTGATGACCTGGCCGGACAGCCAGCCCGAATCCGGCCCACATAAAAAGGCGATGACGCGGGCGATATCTTCCGGCTCGGCCAGTCGCTTGAGCGGCGTGGTGGTCTCGAAGTAACGGACCATGCGCTCGTCGGCCAGCAGCGCAGCGGCAAAATCGGTCTTGACCAGGCCGGGTGCCACCGCGTTGACCCGAATGCCATCGCCGCCGAGTTCCAGCGCCAGGTTCCGTACCAGCTGGTTCTCGGCTGCCTTGGACATGCCGTAAACCCCGATCTGGCGGTTGCCGAACAGGCCGGCAATCGACGACACCAGCACCAGGGCCCCACCCCCGGCCTCCTTGAGATGCGCTCGCGCGCAGTGCGCCAGGCGCATGGCGCTGAACACGTTGTTGCCCATGATCAGGTCGAAAGCCTTGCGATCGACCTTGGCCGACGAGCCGTATACGGGGTTGCTGGCGGCATTCATCACCACCGCGTCCAACCGGCCGAAATGCTCAATGGTGCCAGCCACCAATTGCTCAAGCTGGTCTTCATGGCCGATATGACAGGCGATGGCCCGGGCCTGCCCGCCGGCTGACCGGATCGCTTCGGCCACTGGCTCGCAACTGTCGCCCGAACGACTGGAGACCACGACGCGATAACCGCGCGCAGCCATCAGCTCCGCAGCGGCGCGGCCGATACCGCGACTTGATCCGGTAATGATGACAACTGGTCCGCTCATGGCTGTCCCTTTCTCCAACGGTGATCCGGCGTCCGAGCCGGCCGATCAATGGCCGCTTCAGGCCAGAGTGCGCATGCCGTCGCCATCAAGATGGTCCACGCAGTTGACCCGCCCAAGCCGCCAGGCACCCTGATCGTCCAGGGCCAGCTCGGTGACAGAGGCATTGTACAGGCTGACATTGAGTCGGCGCTGCCAGGCCAGATCACGACCAGCCAGCGCCGCTACCAGGGTGCTGATCACACCGGCCGAGGTGACCACGACCACCGACTCGCCGCGCCGCACGCGAGCCTGCCAGCCGGCGGCCGGCAGGAGGACCCGCTGCTGGAACATCTGCCAGGGTCCGTTACAAGGATCATCCAGCTCGGCACGCTGCCAACGATCAATCACCTCGGGAAACCAGACCAGGAAGGCCTGGAGAAAGCCGGCCGGATCGGCCAGCGCCTGCGGCGGCGGCGGCGCGAGCCCCAAGGTCTCGGACTGGGCCAGGGCATGGGCCACCATGCGATCGACCCGATACTCGTTCAGGCATGGATCAATGATCACCAGCCCGGGCGCCGACAAGGCCGCCAAAGTCTGGCGCTGGCGGCGCAGGGCGCCGCTCCAGGCCGGCCAGCATTGATCGAGTTCATCGCCCATCCGCTCGCCCAGCCGAACCGCCTGCGATCGGCCCAGTGGCGAGAGGCGATCGTAGTCGTCGGTGCCCAGCATGCCCTGGGCATGACGCAGCAGGATCAGGCGAGGCTCAGACCGCGCAGCTGCCACCGCGCCTGGCCAGGTACTGCTGGTGGTAGTCCTCGGCGACCCAGAACGTCTCGGCCGGCTCGATCCGGGTCGCGATCGGGCCGGGGAAGCGACCCGAGGCATCCAGCTCAGCCTTGATTTGCTCGGCCGTCTCACGCTGCTGATCGTCGTGGTAGAAGATCACCGAGCGGTACTGGGTGCCGACATCCGGGCCCTGGCGATTGACCTGGGTCGGGTCGTGCATGGAAAAGAAGGCCCGCACCAGGCGATCGTAGGCCACCTGATCGGGATCAAAGGTCACTTCCACAACCTCGACATGACCGGTCCGGTCGCTGCACACCTGCTCATAGCTTGGCTGTTCGACCTGCCCGCCCATATAGCCGACCCGGGCATCGCTGATCCCCGGCACCTGGCGGAAACGCGCTTCAACGCCCCAGAAACAGCCGGCGCCGAAGGTTGCCTTGCTGGTCATTGGTCTAGTCCTGTCTGAATGGAAACGATCGCAATACTACCCGAGCCGGGCTATGGATCGTGCGAATATTGACCCATGAGTGAGACCTTTCTCTGGCACGACTACGAAACCTTCGGCGCTGATGCCCGCCGCGACCGGCCGGCGCAGTTCGCGGCCCTGAGAACCGACGCCGATCTCGAGCCTGTCGATGAACCGCTGGTGATCTACTGTCGGCCCGCCGACGATGTCCTGCCCCATCCGGATGCCTGCCTGATTACCGGGATCACGCCACAGCTGGCCCGCGACCGCGGCCTGCCGGAAAACGAATTCGCCGCGGCGATCGCCGCGGCCATGGAACGACCCGGCACCTGCAGCGTCGGCTACAACAACTTCCGCTTCGACGATGAGATCACCCGCCACCTGTTCTGGCGCAATTTCTTCGACCCATACGCGCGCGAGTGGAGCAATGGCAACAGTCGCTTCGATCTGATCGACCTTGCCCGGATGACCCGGGCCTTGCGCCCGGAAGGTCTCGAATGGCCCGACCGCGACGACGGCGCACCCAGTTTCCGGCTAGAGCACTTGGCCGCGGCCAATGGCCTGGACACCCGCCACGCCCACGATGCCCTGGCCGACGTCGAGGCGACCCTGGGGCTGGCCCGCAAGCTGCGTGCTGCCCAACCCCGGCTTTGGACATGGGCGCTCAGGCTGCGCCAACGTCATACGGTCAGCCAGTTGCTGGAAGCCGGGCGACCACTGCTGCACAGCAGTGCCCGCCTGCCCGCACAGTGGAGCGCAACCGCCCCGGTACTGCCGCTGGCTGCGCATCCGTCAATTCGTTCCCAGTGGCTGGTATGGAATCTGCGCGACCACCCGGGTCCCTTCCTGGAGCTGGCCGAAGACCAGCTGGCCGACCTGCTCTGGACGCCAGCCGCAGATCTCCCGGAAGGCCAACAGCGCCTGCCGGTCAAGCTGGTGCGGACCAACCGCTGCCCCATGCTGGCCCCGATGAGCGTGCTTGATCGGTCAGCGGCACGCCGCCTGGCCATAGACAGCACAGTGGTGGCCGAACACGCCCGGCTGCTGCGCGCTGCACCCGAATTCGTGCACCGCCTGCAGACCCTGTTCGACCAGCCGACAACACCGATCGCCGATCCCGAACTGGCACTCTATGCCGGTTTCGTGCCGCGGGCCGACCTGATCCTGCGCGACCGTATCCGCTCCATGACGCCCGAACAACTGGCCACGCTCAAAACACCATTCCAGGACGAAAGACTCAATGAACTGTTGTTCCGCTACCGCGCCCGGCTGTGGCCCGAAAGCCTCGACGATGAGGATCACCAGCGCTGGGAACAATACCGCCAGCGCCGCCTGATGGATGATCCGGATCTGGCTGGACTGCGGATTGCCGAATATCGTGAGCGCCTCCGGATTCTGCTCCAGGGATCACCGGTGCGGCGAGACGTTCTTGAGGCCCTGCTGCGCTGGCCCGAGGAGATCGGCTTAAGTGGCTCCCGGGACATTCTTTCAAGTACTTGAAGCGCATTTATCAAGTAGACACTGCGCTTGTTATACACAACTGCCTGATTTTCATTTTGACGATTTCATGACAGGCAGCCGAACTGCCAGATACCGACATTTAACAGTCAACCCATTGTTAATACGGTCTTTTTTGATATTGTACAAATTCTGACCAAAGCGGAGAGCGGGCATGACTGACGACCGTGCCGCCACCTTGCCCACAGAGTTGTCCACAGCTTGTGTGGATAACCGGCCTGATCAGGCCGAACCGGCCACGACCAGTCCGTCCAGCGGCAACTGGGGGCTGGCCCAGTCCACCGTTTCAGGCGCCCTGGCCGTCACCGACTGGTTGAGGGAACGGCGCAGCAGCCGATCGCTGCGCGGCGAGACGAACTCGATCACGCTGCCGTCGTCAAAGCGCATCATCAGCACCACCGGCGGCTCTCCGTGCTGTCCCGGACGCGCGATGACCCCGGCAATCGTCCGGCCGACGATCTGATCACGAAATTTCCTTGAGCTGACTGGCTGGGTCATGGCAAATCTCCTACAGGTTTCCAATCCATTGGGTGCTATTCCAGCACGCCGATTTCTCAAAACCTGAGAAGCATTTTCTACCAACCAAGCGGCTGGGTTTTCGCACGAACCGGCGAGGCAATGAGCCGATGTGCCCAGACCCGGGTGTTTTCTAAGCTGTTGCCAACGTCGGCAGCAGTGTCCCGGCGGATCTTCAAAAAAATTTTGGCTAACACGACCCTGTAAGGAGACTGACCATGATCAAGAACACCATTGCCGCCCTGCTCATCGCCCTGGCCCTGACCGGCTTTGCCGTGGCTGAGGAAATGACGGTCAACGTCAATACCGCCACCGCCGAACAACTGGCCGAGGCCCTGACCGGGATCGGCGAGGCCAAGGCCGAAGCGATCGTCGAATACCGTGAAGAACATGGACCGTTCAAGCATCCGGATGAACTGGTCAACGTGCGCGGAATCGGCCTGGCCACGCTGGATCGCAACCGCGACCGCATTGTGGTCGAGGAATCCTCCCGCGACTAGCGCAAGACCGCTCCGCTGCAGGGGCACCACGGGCCGCCGGTAGCTGCGATCCGGCGGCCCGTTGATTTGGTCAGCGGGCCGTCCCTCAGGAACCGAGGTCGGACGGCTGAATACCGCCGCTGCCGCGATAGCGGCGCTCGCCGGCCTCGACCCGGACATCCAGCCGGTTTTCCGGCGGTGGCAGCGGACAGGTGGTGTAGGCATTGAATGCGCAAGGCGGGTTGTAGGCACGATTGAAGTCCAGCACCACCCGGCCATCCTCAGGCAGCGCCGAGTACAGGAAGCGGCCGAGGCCATAAGTCTCTCGGCCCGAGGTCCGATCAGCGAGAATGAAGAACAGCTGATCCTCGGCGGCCAGCGCCTCGAGCGCGAACTCCTGACCAGCGAACTCGAATACCGCCCGACCGGGGTTGTCCTGGTCGCGCAACTCGCCAAGCACGTCGGCGATGGGAATCGTCGTGCCTTCCGGGTGCGCTTCCCAGCGCGCCTCCACCCGCCAGTCGGGATCGAAATCAAAATAGTCGAGCCCGAGGAAACCCGTGCGCGTTTGGGCCTGACTGTCGCGCGCGCGCAGAACCAGTCGCTCACCGCGACTGGCGATCTCGAACCAGCCGGTGCCAGCGCTGACTCGCGTGGCCGGCTGCTCACCGGCCACCGTCAAGTCTATGGCCGACTCCAATGGCTGGTCGTCCACGCTGACCAACCCGCCGGGCGCCGGCTCGAACCGGGCCTGGAGGCCATGGAGCACAAGAAGGCCCCAGCGATCGGGCCCGGAGAGCAGCCGGACATCGTTATCCGGGGCCGAACCCACGGACCATGTTCCGTCACCGAGAAATTCCAGCGCCACCAGGCTGAGCCAGCCGAACGGCGCCACCAGGCGCTCCAGACGCTGCTCGCGCCACTCCAGGGCCTCGGCTTCCCACTGCGCCACGACCGTATCGTCGGCCAGCACCTCGCCGGCGGCCAGCATCAGCCACAGCGGCAGGCAGAAAACCGGCAGCCAGCCGGTCGGTTTACGTTCTTCCATAGATATCCTCCAGACGCTCGATGTCGTCTTCGCCGAAATAGTGACCAGTCTGCACTTCGATGATGTGGACATTGTCATCGCCGCGGTTTTCCAGTCGGTGCAGCTGGCCGGCCTGGATCCGGGTCGCCTCTCCGGCCGAGAGCTGGAATTCGCGCTCTTCGATTCTGACCGTAGCCTGGCCCGACACCACGGTCCAGTGTTCGCTGCGGTGCTGGTGGCGTTGCAGTGAGAGCACCCCGCCGGGACGCACGACCAGGCGCTTGACCTTGCAGTCATCGGCATCCTCGAGCACGGTATAGCTGCCCCAGGGCCGATGGACGGTGCGATGATGAATCGCTGAATCATGATCGGTGCGGCGCAGCTCATCGACCACCGACTTGACCTCCTGGGCGCGGTCACGACTGGCCACCAGCACCGCATCACCGGTATCGACGATGACCAGGTTGTCGACACCAACCGCGGCGACCAGGCGCTTTTCACCCTGGACAAAGGTATTGGAGGAATCCACCAGGACCGCTTCGCCACGCACCCGGTTACCCAGGGCATCGCCCTCGTAGAGTTCGCTGATCGCCTGCCACGACCCGATATCGCTCCAGCCGCACGAGACCGGCACCACCGCCCGGCGCCGGGCTTTTTCCATGACCGCAAAATCGATCGAATCGGCGCGCACGGCGGCAAAGCTGTCGGGTTCAAGCTCCACCGGTTCATCCCCGGTCTGGCTGTGCTGCCAGACTCGCTCCATTCCGGCCGCGATGTCGGGCACGTACTCAGCCAGCGCCGACAGGATCGCCCCGGCGCTGAAACAGAACATGCCACCATTCCAGAGGTACTCTCCGGATGCGTAATAACGCTGGGCTGTCTCTGCATCAGGTTTTTCAACGAAAGCCGCAATTTCCTGCCCCCCGGTCAGGCCGCTGCCGGCCCGGATGTACCCATAGCCGGTCTCGGCGTGGGTCGGACTGATGCCCAGGCAGGTCAACCAACCCTGGCCGGCCAGTTCCGCAGCCGCTGCGACCGCCCGGGCAAAGGCTGCGTGATCGCGAATCAGGTGGTCAGCCGGCAGCACCAGCATCAGCGCCTCGGGCCCGAAACGATCACGCACCCAGTGCGCCGCGGCTGCGATCGCCGGGGCGGTATTGCGCCCGGTCGGTTCAAGCAGGAAATGATGTTCGGCCTCCGGTGCGGCTTCACGGTACAGATCGCGGGTCAGGAAATAGTAGTCCCGACCGGTCACCGTCAACGACACTCCCTGAGAGGCGACCTTCAAGGCCCGCTGGATGGTGCTGGAGGCCAGGGTCTGACCATCGGCCAGACGCATGAAGGGCTTGGGGTGAGCCTTGCGCGAAACCGGCCACAGCCGCGTTCCGGCGCCGCCGGACAAAATGACGGGTATCAGCATAGCGTTGTCTTCCATTGTTCCAGACAGGCCGACAAGGCCTGCTCCGTGGTCGCCATCGGACGGCCGCAGGCCGCCTCCATGGCCCTGACGTCCAGTACCGACCAGCTCGGACGGACCGCCAGCTGCGGCCACTGCGACGAATCGATCCGCTCGACCGGCACCATAGCCTTGATCAGACCGGAGCTGGCCGCCATTTTCACCGCACGGGTGGCAAATTCATGCCAACTCATGCAGCCGCGATCGGCCGCATGAAGAATCCTCGCTCCGGCAGTCATGGCCGGCCTGCGCAGGAGCTCGACCGTCATCGCCGCCAGACTGCCGGCCCAGGTCGGCGAGCCGATCTGGTCGCCGACCACGCGCAGCGGCTCGCCACGACCGGCCCGGGCCAGGATCGCGGAAAGAAAGTTGCCCGGACAGGCGCTGTAAAGCCAGGCGGTCCGCAAAACCAACGCGCGCGCGCCGGAGGCCAGAATCGCCTGCTCGCCGGCCAATTTACTACGCCCATAGACGCTGACCGGCGCAGTGGCATCCTGCTCGCACCAGGGCCGGCCGGGTTGCCCGTCAAAAACATAGTCGGTCGAGTAATGAACCAGCAGCGCGTCACGGTCGCGCGCCCAGCCGGCCAGCTTCTGCGGCAGCCACCGGTTGAGTCGATCGGCCTGGGCCGGTTGCTCCTCGGCCGCATCCACCGCCGTCCAGGCGGCCGGATTGACGATCACCCGCGGGGCCACTGCATCAAGCAGCCCATCCAGCGCCGCCTCATCACTCAGATCGCACGGGTAGTCGCCGCCCCGGCGCGCGCTGGTCACGACCGGCCCCAGTTCCGCCAGATACAAGGCCAGGTGGCGGCCCAGCTGGCCATCGGCACCGGTCAGCAGAATGGTCATGACGGCAATCGCTCACCGCTCAGATCGACCAGGCGCGGTGCCGCCGCGTCCTTGGCCGACAGCCCGACCGGCGGCAGCGGCCAGTCCACCGCGATGTCGGGATCATTCCAGGCAATCGCGGCATCGTACTCGGCCCGGTAGGGACGGGTACACAGGTAATGAAAGGTCGCCTGCCCGCTCAGGACCTGGAAGCCGTGGGCGAAGCCTTCGGGGATCCAAAGCTGCTGATGCGCCTGATCATCCAGTTCCAATGCCATCCAGCGCTTGAAGGTCGGCGAAGACGGCCGAATGTCGACGGCCACGTCGAGCACCCGACCCGCACTGACCCAGACCAGCTTGCCCTGCGGCTGCGGCCACTGGTAATGCAAGCCGCGGAGGACGCCGCGCCCGGACCGCGAGGCATTGCCCTGGACAAAATCGGGGCCGATACCGTGCTCCAGGTAGCGCTCCCGGCGCCAGGTCTCGAGAAACCAGCCACGCTCATCGGCGAACACCTTCGGCGAGATCAGCAGGACCCCGGGCAAGTCGGTCGCTTCGATCTTCATGGACCGAACCGGCTGTCAGCCACCATGCGCAGGTAGTCGCCGTAGCCGCTCTTGGCCAGGGGCTCGGCCAGCGCCAGCAGCTGGTCGCGATCGATCCAGCCCTGGCGGTAGGCGATCTCTTCCGGGCACGCCACCCGCAGGCCCTGGCGGGATTCCAGCGTTTCGATGTAGCTGGCCGCCTGCTGCAGCGAGGCATGGGTTCCGGTATCCAGCCAGGCGTAGCCACGACCCATGCGCTCGACGGTCAGATCACCGGCTTCCAGGTAGCAGCGATTGAGATCGGTGATTTCCAGCTCACCGCGCGGCGAGGGCTCAAGTGCAGCAGCAAAGTCGCAGGCCCGGCCGTCGTAGAAATACAGACCGGTTACGGCATAGTTGGATCGGGGTTGAACCGGCTTTTCCTCCAGCGACAACGCGCCGCCGGCGTCGTCCATTTCCACCACGCCATAGCGTTCGGGGTCGCTGACCCAGTAACCGAACACGGTCGCGCCGCGCTCTCGTCCGGTCGCCCGGGCCAACAGCTCGCGCAGGCCGCCGCCGTGGAAAATGTTGTCGCCGAGAATCAGGCAGGAGGGGCCACCATCGACGAACTCGCGGCCAATCAGAAACGCCTCGGCCAGGCCGTTGGGTTCGGGCTGGACGGCATATTCCAGCCGAATGCCCCAGGGCTGGCCATCACCGAGCAGTTGCCTGAACAGGTGCTGCTCGTGCGGCGTGGTGATCAGCAGGATCTCGTCGATGCCGGCCATCATCAGCGTGGTCAGCGGGTAGTAGATCATCGGCTTGTCGTAGACCGGCAGCAGCTGCTTGCTGATCACCCGGGTCAGCGGGTAGAGCCGGGTTCCGGAACCGCCGGCCAGGATGATGCCTTTTCGTTTCATCGAGCGCGAATCGGGTTTGAGCACTGAAGGAAGGAGATTAACGCAGATGAGTGCTTCACGGGATGCCGATTGCGGGCTCGGCACTTCGGTCCCCGGGGCGAGAAAGGGGGCTGAGGCTGAAGGCCTGGTTACGCTTCGAAGTGCAGATGGAGTCAGTTTGGGTGGGACGGCGCTGCGGTGGTGGTTTTGACTGCGGTTCGACGCGTGGCGAGGCCCTCCGTCAAAACCACCACCGCAGCGCCTCGTGCCGAAACCAGAATCCGCAAACAAACACCGCAGCGATGAAGAGGGTTGCGGCCGTGGTGGCTACGGCTGAAGGCCTCGCCACGCGTCGAACTCAAGCCGTAGCCACCGCGGCCCCGACCCGTCCCTGCGAAAACCCAAGAGGGTAGAGTCAGGCGCGTGCTATGCCCAAGCGTTCCGACCGGTAGCGCCCGTCGCGGATCCTCTGCCACCAGTCGCGGTTGGCCAGGTACCAGTCGACGGTCTCTGCCAAGCCGGCGGCGAAGTCGACCGATGGTTCCCAGCCCAATTCAGCCCGGATGCGCCCGGCGTTTATCGCATAGCGCCGGTCGTGGCCGGGGCGGTCGGTGACGTACTCGATCAGTTCGCGCCGCGGCCGCTCGCCGGGAACCCGCTCATCAAGCAGCTCGCACAGCAGATGGACCACGTCCAGGTTGGCCATCTCGGCATTACCACCGATGTTGTAGACCCGGCCCGGCGCACCGTCCTCGAGCACGCGCAGGATGGCCCGGCAGTGATCGGTCACGAACAGCCAGTCACGACGCTGCTGGCCGTCGCCGTAGACCGGCAGGCGCTCGCCCTCCAGCGCGTTGATCAGCATCAGCGGGATCAGCTTTTCCGGGAACTGGTAAGGGCCATAGTTGTTCGAGCAGTTGGTGATCATCACCGGCAGGCCGTAAGTGCGGTGCCAGGCCCGGGCCAGGTGGTCGGCAGCGGCCTTGGAGGCGGCGTACGGCGAGTTGGGCGCGTAGCGGTGTTGCTCGGTGAATTCGGGCTCACCGACGTTCAGACTGCCGTAGACCTCGTCGGTGGAGACGTGGACAAAGCGGAAGTCCTGTGCCCCACCCTTCC
Organism: Wenzhouxiangella sp.; assembly: GCA_046540955.1. Lineage (GTDB taxonomy): Bacteria > Pseudomonadota > Gammaproteobacteria > Xanthomonadales > Wenzhouxiangellaceae > Wenzhouxiangella. The sequence continues at coordinate 21,860 of JBKHEF010000007.1, forward strand.
AGTAATCCAGCGCCGCATCGAGCAGGGTCTGGGTGCCGACCACGTTGGTTCGGATGAAGGCACCCGGGTCGTCGATCGAGCGGTCGACGTGGCTCTCGGCGGCAAAGTGAACCAGCCCGTCCGGGCGATGCTCCTCGAGCAGGCGCCGTATCAGCGGCCCGTCGCAGATATCGCCCTCGACCAGGCGATGACGGTCCGGATCCAGCCCGGCCAGCGACTCACGGTTGCCGGCATAGGTCAAAAGATCCAGATTGAGAACCGAATATCCGGTCGTCTCGAGCACATGCCGGACGAAATTCGAGCCGATAAAGCCGGCGCCGCCGGTGACGATCAGGGTGGACATGGGCAGCACTCGGCAAGCCTGGGGTCGGGCGTCGGGCTAGAAAGGGATGTCGTCTTCGAGATTGTCAGGCCCACCACGAGGGGGCTCCGGTGACTGGGATGAGCGGTTGTAATCGTCGCCATCCCGGTCTATCGGCGCGCTGCCGCCACCGCGCGAGTCGAGCATCTGCATCTCGTTGGCAATCACTTCGGTCGTCCAGCGGTCGTTGCCATCGCGGTCCTGCCACTTGCGCGTCTGCAGACGCCCCTCCAGGTAGACCTTGCTGCCCTTGCGCAGGTACTCACCGGCAATTTCGCCCAGCTTGCCGAACAGCACCACCTTGTGCCACTCGGTGTTTTCGCGCTGCTCGCCGGTCTGACGGTCACGCCAGCTCTCGGAGGTCGCCACCGAGAGGTTGGTCACGGCGTTGCCACCAGCGGTGTGACGGGTGTCGGGATCAGCCCCCAGGTTGCCGATTAGAATGACCTTGTTGATACCTCGCGCCATGCGTTATTTGCTCCTGATCCATGTCGTTCGATGGGAAAAAAGTCTAGCATAGCGCCGGCCTGGGGCCGGCCGGCGATTTTCTTGCCTTGCCGTAGGAATTCGCCTCGTATAATGCCGGCCCATGAATGATGTGAGCGCGACCTCCCCTCCCCGCACCCTTGATGACGTCCTGGCCTTGAGCCACCAGGACCGGCAGGCCATTGACCAGCTGATCTCACGGCGGCTGTCTTCCGATGTCGTGCTGGTCAACCAGATCGGCCACCACATCATCCACAGTGGTGGCAAGCGCCTGCGACCCCTGCTGCACGTCCTGTGCGCGCGTGCCGCCGGCTATCGCGGGGATCAGCATATTCAACTGGCCGTGGTGATCGAATTCATCCATACCGCCACCTTGCTGCACGATGACGTCATCGATGAATCCGGCCTGCGCCGCGGGCGGGAAACGGCGCATCGGATCTGGGGCAATGCCGCATCGGTCCTGGTCGGTGATTTTCTCTACTCCAGAAGCTTCCAGCTGATGGTCGAACTCGATCGGCTGGAAATCATGCGCATTCTGGCCGACACCACCAACACCATCGCCGAGGGCGAGGTCCTGCAGCTGATGCAGATGGGCAACCTCGAGTTGACCGAAGGCGACTATTTCCGCGTCATCTCAGACAAGACCGCTTGCCTGTTTGCGGCCAGTGCGCGGTTGGGCGGTGTGATTGCCGACCGTGATCCGGCCGCCTGCGATCGTCTGGCCGAATTCGGGCTGCGGCTTGGCCAGGCTTTTCAGATCGTCGACGATGTTCTCGACTACCGGGCCGACGGCGATGAATTGGGGAAAAATCTTGGCGATGATCTGGCCGAGGGCAAGGTCACGCTGCCACTGATCCTTGCCCTGCAGCAGGCCGAGGGCAAAGTGGCCGCGCGACTGCGCCGCATCATTACCGATGGCAATGCCGACGGATTGCAGGAAGCCAGGGGCATCCTCGAATCGACCGGCGCCCTCGAACAGTCACTGGCGCGCGCCAGAGCGTTGGCCGGACAAGCCGCAGAGGCACTCGACGAACTGCCCGAGTCACCCTATCGAGCGGCCCTGGCGGTGCTGACGTCCTACGCGGTCGACCGTTCGCTGTAGGACTGCACGGCGCGTCGGAAGGCGTCACCGCGATCCTCGAAATCGCGGAAATGGGGAAAGCTGGCCGCCCCGGGACTCAGCAACACCACCTCCCCCGCCCGCGCCAGCCGACCCGCCTGATCAACCGCCTCGACTAGCGTTACGGCTCGACAGATCTCTCCATGGCAGGCCGCGGTGGTCTGTTCAAACGCAGCCGCGACCTCCAGCCCGCTGTCCGGCAGCACGACCAGCCCGGCCAAAGGCCGGCAGCGACAATGCTCAATCACCACATTCCAGTCAGCCGGCCGCACGTAACCGCCGGCAATCAGCACCACCGGCCGGTCGCCGAGTGCCTGCAGCGCGGCCAGGGTGGCGTGAGGCGTGGTCGCGATCGAGTCGTTGATCCAGCGCCGCTCATTGGCGTCGACCGCCACGACTTCCAGCCGGTGAACCAGCGGCTGGAAGCTGCGCAATGCAGCCGCTGCGGTTTGCGGATCGATCCCGACACGCAGCGCGGCCTCGACGGCCAGAGCCGCATTATCAAGATTGTGCCGACCGAGCAGCGCCCAGTCTGACGACCGAATCAAGGTTTGACCGGCATGGACCAGTCTTGCCTCATCGCGGTGGGTCAGCGGTGACTGATTGGCCAACACCCGTCCGGCCACCGATCGGGTCGCCTCGAGCAGGACCGGGTCGGTGGCATTGACCAGCAAGGGGCGGCCAGCGAGAAGATCAGCCATGCGCAGCTTGCTGGCGTAGTAGTGCGCCACCCCGCCATGCCAGTCGCCATGCTCGGGAAACAACCGGGTCATCAAGCCCAGATCCAGGCGTCCCTCAAGATCGGTCAACTGGTAACTCGACAACTCCAGCACCGCCCAGCCTGCCCCGGTATCGAGATGTTCGAGCGCCGGACTGCCGATATTGCCTGCCAGCAGCGTCGGATACCCGGCCTGCCGGAGGATATGGGCCAGGAGCGCAGAGGTCGTGCTCTTGCCCTTCGAGCCGGTCACCGCCAGCACCTTCACGTCCGGTCGCTCGGCCAGCCAGATCGAGGTCGGGTTGACGATTGGCCGGCCGGTCCTTGAAAAACCGACCAGCGCAGGGTGCAGCACCGGAATGCCGGGCGAACGGATCAGCAGGTCAAATTCCAGCAGCCCCTCATCGAACGGGCCTGACCGCGATGCTGCATGGATTGGCAGCGATCCGCGCTCATCCCAGATGACAACCTCGCTGTCGGGCAGTCGATTGCGCACAACGGTCAGCGCGGCGGCACCCTCACGGCCGTAGCCCAGGATGGCGATGCGCTGCCCGCGCAATTGCTCAAGGCGCATGCAGTAACCCGTCGGGTATCTGGTGGTCACCGCCGGGCCGGCACAGGGCTTCCAGTGCTGGCACTTCCAGACCCGCAAGCTGGGAGGCCAGGGCCCTGACCACGACGTGATCAGACCACCTTGAGTCGCGCGACAGCGCCAGCACCGCCGCGCGCGCCTCGTCGGCCTCGCCGACGCATTCAAACGGCTTGCTGCCGTCCAGGGCAAGCAGTTCGGCGACGCCATCGATCTGGCCCGGATCCTCGAGCAGATCGGCGCCAAAGATGGCCGTGAGCTGCTCCGGGGCCATGAACGGCGCCAGTGCGAGGAAGACAAACCGGCACTTCGGACAATCGCCACACCAGCGCGATGTGCGCGGCCCGTCGAGATGAAAGTTGCGGTTGCACGACGAGAAAACATCATGGAACTCAACGAGCTCGGCAAACTCCCGGCATACCGCCAGTTCGCGATCTCGGCGCAGGATGGAGAAGACGGCCAGATCAGCGGCGATGTAGTGGCGCACCCAGGCATCGAGCATGCGCTCGAACGCCAGGGTCTTGGCAAATTGATGGTTGACGGCCACGCCATGCGCATCAACAAGCGTCGGTTCATCGGCCGACCGCTCGTTGGCAAAGGCGATGCCTCCATGGCCGTGCAACAGCGCCAGAACAATCGCGGCGGCAGCGTTGATCGCAGTCACCGGGACATGGCCGTTGTAGGCGCCGGCCGCATTGAGTTCAGCCAGTTTCGGGTCCAGTCGCCGCCCGATCTGCCAGTGCGGCGATCCAATTCGCTCAGCAATCGTACCGATCAGCGCCGAGGAGCCGACCTGCAGGGTGCCAGCGACCCGGTCGACCTGCGCCAGCCGCGACCAGGCCACCAGAGAATCCTTGCCGCCCCCCATGGGCACCAGGAAACGCTCGTCCAGGCCCCGGAGCGGGGCGGCCGGCGCACGTTCGCGCTGGGCTTCAAAGACCTCGAACTTTCGCGCCGACAGGCCCTGGCGGAATGCGAACTCGGCCAAACCGTTGCGATACAACCGGTTCAGCCAGTCGGCCTGCCATCGATCCGGGCCAATCCCGGCAAAAACGACTCGCTCGGGACAACCGGCCTTCCAGTAGCTGATCCCGGCCGTCCAGTGCAGCAGTTCCAGGGCCGCGGCCAGTGCGGCTGGGTCGATGTGGACTGGCGATGGGGGCAGCGGGAAGTCGAACCGCTCGGACAGATCAAGGTCATCAAGGCGATAGTTGAGGATCAATCTGCCGTGGGCCTGAGACCAGGCGTAGCCGGAAAAAACGAATTCCTGACTTTGATGGGCCATGCGCTCAGTCGGCTGCAAGCGTCCCGGGGTCGTCCTCGGGACCTCCACGGGCGCGCGGCCATGCGCGCAGGACGGCATTGACCAGTGTGGCCAGGGGAATGGCGAAAAACACCCCCCAAAACCCCCACAGGCCACCAAAGACCAGAATGGCGGTGATGATCGCTACCGGGTGAAGATCAACCACCTCGGAAAACAGGATCGGCACCAGGACGTTGCCATCGAGCGCCTGGATGATGGCATAGGCAATAATGACCGTCCAGAAGCCAGCCGTCAGCCCACCGAAAGCGATCAGGGCCACGATGGCCACCGGAATGGTCACCACTGCAGCACCGATGTAGGGAATCAGCACCGAAAAGCCCACCACCATCGACAAAAGCATGGTGAAGGGCACGTTGAGCAAGGCGAACACCACGTAGGTGACCACCCAGACAATGAGAATCTCCATCGCCTTGCCGCGCACGTAATTGGCAATCTGGGCATCGACCTCCTTCCAGACCGTGGCAACCAAACCGCGGTCGCGCGGCAGATAACTGCCGAACCAGGCCAACAGGCGTTCCTTGTCCTTGAGGAAGAAGAACACCAGCACCGGCATGATCACCAGGAAGATCAGCAGGCTGGCCACACCGACAACGCCGGAAAACGACACCACCTGGGTTCCGTAGCGTCCCAGCTCCGAACCGAGGTTGTCGAGCAGCTGCGACAGCTGTTCCTGCGAGATCAGGGCCAGGTTCTCGCCCTCGTCCAGGATCTGGGTCTCCGGCTCGGTGATCGCTTCGCTGGCCGCCGCAGAGACGATGTTCGGATAGCGTTCCGGCAGCGTCGCCAGCCAATCCTGGGCGGTTCGAATGTAGCGCGGCAATTCGGCGACGATCGCGGCCAACTGGCGGGTCAGCATCGGCAAGAGCCCGAACAGCAGAAAAAACAGGGCTGCCATGAAGGCCGTGAACACCGTAATGACACTGATCAGCCGCGGCAAGCCGAACCGTTCGAGGCGCTGGACCGCTCCTTCCAGCAGGTAAGCCACGACCAGACTGGCGAAAACCGGCATCAGCATGCCACCGAACATCAGCACCATGACCAGGCCCAGTACCAGAAACAGGGCCAGAATCACCACCTGGGGATCGGAAAAATTACGCTGAAACCAGTTGTTCAGTCGACTCAACATGGCACGCAGTATAAGGCCTGGTCGCATCCAACCCCAGCCCGGCGAACCTCTCCCCACGGGAGGCCACCGGGCAGGACATCAAGCTTCTAGGGAGTGTTGTGGTGCGGGGATACGGAACCCGGTTTTAGAATTCAAAGCGCCAGCTCGCCTGCACTTCAACGCTCTGGTCCAGCTGATCGGAAACAACACCCAGTACATTGCCACCAAACGCGTATTCGGGCGGCGCGTAGGCGGCATTGAACAGGAATCTGGAGCGTGCAGACAGCGTCTTGTCCAGGCCGAAGGTCACCGCGTTGCCCGCCAGTTCAGGCGCCAGCGCGGAGGCCAGCGCGGGTGCGCTCGGCTGCGGCTGAGCGCGGGTCCGGTAGTCAAGCTGGACGCGCAGATCATGCTGCGGCTGCCATGACCAGCCGATGCTGGCCACCAAAAGGTCTTCCCAGCCAAACAGCGGGCTGGTGCTGTCGCCGAGCAACGCATTGAAGCGCGCCGGCAAGGCCCGCGAAGGGAAAGCGCCGACCTCGCTGTAGAAAATCTGCGCAAGGCCGACCTGCAGATAGCTCGTCTGGCCGGCCTGCCACTGCATGCCCAGTTGAACTCGCGAGGGAATGTCCAGTTCTGCACGGCTGCCGTGAACACCCCGCAGTGAAGCGAACTCGCTCATGCCGATGCGTGACTGGAACGCCGCTTCCACGGTCAGGCGGTCCAGCAGGGCACTGCTCAGGGCAAAGCGAAGCCCGGCACCGGTGGAGGACTCCGGCCGTCGCCCGTCGTAGAGGGTCAGGAAAGCGTCCGACGCCCCTTCGACAGCCTCTGATAAATTCATTCCCGGGGCGACGAACTGCTGCGTTGCCAGCACCGCCGAGACACTCAGCGCGCTACGCCCGGAGACCGGTGTCGACAGCCCGGGCATCACCACTGAGCGCTCCAGGCGGCCCGCTTCCAGACCCGCTGCCCCGGACAATTCGGCGGCCACGTGCTGACGGATCAGGCTCAGACTCGGCAACCCCCGCCGCGGCAGGACCAGCGTCGCGGCAAAATCAGGCAGCAGGAAGGATTCTTCCAGGGCCAGCCAGCTGATTTCGGGCGCCGGGCGTCGATCGAGCTGCTCGAGCTCAGGGGTCAGTTCGTGGATGAGGTACTCTTCCCATGGCCCAAGCTCAAATCCGACCAGAAACCACGCCATGTTGCTGTAGGAGGCCACCAGCGGCGCGGTCAATACCCGTGGGGCCGCCGCTACCGAGGTTGCGGCGAACAAGCCAGTCATCAACAACAACGTCAGTACTGCGCGTCGCACCGGTGTTGAACGCTTCCCTAGGAATTCAGTCGGGGTCAAGTGTACCCATTTTTATGGCGCGGATACAACGCCGATCTGAAATTTTTGTAAAGCCAGACGCCGCAGACCCTGCAATCAGGGCCATCGAGCAGTATTGCTGCCGGCAGCGGGGTGTTGCAGAATCACGACATCCACGCCACCGTCCTCAGCGTACACGTTCACAAATGGCATCGGCGAATGCTTCGGTCGTGCCCTGCCCGCCGAGGTCCGGCGTGGTCCGGTCACCCTGACCGATGGCCTCACCGATCGCCACCCGCAGCCGACGGGCCTTGTCATGCTTTTCCATGTGCTCGAGCATCTGGGCGGCAGCCAGCAGCAGTGCACAGGGATTGGCAATGCCGCGTCCGGCGATGTCCGGCGCCGAGCCATGCACGGCTTCAAACATCGCGATCTCCCCACCGATGTTCGCCCCCGGCGCCAGTCCCAGACCGCCCACCAGGCCGGCGCACAGGTCGGAAATGATGTCGCCGAACAGGTTGGTCGTCACGATCACATCAAAGCGTTCCGGCCGCATGACCAGCTGCATGCAGGCGTTGTCGACAATCATGTCATCGCAGTCGATGTCGACATAATCCGACGCCACCTCGCGGGCCACGCGCAGGAACATGCCGGTGACGTCTTTGAGGATATTGGCCTTGTGGACCACCGTGACCCGCTTGCGGCCGGCCCGGCGGGCCAATTCGAAGGCAAACCGGACAATCCGCTCGCAACCGGCGTGGGTCGCGATCATCTTCGACTCCGCCCGGCTGCCATCGGGGGCCGTGTAGGCACCTTCACCCAGGTAGGCACCCTCGGTGTTCTCCCGCACCGTGATCAGGTCGACGTTGTCGTAGCGCGACAGCGAACCGCGGAAACTGATCGCCGGACGAACGTTGGCATAGAGGTCAAAATGCTTGCGCAAGGCTACGTTGAGCGATTTGAAGCCGCCACCGACCGGCGTCGTCAGTGGCGCTTTCAGGGCAATACCGGTGCGTGCAATCGAGTCCAGCGTCGCCTGGGGCAGCAGTTCACCGGTCTGGTCGAGGGCAGCCAGCCCGGCCGGCTGGAAATCGAAGCTCAGGTCCGCACCGAGGGCATCGAGCACCCGTAACGAAGCGTCCATGATTTCCGGACCGATGCCGTCACCCCGAATGACGGTGATCTGCTCTGACACGATGCTGTCCCTTTGATGGCGTGGGCAAGCCAGTCATTATAGCCGGCCAGGACTCAGGCCCGGCCGGTCGCCAGCCAGCGATCGAGTTCTCCGGCCCGTTCAAGCCCGCTGAGATCGTCGAATCCGCCCACATGACGATCACCGATAAAGATCTGCGGCACCGTATGGCGACCGCTGCGCTGCATCATCTCGGCCCGTTTTTCGCTCTGCTGATCGATCGGCACCTCGGTCCAGGTGACGCCCTTTGCGTGCAGCAACTGGCGGGCGGCAACGCAGAACGGGCAGGTCGCGGTGGCGTACATGACAACAGGTTGATGGTTCATCAAGGGTCCTCCTTGGAAGGTTGATCGGTCAAATGCACCAGTCCGGCCGCGGCAGGCCGCCATACTTGCAGGCCACCCGGACCGGACCATCAGGGAACAGGCGATACAGCTCACGACTGCCGGCCTGGTCGCCACGCTCGGCGCGCAGGGCGGCGACCAGCGTCCGCATCAGCGGCGGATTGCCATAACGGGCATGATACGAACGCACGAAATCGATCAGCCACCAGTGCGCCGGCGAGAGCACCACGCCGTCGGCGGCGGCCAGCTGTCGGGCAATGTCGGGCGTCCACCGGGCCGGGTCGAGCAGATGTCCATGGCGGTCGAGATCAATCGTCATGCCCGAATGACCACGCATTCCCTGGCAAGTTTCTCGCGTTGCCGCTCATCGATCAACTCAAGCCCGCTGGGCAGCCTGCCACTCGCTGGATCTGCGATCACCCCGACCCGGGCCAGATCATGGTCAAGCAGTTGCCGCCAGCCCGCGCCGGCAGCTCCTTGAAAAAGGTCCACGGCGTCTCTGCCCAGCAACACCGTGATCGAAAGCTCAAGGCTGGCCGCGGCGAGAACGAGTTCCAGCAGTTCGCGTTGGTCAACCGGATCAGGCAGAGCCTGAATCTCGATCAGAACGCAGCGCTCAGTCATCGCCACCATCCCCGAACGAGCACAGTTCGGCGGCCTCCAGGGCGACATCCCAGAACTGGACCAGGCTGCCCGGCGCAAACGGAGTCGGCGGCGGTCCGGCGTTGCGCCGCCGCCAGCCGGCCTGGCAAACGCGCAGGTCCCAGCCATGGCCAGCGATAACCGCGAATGCCGATCCGGCGCCGACCGCAGCATGGCCCAGCCCCGGCCCATGAAAAAAAATCAGGCCACCGCCCGGGGTGCGTTTCCAGCGACGCATTGTATCCAGCGCCTGGATCGCCCCGGCACTGCCTGGCCGGGCCCGGATCAGCATCACGCGCTGACCCTTCACAGGTTATGCTCCGAGCCGGTGCGAAACATTCTTTCCCGGCACGGGTCGTAGAGTCATCATGCGTCGTTTGCTCCTCCAACTTGTCCTGATCGCGACGGTCGTCTGCCTCAGCCTGAGTGTAGCGGCTCAACAGTCGGTCCGCCTGCCGGAAATGGGCAGCACGACCACCCGGGTTCTGGCGCCGGACGAAGAGCGCACCTTCGCCCGGGATTTCGAGCGGTTCCTGCGCGCCAACAACCTGTTGATCGAAGATCCACTGATCCGCGATTACTTCGACGAAATGGGTTTTCGCCTGGTCTCGTTTTCCAGTCGCAATCAGGCACCGTTCCGCTTTTTCATCCTGCGCGAACCCAGCATCAACGCCTTCGCCGCGCCGGCCGGGGTCATCGGCCTGCACTCGGGGCTCATCCTGACCGCGCATAACGAGGCCGAGGTCGCCGGCGTGGTCGCCCACGAAATTGCCCATGTCACCCAGGATCACCTGGCCCGGGCCATGGAAGCCCAGCAATCGACCTCGCTGCCGACCATGCTCGCCACCCTCGCCCTGGCGGTCGCCGCCGGTGCGGCCGGCAGTCCGGATGCCAGCCAGGCGGTTCTGCTCAGCGGCATGGGACTGGCCCAGCAGTTCGCGATCAATCACACCCGCCAGAACGAGGCCGAAGCCGATCGGGTCGGCATCGGCCTGCTGGCCACTGCCGGTTATGATCCGATGGGGATGGCGGCCTTCTTCGAGCGCCTCAACATGGTCTCTAGAGCCATGGGTCAGGGCCCGCCGGAATACCTCAGGACCCATCCACTGACCATCAATCGGGTGGCCGAGGCACGCAGCCGGGCCGAGCAGATGGAGGTTCGCGATCCACGCAACGGCGAGCGCTTTCATTTCATCCAGGCGCGCCTCCGGGTGCTGATGAGCCAGCGGGCCGATCAGGCCATCGACTGGTTCCGGCTGCGCCTGGAACAGGGTGATCGCCCGCCTGACGCGATGCGCTACGGCCTGGCCCTGGCCCTGACCCGGGCGCGTCGCTTCGAACAGGCGCATGCCCAGCTCGAACAGTTGCTGGACGCCGAACCCGAACGCCAACTCTATCGACTGCTGGCTGGCGAGGTCTTGCTGGCCGAGGGCCGGGACGACGAAGCGCTGGAGATTCTGGCCGAACTGTACCGTGCCTTTCCCGGCAGTCGCCAGGTCACCTCCCAGTACGCCGCGGCATTGATGTACGCCGGCGACAGCGACCGGGCAGCCCGAGCGGCAACCGTGATCCGGGCGCACCTGCGCGACCACCCCGAAGATTTGCGCATGACCGAACTGCTGGCCCAGGCAGCCGACCGCTCGGGTGATGCGGTCCGTGCCACCGAAGCCCTGGCTGAAAGCTACTATCTGCGCGGCGGCATCCCAGAGGCCATCGAGCAACTGGAAAAAGTACTCGAGCGCACCGATCTCGACTACTACCAGCGCGCCCGCATCAACGCGCGCCTGAATGATTTCCGCAGCCTGCACCTGCGTCGCATGCACGCCCGCCGTTAAGGCCGCTCCGCTCCCCCGGATGCAGGGGGATTAGTGTACAGTCAGGGTCCACCGATCGCTCCCGACAAAGGCTTACCCAGGCGCATGGCGACACCTGCTTCGGCTCTCCTTCGGTCCGTCACCCAGCAGGCCCCGGAGCTGGCGGAATGGCACCGCGATGATCTGACCGCCCCCGAACTGCTGCTCAACCGTGAGCTGAGCCTGCTGGCCTTTACCCGGCGCGTCCTGGAACTGGCCCGCGACGATCGCATTCCCCTGCTGGAGCGGGTTCGGTTCCTGTGCATTTCCTGCACCAATCTAGACGAATTCTTCGAGGTCCGGGTGGCTTCGGTCCGCCAGCGCATGCAGCACGGCGCCAACCAGCCCGGCCCGGATGGACTGACGCCGTCCGGTGTCCTGGACGCCATTCGCGCTGCCGTCCTGGAGATGGTCGAACAGCAGTACTGGGTGATGAACGAGGAACTGACCCCGGCCCTGGCCGAGCAGGACATTCGCATCCTGCGGCGATCGGTCTGGAAGCGGCGCCAGCGCCGCTGGCTGCACCGGCATTTCCGCCAGGAAATACTGCCCGTGCTCAGTCCGCTGGGCCTGGATCCGGCCCATCCCTTCCCGCGCATCCTCAACAAGAGCCTCAATTTCGCTGTATCGCTGGAAGGTCAGGATGCCTTTGGCCGCGACAGCGGCATGGCGCTGGTGCGCGCGCCGCGCTCATTGCCGCGCATCATCCGGATCCCGAAAAGCTATTCGCGCGGACCCAACGACTATGTCTTCCTGTCATCGGTGGTCCATGCTTTCATCGACGAGCTGTTCCCCGGCATGAAAGTCCGGGGTTGTTACCAGTTTAGGGTGACCCGCAACAGCGAGCTGTTCGTCGACGAGGAAGAAATCGAGGACCTGGCCCGCGCCCTGGAGGGTGAGTTGCTCGAGCGCGGCTTTGCCGAGGCGGTCCGGCTGGAAGTCGCGACCAACTGTCCGGACAACGTGGCCCGGTTCCTGGCCAGCAAGTTTGGCCTGACCGAGGACAGCATCTATCGCTGCGCCGGGCCGGTCAATCTCAACCGCATGAGTGCGATCTGCGACCTGACCGATCGGCCCGATCTGAAATTTCCGGCCTTCCAGCCCCGGACCCCCCGACCGCTGGCGCCCACCGGCAACCTGTTTGCCGCCATCCGCCGGCGCGACTGGCTGCTCCATCACCCCTATGACAGTTTCCAGCCGGTGGTCGATGTGCTGCGCCAGGCCGTCGCCGACCCGGCCGTGCTGGCCATCAAGCAGACTCTGTACCGGACCGGTGTGGATTCGGCCCTGGTCGGGCTGCTGGTCGACGCGGCCCGAGCCGGCAAGGACGTGACCGTGATCGTCGAGCTTCGGGCCCGTTTTGACGAACAGGCCAACATCACCCTGGCCACCCGCCTGCAAGAAGCCGGTGTCCAGGTGGTCTATGGCGTGGTCGGCCACAAGACCCACGCCAAGATGATGCTCATCGTGCGCCGCGAGCGCGGTCATCTGCATCGCTATGTGCATCTCGGCACTGGCAATTACCACCAGGGCACGGCCAAGGCTTACACCGACTGGAGCCTGCTCAGCGCCAACGCCGAACTGGCCCAGGATGTCCACCGGGTGTTCCAGCAACTGTCCGGCCTCGGACGCGCCCAGACCCTCGACCTGCTGATCCAGTCGCCGTTTGACCTGCACCGCTCACTGCTCGAACGTATCGAGCGCGAGACCGCGCATGCCCGGTCCGGCAAGCCCGCCCGCATCTACGCCAAGATGAACTCGCTGACCGAACCCGAGATCATTCGCGCGCTCTATGAGGCCTCGCGGGCCGGCGTCGAAGTCCGCCTGGTCGTGCGCGGCATCTGCTGCCTGCGCCCCGGCGTTCCGGGCCTGTCGGACAACATCCGGGTCCGCTCCATCCTGGGACGGTTTCTCGAGCACAGCCGGGTCTATCACTTTGCCAACGACGGCCAGCCCGAGACTTTCTGCGCCAGTGCCGACTGGATGGAGCGCAACCTGTTTCAGCGGGTCGAGACCTGCTTTCCGATTCTTGATCCGCGCGCGGCGACCCGGGTGGTCCGAGAATCGATCGACCTGGCCTACCGCGACAACCGCAGCGCCTGGGAATTGGGTCCGGCCGGTGACTACGTGTTGGTCTACCCGGCCGACGATGAGCACGAAATGGCCATTCAGGACGTCCTGATGGCCGAAGCCGGTGATGCCTGAAAAACAGGTTTTCGCTGCGGTCGACCTCGGCAGCAACAGTTTTCATATGCTTGTCGCCCGCGCCGAGCATGACGAATTGCGCGTCATCGACCGAATCAAGGAGATGGTGCGGCTCGGCGGCGGTCTCGATGAGCACGGCAATCTGGCCCCGGCCACGCGCGAGGCCGCCCTGATGTGCCTGGCCCGCTTCGGCCAGCGCCTGGCCGGGATCCCGACCGCCAACGTGCGCGCAGTTGGCACCCAGACCTTCCGGCGGCTGCGCCATCCGGCGGCTTTCCTGGTGGTCGCGGAGACCGCGCTGGGCTGCCCGATCGATATCGTCAGCGGCCGCGAGGAAGCACGCCTGGTCTATACCGGCGTCAGCCAGGGCATGCCGCTGGCACCAACCCGGCGCCTGGTGATTGATATCGGTGGCGGCTCGACCGAACTGGTGGCCGGCGAAGTGATCGACCCGGCGCTGGCCGAGAGCCTGCCGTTCGGCTGCGTGGCGACCACCCGCGAGGCCTTCCCCGACGGCCGGATCACGCCGCAACGCTGGCGCCGGGCCAAGCGCAGAATCGCCAGCGCACTCAGGCCCTACACGGCCCGCTTCCGGGCCTATGGCTGGGACCAGGCGGTCGGCTCCTCAGGCACCATGCGGGCGGTCGAATCGATGGTGCGGCACCTGCAGCCCGACCAGCCGGCCGGCTTCAGCCGTGACGACCTGATCGCATTGCGCGCCCGCCTGTTCGCTGCCGGCCATATCGACAAACTGTCTGTGCCCGGATTGTCCGAGCGCCGCCGGCCGGTGATTGCCGGTGGCCTGGTGATCGTCGATGCACTGATGAAAAGCCTGGCGATCGAGCGCCTGCAGACCTCGGACTTCGCCCTGCGCGAAGGCCTGCTCTACGACCTCGTGGGGCGCCTTGGGCACCAGGATCCGCGCGACAAGACCATCCGTGCCATGGCGGTGCGCCATGAGTGCGATCAGGACCAGGCCGACCGCGTGACCGACTGGGCACGCACGGCATTCGACCAGGTCGCCGCCGACTGGAACCTCGGCGAGGTCCATCGTGATCTGCTGCTGTGGGCTGCCCAGTTGCACGAAATCGGCTTGACCATTGCCCACGACCACTACCCGGCCCACAGCGCCTACATCGTCGAACACGCCGACATGCCCGGTTTCGGCCGCCAGGAGCAGGCGCTGATGGCCACCCTGGTCGGCGCCCAGCGCGACCCACCGGACCGGGCGCTGATCCAGCGCCTGCCGCCCCGCCTGCACCAGACCGCCACGCGCCTGCTCATTCTTCTGCGCCTGGCGGTGTTGATGTCGCGGGCCCGTTCTGATGCCGATTTCTGCGATTTCGCCCTCCGCGTCGAACGCAAGCAGCGCATCCGGCTGTCCCTGCCGGCCGGCTGGCTGGAATCGCATCCGCTGACCGCCCAGGATCTGACCGAAGAGCGGATGCACCTGCGCACCCTTCAGTTCAGCCTGCGCCTGGATGTCCTGCGCGAGGCGGTCCAGCAATGACCCGCTGGCAGCCCGATGCCGATGCAGAGGCATTGCGCACGCGTGCCCGAACCCTGGCCATAGTGCGCGGGTTCATGGCCGAACGCGGCATTCTCGAGGTCAACACACCGGTCATCACTGCCGCCGGTGTGACCGAACCGCAGATCGAAAGCCTGGCCCTGACTGATGAGCAAGGCTGGTTGCGCACCTCGCCGGAATATGCCCACAAACGCCTGCTGGCCGCCGGCATCGGTGATCTCTACGAGATCGGTCCGGTCTTTCGCTCGGGCGAGCATGGCCGTCTGCATCGCCAGGAATTCACCCTGCTGGAGTGGTATCGCGTCGGTCATGGCTGGCAACAATTGGCCGATGAAACCCTGGACCTGATTACGGCCTGTACCCCGGCCAGCCAGCGGGCGTGGCAAATCCGCCGGCTGTCCTGGTCATCTTTATTCCAGCAACATGCCGGTTTCGATCCGCTGACCGCACCTGAGACGGCGGGCGAACTGACCCAAGCCGAACTGCCGGAAGACTGCGATATCAGCATGCGCCTGGATTACCTGTTTACCCGGCACATCCAGCCGGCATTTCCGCCTGACCAACTGACCGTCGTCCATGGCTATCCGGCAACCCAGGCGGCGCTGGCCTGCCTCGACCCGGCCGATCCGCGCCTGGCCTGCCGCTTCGAAATCTTTGCCGGTCCACTGGAACTGGCCAACGGCTACCAGGAACTGACCGATCCGGCCGAACAACGCCAGCGCTTCGAACGGGACAATCTGCGCCGGCGCGCACTGGGACGTCCGGTCATGCCGATCGATGAAGGTTTGCTCGCCGCCATGCAGCACGGACTGCCGCCGTGTGCCGGCGTCGCGCTGGGCATCGAGCGCCTGCTCATGGCCACCGGTAACGCCCGGCAGATCAGCCAGGTCATGGCCTTCAGCTAAGCGGCTGCAGTGCCCTCAGCCTGGCAAAAGCCAGTCGGAGCCGCTCCGAAAACGACATGTCGTTTGGATGATAAAGCCAGGTCAGTCGTGCAACTGGCAGTGCTTCGATCGTTTCCGGACCGGTCTGGAGGACGAGGGTGTCGCCGTCCTCGACACGCTCGAGCAGATAGCCATGCACGCGACTGCCATCGTCAAGCTGGGCCGCCAGCACGCTCAGTGGTCGGGTTCGGACGCGCAACTGATCGGTTTGTTCCTGGTTCAGGGATCGGGGCGCCGGTTGCAGAATCCAGTGGCCATCGTCGAGAACCCACTCCTCCACCGGCTGCGGCCAGACCTCCGAAACCAGCGGCCGGGTTGGTAGCAGGCCGATCAGCACGACCGGTCCAAGCAGCAGGACGAAGGTGGCAAGACGTCGCAAGAAACACCTGAGCGGGGCTTGGCAAGACGATAAAAATATAGCACGATGGTTTCAGGCGGCACTTGCCGATCGCCAGCCGGCAACCGCGCGGATGGATTGCTCATGTCGATGGACAGCATCACCTCAATCCGGCCGGTCCACCTCAAGGAAGTGGATAAACTGGCCGAGCTGATCCGGGCGCGCTTGCCCGACATGGTTCATGCCGGGCCTGCGCCGGCAGTGCTGGAGCGGCGGCTGGCCACCCTGATTGATGATGGCTGCCTGATCGCAGCCATCAAGGGTGACGCCTATGCCGGCGTCCTGGCGTTGGACCTGCATGACCGCCAGGTCATTGCCTGCTACCTCAACCCGTCCCTCGCCAGCGCAGCCACGCCGCGCAAGTTGTTTCATGCCGTTGAGCGACGCGCCCTGGCCTTTGGCCTGCGCTCGCTGCAGTGCTGCATTCTCTCCCCGGCCCTGTCCCTGATGTGGCAGTTGGGCTACGCGCCGACCGAGCCCGAACCGGAGATCGACCGGCCGATTCTGGTGCGCAAGCACCTGACCGAACAGGCCGATGCCTGGACCCGCCAGGTCTTCGCCCTGCACGACGAACTCGGGATCAGCCAGGACTATGGCCCACGGCACCACCTCGAGATGGTTCGTGAATGCGCAAAGCGGGTCTCGATCGGCTTCGATGTCTATGACCGCGAGCAGTGGATGGCGCCCGAGGCCGCCGCGGCCTGGGCATCGATGCGCTCGGCAGCCGCCAGCCGCGGCATTCGCCTGCAGGTGGTCTCGGCCTACCGCGGGTTGAACTACCAGGCCGGCATTCTCCGGGCCAAGCTGGACAAGGGCCAGAACATTGACGGCATCCTGTCGGTCTCGGCGGCACCCGGGTTCAGCGAACATCACAGCGGGCGGGCGCTGGACCTGAAAACGCCGGGTGAGGCACCGCTGGAAGAAAGCTTTGCCGCCACGCCGGCCTATGAGTGGCTGAAGGACAACGCCCGCCTGTTTGGTTTTCGCGAGACCTTCGGCCGCGGTAACCGGCATGGTCTGGCCTGGGAGCCGTGGCACTGGTGCTTCCATGGCAGTACCAGTGCCCACTGAATCAGCAATCGCTCAGGTTTTCCTGATCCGCTCGTAGGCGGCCAGCGCACGTTCACGGCTTGTTTTCAGATCCACGATCGGTGCGGCCAGGCCGGCCTCGCCGGCCGTCACCGGCGCATGCAGATCCCGGTCGGACCGACCGCCGAGTTCCGGACACCAATGCCGCACATAGCCGCCCCCGGGATCGAACTTCCGGCCCTGCAGAACCGGGTTGAAGACCCGGAAATAGGGCGCAGCATCGGCGCCACACCCAGCCGTCCACTGCCAGCCGGCGGTGTTGTTGGCCAGGTCGGCATCGACCAGGGTGTCCCAGAACCAGCGCGCGCCTTCCTGCCACGGAATGAGCAGGTTCTTGGTCAGGAATGAGGCGACGATCATGCGCACCCGATTGTGCATCCAGCCGGTCCGCCACAACTCGCGCATCCCGGCATCGACCATCGGGATGCCGGTCCGGCCCTGCTGCCAGGCAGCCAGATCGTCGCTGTAGTCTTCCGGTTGGCGCCAGGGGAAGTCGTCAAACTGGCGCTTGAGCGCCTGTTCGGGCAGATCCGGGTGATGAAAGAGCAGGTGAGCGGAAAATTCGCGCCAGGCGATCTCGCGCAGGAATGCCCAACGACCTGCCCCGGCCGGCAACTGCCCGGCCTCATCGAGCGCATGTACCACCTGCCCCGGCGAGAGCTCACCAAAATGCAGGTGCGGCGACAGGCGCGATGTTGCCTGCCGGTCCGGTCGGTCCCGGCCCTGCTCATAAGCGACGACCGCATCGGCGACGAAGGTTTCCAGGCGTTCTTGCGCGGCCGCCTCGCCGGGGCTCCAGCGGCCGGCAAACTCTCCGGCCCAGTCATGTTCCGGCAGCAGGCCAAGATCGTCCAGGTCGACACTGGCCGGCCAGCGCGCCGGCGGCGGCAGGGTCTGCGGTTTACATGAGGCCGCCGGAGGCGACCAGCGCCGCTGCATCTGTTTCCAGAACGGGGTAAATACCAGGTAAGGCGTATCGTCGCCCTTGAGCAGCTCCCAGGGCTCGAACAGCAGGCTGCCGGGACAACTGATCGCCGCTACCCCGGCCGCCCGAAGATCGGCCTTGAGACGACGGTCGCGGCCCACGAAGGCCGGTTCATACACCCGGTTCCAGTAAACCGCCCCGGCGCCGGTCACGCGGCGCACGCGGCCCAGTTCAGTGGCAGTATCGCCACTGGCGATCAGCAGCCGGCTGCCGCATCGGGCCAGTTCTGCGGCCAGGCCATCCAAGCTGCCATGCAGCCACCAGCGACTGGCCGCACCCGGGGCCCATCGCCCCTCTGCGGCCGGATCGTGAATGTAGAGCGGGACGATTCGATCGTGTTCCCGGCAGGCCCGGGCCAGGGCAGGGTTATCGGCCAGGCGCAGGTCGCGCCTGAACCAGACGATCGCGGTCGAAGTCATGGCCCGAACTGTGAGCCTGGGCTGTCAATAGCGGGTGAAGCTCACGAACCGGACCGTCGCTCCTGGCGCACCGCATCGGCCCGGCGCGCCTCGAGTTGTTCCAGATAGCCATCGGCCAGGCCGGTCACATAGTGGCCACTGAAGCAGGAACTGTCGAATCCCGCCAAACGGCGATTCTTGCCGCGTACCGCCTTTTCCAGATCTTCAAGCGCCTGGTAGATCAACCGGTCGGCGCCGATGCGCTCACACACTTCGGCCTCGCTGCGGCCGGCGGCGACCAGTTCGCTGGCGGCCGGCATGTCGATGCCGTAGACGTTGGGATAGCGCACCGGCGGCGAGGCCGAGGCCAGGTAGACCTTGCGTGCTCCGGCCTCGCGCGCCATCTGGATGATCTGGCGCGAAGTCGTGCCGCGCACGATCGAGTCGTCGACCAGCAGCACGTTCTTGTTGCGGAACTCCAGCGAAATCGTATTGAGCTTGCGCCGGACCGAGCGCGCCCGCTCTTCCTGGCCCGGCATGATGAAAGTCCGGCCGATGTAGCGGTTTTTGATCAGGCCCTCGCGATATTTGACCCCGAGCATCTGCGACAGCGGCAGACAGGCAGTACGGCTGGTGTCGGGGACCGGAATGACCGCATCGATATCATGATCGGGCCACTCGCGCAGAATCTTCTCGGCCAGCGCCTCGCCCATGCGCAGCCGGGCCTTGTAGATCGACAGATCATCGATCATGGAATCAGGCCGGGCGAAGTAGACATACTCGAACAGGCAAGGCGTATGGGCCCGGGCCTGGTCGCTGACATGACGATGGAGTTCACCATCGAGGGTAATCAGGGCGCTTTCACCCGGCGCCAGGTCGGAGATCATTTCAAAGTCCAGCAAATCCAGGACCACCGATTCCGACGCCATGATGTACTCGCGTCCATCGCGCGACTCGCGCTGGCCGAGCACGATCGGGCGAATCCCGTGCGGGTCGCGGAACCCGAGCAGGCCGACCCCGGCAATCAGGGCGACGGTGGCATAACCGCCGCGGCAGCGCCGGTGGACACCGTCGACGGCAGCGAAGACCCGCTCGGGTGTGATCCGGGTACTGTCGAGCGCGGCCATCTCATGGGCGAGGATATTGAGCAGCACCTCGGAGTCGGACTCGGTATTGATGTGGCGCCGATCGCGGGCGAACAGCTCGGCACTCAGTTCGTCGGAGTTGACCAGGTTGCCGTTGTGGCCCAGGGCAATGCCGAACGGGGCATTGACGTACATCGGCTGGGCCTCGTCGGGCCGGTCGCAGCCGGCGGTCGGGTAGCGCACATGACCGATGCCGATGTCCCCGGTCAGGCCTGCTACGGAATGCTCGCTGAAGACGTCACGAACCAGCCCGATCCCGCGCGCCGAGCGCATCCGCTGGCCATCCAGGGTGGTCATACCGGCGGCATCCTGACCGCGATGCTGCAGGATGGTCATCGCGTCGTAAAGCCGCGCAGCAACCGCGGTCTGACCGAAAATGCCCGCAATTCCGCACATGGTCTAGATTTCCTCGCTGTGGCCGCTGGGCGGCACATACTCGCTCACCGTCTCCGGGAAATAACGCACGGTCATGACGGCGAGACGCTCGAACTCCGGCAACAGCCGTGACTCACGCCACCATGGGTCGTCCGGAAAAGGGGTCAGACGCGCGATGATCACCGCCACCAGAACGATCGCAACGCCGCGCAGGGCGCCGAACAGCGCGCCGACCAGCCGATCAGTGCCGCTCAACCCGGTGCCGGCGACCAGCTTGCCGAGCAGGTAGTTGACCAGACCGCCGACCACCAGCACCAGCACGAACACCCCGACGAACGCGATGATCAGCCGGGCCGATGGCATGTCGATCCAGGGACTCAGGCGTTCGGCAAACGGCTCGGCTGCCAGCAGGCCAGCGTAGACGGCCAGGAACCAGACCACCAGCGAGAACGCCTCGCGCACAAAACCGCGAAACAGGCTGACCAGCATCGAGATCCCGCAGATCGCCAGGATGACCAGATCGGCTGTACTCATCGCGAGCTCGTCACGGATGACTGACCACCAGACCTTCCAGACCCGCTTCGTCGCGCAGGCGACGCTGGAGCGCGCCGGCCCCGTCACGATCGGCGAAATGGCCGACGCGGACCCGCCAGATCGGCCGCGAGCCGGTTTGATCGGCGTGGATGAAGGCCTCGAAGCCCTGTTCAAGCAGCTGATTCATCTGGCGGTCGGCATTGGACTGGTCAGCAAAAGAACCGACCTGGACCGAGAACCCGGCATCCGTAGGCACCGAAGCGCGGTTACCGCCGGCGCCGGGCAGGTCGCGCACCAGCGGCTCTACCCCGGTCACGGTCGCCGCGATCTGCGCCCGCGCCCGGTCGGCGGCCGCGCGCTCGGTGTACGGCCCGGTCCAGACCCGGTGCAACTCGTTATCGCCGCGGACCAGCCGGTCAAGGCCAGCCGGATGGCCAAGCTGCTCCAGCCGGGCCGCAATGCGCTCGGCCGTCTCCAGCGAGCTGAAGCTGGCCACCTGAACCTGCCAGGCTTCACCGTCGACAGCCGGGGCATCGGCCGGCGGCCCGGGCACGACCGGGGCCGGGTTGGCTTCGGCAGGCTCGGGTTGTGACGGCAGGGGTTCCTGGTCCGGCTCGACCAGCGGTGCTGCCTCGCTTTCCGCCGCAGGATCGGGCGCAGTCGTTCGGCGCTCCGGCGGCTCGGTCAGCGGGCTTGCCACAGAGGCCTCCGTATCCGGATTGACCACCGCGGGGGGCGGCTCGGGATTCCGTGCAGGCGGCTCCTCGGCGGGTGGTTCCTCAACCAGCACCTGTTGGCGAGGTTCGGTTATCCGCGTCGGATCGAGCGGCAGCCGACGCACTTCGCGCCGCTCGCCGGGTGGTGGCGGCAGATCGATGGCTGCATCACGCGGGCGATCGTCCGAATCGGACGCATCGAACAGCATCGGCACGAAGATCACGGCCAGGGCAATGAGAATGGCAGCACCGACGAGTCGTTGCTTGAGCACCTTGTCCATCTGCAATCACTCCCGTTGCTGAATCAGCGGCCAGGCCTCGGCCACGGTACGGAACGAACCGAATACCACGATCCGGCCGGCCGCCGGTGTGCGGGCAAAGGCGGTATCCAGCGCCTGTGCGACAGATTCTACCGCTTCGACCACACCACCGACAGGCGCATCCTGCAAAGTGCCGGCGACTTCGGCGGCATCACGGGCCCGATTCCCGGCCAGGTTCGGCACCAGCCAGCGATCGAAGCGACCCGCCAGAGCCTGGCCAATCGCTGCCACATCCTTGCCGGCCAGGGCGCTGAACACCGCGGTTGCCGGACCGGTCTTGGGTCCCAGTGCGGCCGCCAGAACCCGCGCGGCCTGGGCATTATGAGCCACGTCCAGCCAGATTTCAGGACGGCTGGCAATGCGCTGAAGACGACCGGGCAGCTGCACCGCACTCAAGCCATTCGCCAGCGCCTCGGTGGCGACCGGCAGCCGTCGATCCAGCATCCGCACCGCCATCACGGCACAGGCGGCATTGCCCCACTGGTGGGCACCGGCCAGGCGCGGCGGCGGCAGATCCAGGGTTTCTTCGCCAGCCATCAGGCGCAGCCGCCGACCGGCACGGCGCCAATGGAAATCGCGACCGGCCAGGGACAGGTCGGCACCGCCCGCCGCCAGTTCCGCGATCCAGCCACGCGGCGGCCGGCGCTCGCCCACGATCAGCGGGCGTCCAGCGCGGGCAATGCCGCCCTTCTCGCGCGCGATCGACCGGCGCGTGCCACCCAGCCACTCGATGTGATCAAGACCGATCGAGGTGATCACTGCGACATCCGGATCAATCGCGTTGACCGCGTCCAGGCGTCCGCCGAGACCAACCTCCAGCAAGACCACGTCCGGGCCCATTGATCTGGCGACGACCAGGGCGGCCAGGGTGACATGCTCAAAGTAGGTCAAAGCCTCGGTCCCGCGCCGTTGCTCGACTTCGGCCAGGGCCTCGGCCAGGACCGACTCCGCGGCCGGCTGGCCGTCCACGCGCACGCGTTCGGAGAAGTCCAGCAAATGGGGCGAGGTATAGGCCAGTGTTCGATAGCCCGCGCAGCCATAGATAGACTCCAGCATGGCCACGACCGAACCCTTGCCGTTGGTGCCGCCAACCGTGATCACCGGACAGCTCGGGCGCGCGCCGGGCAATCGGTTCAGCACCGTGCCGACCCGTTCCAGGCCCAGCCGGATCTGTGCTTCCGGGGTTCGCCGTTCCAGCCGCTCCAGCCAGACCGTCAGGGGCTCAACCAATCAGGCTGTCCTGCTCTACTCGGCCGGGGCCGGTGGCTCACCGGGCGCTTCGCTGCCTTCGTCGCGGCCAAGCAGCTCCCCTTCCCGGAGCGGAGGCGGGCGATGACCCAGCAGCATCGACAGCAGCCGGTGGATGCGCTGGCGCAGATCGCGCCGGTCGACGATCTGGTCGATGGCGCCCTTGCCGAGCAGAAATTCGCTGCGCTGGAAGCCTTCCGGCAGTTTCTCGCGCACGGTCTGTTCGATCACCCGCGGGCCGGCAAAGCCGATCAGGGCGTTCGGCTCGGCCAGGTTGATATCACCCAGCATGCCGATGCTGGCCGACACACCGCCGGTCGTTGGATGGGTCAGCACCGAGATGTAGGGCAGCCGCTGCTCGCCCAGGCGGGCCAGGGCAGCCGAGGTCTTGGACATCTGCAGCAGCGAGAACAGGCCTTCCTGCATGCGCGCCCCCCCCGAAGCGGAAAAACAGACCAGCGGCAGTTCATGTTCCAGGCAGGCGTTGACCGCGCCCACGAAGCGCTCGCCGACCACCGAGCCCATCGACCCGCCCATGAAGCGGAAATCGAACGCGCAGGCGACCAGTTCCAGGCCCAGCACCTGGCCCTGCATGGCGATCAGTGCGTCCTTTTCGCCGGTGGCTTTCTGGCTCGCGATCAGGCGGTCGCGATACTTGCGCGTATCCCGGAACTTCAGCGCATCCACCGGGGCCAGGCCAGCACCCAGTTCAGTCCCTGAGCCTTCGTCCAGAAAGGCCACCAGCCGGGCCCGCCCCGAAAGCGCCATGTGGTGGTCACACTTGGGGCAGACCTGCAGGTTGCGCTCAAGCTCGGGCTGGTACAGAACCGCGTCGCAGGCCTTGCACTTGGTCCAAAGGCCATCGGGCACCCGGCGGCTGCTGCCGCCTTCGGTGCGGATGCGCCCGGGCATCAGTTTCTGGAACCAGCTCATCTCAGGCGTTGACCGCGCTGGAATCCACCGCCGTTGCCGCATCCATGGCCGCGCGGACCGCCCGAAGATAGGACCGGGTGGCCTCGACCGCCTCGGCCACCGAGCCACAGCGATCGAGCCGATCGACCAGGGCCGAGCCGATCACCACGCCATCGGCACAGCCGGCCACGGCCGCGGCCTGCTCCGGCTCGCGGATGCCGAACCCCACCGCCACGGGCAGGTCCATGGCCTCGCGAATACGGCCAACCGCAGGTGCCAGGCTGTCCAGATCCAGGCTGGCTGCCCCGGTCACGCCCTTGATCGAGACGTAGTAGACGAAGCCACCGGCAAGACCTGCAGTACGCGCCAGCCGGCTGGCCGTGGTCGTCGGCGCGACCAGGAAAATCTGGTGCAGGCCCTGGCCGGACAGTTCGGCCTTGAGTTCTTCGGCCTCGTCGGCCGGGCAGTCGACGATCAGCAATGCATCGACCCCGGCCGCGGCCGCTTCGGCGGCAAACCGGGCCGGGCCGCGCCGCTCGATCGGATTGGTGTAGCCCATCAGAACGATCGGCGTGTCGCCGTCCCTGGTGCGGAAATCGGCCACGATTTCAAGCACCTGATCCAGGTTCATGCCCTGCTCGAGCGCCCGGGCGCAGGCATTCTGGATCACCGGACCGTCGGCCATGACATCGGAAAACGGCATGCCGAGCTCAAGCAGGTCCGCGCCGGCCGCGACCGCCGCATGGAGAATCTCGACGCTGGCCTCGGGGCTGGGGTGTCCAGCGGTCACGTACGGAATAAGGGCGGTCCGACCAGCTGCGGCCAGAGCGCGGAAACGCTGATCAATGCGGTTCAAAACTCGATTCCTTCGATGTCGGCCACGGTGTTGATGTCCTTGTCGCCGCGCCCGGACAGGTTGATCAGAATCACCTCGTCGGGCGAACGCTCGGCGGCCAGCTTCATGCCGTAAGCCACGGCATGGGCGGTCTCCAGCGCCGGCATGATCCCCTCGCTGCGGGTCAGGGCATGAAAGGCGGCCATCGCCTCGCGGTCATCAATGCCAACATATTTTGCCCGGCCGGTGTCCTTGAGCCAGGCGTGTTCCGGCCCTACCCCGGGGTAATCCAGTCCGGCCGAGACCGAATGGGTATCGCGGATCTGGCCGGCCTCGTCGTCGAGCAGGTAGGTCCGGCTGCCGTGCAGCACGCCGACCCGTCCGGCACACAGGCTGGCGGCATGGTCGAGTCCGGCCAGGCCCCGCCCGGCCGCCTCGACACCGTACATGGCCACTTCACGGTCATTGACAAAGGGGTGGAACAGGCCGATGGCGTTGGATCCACCACCGACGCAGGCCACCAGGGCATCGGGCAGACGGCCGTACTCGGCCAGCATCTGGGCCCGGGCCTCGCGCCCGACCACGGCATTGAAGTCACGCACCATCGCCGGATAGGGGTGCGGTCCGGCCACCGTGCCAAGAATGTAGAAGGTATCGTCGACATTGGTGACCCAATCGCGCATGGCCTCGTTCAAGGCATCCTTGAGGGTGCGCGAACCGGCCTCGACGCTGACTACCTCGGCGCCGAGCAGCTTCATGCGGAACACGTTGACCGACTGCCGGCGCACGTCCTCGGCACCCATGTAGACCACGCACTGCATGCCCAGGCGCGCGGCCACCGTGGCCGAGGCCACGCCGTGCTGGCCGGCGCCGGTTTCGGCAATCACCCGCTGCTTGCCCATGGCCCGGGCCAGCAGCCCCTGGCCGACGGTGTTGTTGATCTTGTGGGCCCCGGTGTGATTGAGGTCCTCGCGCTTGAGCACGATCCGTGCCCCGCCAACCTGGCGGGTCAGGTTCTCGGCGAAATACAGCGGCGACGGACGGCCGACGAAATGGGCCAGGTCGCTGTCCAGCTCGGCCAGGAACTCCGGATCCTTGAGGTAACGACGCCAGGCCTCGTCAAGCTCTTCGAGGGCCGGCATCAGGGTTTCGGAAACGAACTTCCCGCCGAAGATCCCGAAGTGGCCGGCCGCATCGGGCACCTGCGTTTCCGGGTCGAGTCGCTGCAGTGTTTCAAGCATGTCTGACCGCCTTGATGAATTCATGCATCCGTTTATGATCCTTGATTCCGGGCCGAATCTCCACCCCGCTCGACACATCGACCGCGTCGGGCCGCAGCCGGCGGCAGGCTTCGGCGACGTTGTCGGGGGCCAGCCCGCCGGCCAGAATCCAGGGGCGTCCCAGTTCGGGCACCCGACTCCAGTCGAAGCTCTCCCCCGACCCGCCCAGCTTGCCGCCTCCGTGTGAATCCAGCAACAAGGCATCGGCAGCTGAAAAAGCCTCCCAGTCCGGCAACTCGGTGCCCCCCATCGCCAGCGCCTTGATCCACGGCCGGCCGAAGCTGTGGCCATATTCGGCGCTTTCGGCCCCGTGAAATTGCAGGGTATCCAGCGGCACCTGCTCAAGGACCGCGGCCAGCTGCGAAGGCGGGGCATCCATGAACAGACCGACCCGGCTGATGAACGGCGGCAGCGCCCGGCAGATGGCACGGGCCTGGTCCGTGGTCACGCAGCGCCGGCTGGCGGCAACGAACACCAGGCCGATCGCATCGGCCCCGGCGGCGGCCGCGGCAAGCGCGTCTTCCGGTGACGTAATGCCGCAGATCTTGACGCGGATCATGGCGGAAACTCGATCTCCTGATGGGTCGGCAGGTGCGGAAAATCGGGATAGCTCGGCGCGACAAAGTACAAGCCCTGGGCCGGCGCGGTCGCCGCGGCGGCGGTCCGGTCGCGCTGTTTCAGCAGCTCGGCGATCCAGCCTGGCCGCTGCAGGCCGCGTCCGACCGCGATCAGCGATCCGGCGATATTGCGCACCATATGGTAGACGAACGCGTTGGCCTCGATGTCGAAGCAGACCTCGGCACCCCGTCGGACGACCTCGGCGCCATGCACCGTCCGCACCGGTGATCTGGCCTGGCAGCCGACCGCGCGGAAGGCCGAAAAATCGTGCTCGCCGAGCAGGCAGCTGGCGGCCTCATGCATTGCCGCGGCATCCAGCGGCTGCCGGACCCAGGCGACCCGCCCGCGCTCGATCGCCGGGCGGACCCAACGGTTGAGAATGCGGTAGCGGTAGCGCCGCCGGCGAGCCGAAAAGCGGGCGTGGAAGTCATCGGTCACCGTCCGGACCCAGAGCAGCGAGATGCCGTCGGGCAGCCGGGTGTTGGCGCCGAGCACCCACGAGCGTTCCGAGCGTTGCGCGTGGGTATCAAAATGCACCACCTGGCAGCGCGCATGCACCCCGGTATCGGTGCGCCCGGCACAGTGAACGGTCAGCGGATGGTCGGCGACCCGACCCAGCGCCTCCTCCAGACAGGCCTGCACGGTCGGCGACTGGCGTTGGCGCTGCCAGCCGAAGAACCCGCTGCCGTCATATTCGACCCCGGCAGCCAGTCGCATGGGCCTATCTGAGAGTATCCAGGAGCTTTTGCGCCTGTTCGCGATGGGCCGGCGAGCCGTCGCTGATGACCTCGTCGAGCAGCACGCGGGCCGAATCAGGGTCTTCCATCGACATGTAGGCGCGCGCCAGATCGAGTTTGACCTCGGCGTCTTCATCACCCAGGACGGCTGCCGGCTCGGTCGAAGCGTCGCTTTCACTCTCGCGCTCCTCGGCCGGACCATCCGGTGGGCCATCTGCGCCCTCGCCAAGCTCATCATCCTCACCACCCACGGCAAACCAGTCCAGTTGGTCGCCCACGGGAGCATCGGTGGCCAGTTCATCACCAGCCGAGAAGGGCTCAATGTCCGTCTGACCCGCATCGAAGGCGCGGTCAGGTTCAGGAGCACTCGGTGTCTCTCCCTCCGGATCGAACACCGGGTCGCCGCGAACGGAGTCAGGCGATTCCTCCTGACCAGGTTCGGCCTCGGGCTCTTCCGACGCCATTTCGCGCAGCGGTTCAGAAGCCGCATCATCCACGTCGTCTTCTGCAGGCAGTTCGAACTCAAGGGTCAGCGGCCCGGCATCGGCCTCATCGGGTGTGTCCGGGCTGGTCTGCTCACGGGCAAACAACGCATCCAGATCCTCATCTTCCAGCGCCAGAGCTTCGGTCCCGGCCGGCTCGGACGATGGTTCGTCCGCTTCGTGGGGGTCAAGACGGTTGGACAGCCGGGCCAGGTCCGGCGCATCTTGGGAATCGTCGTCCTCGGCAGCAGGCGGCGGGCTGGTTTCGGCTTCGCCGCGACCGGGATCATCGTCTTCTTCGTCACGACCCAAAATACCCATCAGGGCCGCCTCGGCCTCACGGTCAGCATGATCGGGCCCCTGGTTGCTGGGGGTGGCGCCAGCAGCCGCACTCTCGGCAACCGACAAGTCCGGCTGACCGGCGTTTTCAACCGGTGTCTCATCCGAGCGCCGGGCAGCGCGGCGTCGCACCAGGCCCAGAGCCACCAGCAGCACCAGCAGACCGGCGATGCCGCCGGCCAGTGGCCACAGCCAACGCTCGACGAAGGGTACCGGAGCGGTGGCCAATGGCCCAGAGGTCATCGATGACGGCGGTTCGACCGGCGTGACGGCCGCCTCTTCGGCTTGCTGCTCGGCCTCGCGCGCCTGGCGGGCTTCGCGCAACTGCTCTTCCAGCTGGGCCAGGTCCTCGCTGGCCACCATCAGTCCACCGGCATCGGCCGAATCGATGGCCTGCCGGATCTGGTCGACCAGGGCGTCGGTGTCCGGACTTTCCAGACCATCCAACGCCATCTCGGATTCGAGTTCGGCCAGCCGATCGCCCAGGCGCTGGCGTTCGGCGTTGATGACGCTGGCCTCGCCCAGCAGGTCTTCGTCCGGTGGCGTCAACTCCAGACGCGGCTGCGGCTCGGTTTGATCGGCAGCGCTAGAAGCCGGTTCAGTCACCTCTTCGGGCGCGGCATCGTTCGCCGCATCAACCGGGTCGTCGCCAGCAGCCGGCTCGGACTCAGCCGGTGCCGGATCGGGCG
Organism: Wenzhouxiangella sp.; assembly: GCA_046540955.1. Classification (GTDB taxonomy): domain Bacteria; phylum Pseudomonadota; class Gammaproteobacteria; order Xanthomonadales; family Wenzhouxiangellaceae; genus Wenzhouxiangella. Next base: position 50,682 of record JBKHEF010000007.1, read on the forward strand.
GTGCGGAGGCCTCGGCAGGTTCAGGTTCAGGTTCAGGTTGGGGTTCGGGCCGGACCGCAACTGCGCTGGCACGGCCTGCCTCCCAGGCCTGGGTCTGCTCGCGAAAACGCCGGGCAGCTTCAGCCGGCGCAATCGCGCGCGCATCATCAACCCCGGGCAGGGTCAATCGTGCGCCCCGCCGCAGACGGTTGACGTTGTTGGCGATGAAGGCCTCGGGATTGCGATCGAAGATCGCCAGCATGGCCTGACTCATGGTCAGGTCGGGATCGGGTCGCCACTGGGCTGCGATCGACCACAGCGTATCGCCGCGTTCGGCGACCACCGTCTCCAAAGCTGCCGGGTCCGGCTCGGTTCGGGACGGAGCTTCAGGAACCGGCGCCGTCGGCGTCGTTTGCCGGGCGGGTTCCGGCCGTGGCTCGGGCTCGGCCTGAGCGTCCGGTTCCGGCGGCGCAACGGATTCGGGCGACCGCTCGGGCGTCGGGCCGGCATCCTGCTCGGGCGCCGCCGCTGGCCGCTCTTCGGTCCGCCGGATGGGCGGCGCAAGCGGGACCGCCGGTGGATCCAGGAACAGGGTGTATTCGCGCAGCATCCGGCCGCTCGCCCAACGGGCATCGATCAGCACCTGGGTGAACGGATCGGTGACCGGGCGCGAAGAGCGCAGCCGGATGACCGGCGGTTCGACCGACAGATCCAGGGTCGCGCTGAGCCCAAGCGCCAGGGCTTCTGACGGCACCCCCAGACGCGCATGGTCCTCGGCCGAGGCGACCGTGACCTGGAGCGAATCCAGTTCTGTTTCCCCGGAGCGCACCAGGGCAATCTCGACCGCCAGGTTCTGGCCGAGGAAGGACTGCACCCGCGCCTCGCCCAGACCTAGGCTGGCCAGGGCGGCCTGACAAAGCAGGAACGATGCGGCCAGCGCAACCGCAACGGCTTTTGTTGCTGTGGCAATGCTCATCTTGCCGAAACCCTCGTCTGCAGACCCGACCTTGGTGGCCTCGAGTATAGCAACCCTCCAGGCACCGGCACAGGGTAGCGCCAGTGCAGCATCCGCGGCTCGATCTCAGGACCGGGCCGCAAGATACTCGGCAATCTGGACGGCATTGAGCGCGGCCCCCTTGCGCACGTTGTCGGCCACCACCCAAAGATCCAGGCCACGCGGATGCGAGAGGTCACGCCGGAGCCTGCCGACGAAGACCGCGTCCTTGCCGGCTGCATGGGTCAAGGGCGTGACCCGCTCCGGCACATCGGCCAGACTGATGCCGGGGGCATCGGCGAGCAGGCTGCGAATCTCGTCGAGATCGAACGCGTCGCGTGTTTCCAGGTGGACCGCCTCGCCATGCCCGATGAACACCGGCACCCGCACCGCGGTGGCATTGACCGCGATGTCCTGGTCATCCAGGATGCGCCGGGTTTCGTTGTGCATCTTCATCTCTTCCTTGGTGTAGCCATTGTCCTGGAGCACGTCGATCTCGGCGATCACGTTGAAGGCAATCGGGGCGGCAAACGCCCTGGGCTCGGGCTCGCGGAAGTTGAAACGATCCGCGCTTTGCCGGCCCAGCTCTTCCATGGCGCTCTTGCCGGCCCCGGACACCGACTGGTAGGTCGCCACGTTGATCCGCGCAATGCCGAAGCGCCGGTAGATCGGCGCGATCGCCACCAGCATCTGGATGGTCGAGCAGTTGGGGTTGGCAATGATCCCGCCGCCGGCAAAATCGTCGAGGATATGGCCATTGACTTCGGGGACGACCAAGGGTACGGCCGGGTCGAGGCGGAAGTGGGAGGTATTGTCGATCACCGTGCAACCGGCCGCGGCCGCGCGCGGCGCATGCTTGGCCGACACCGACCCGCCGGCCGAAAACAGGGCGAAATCCCAGCCGGAGAAATCGAACTTCGCCAGATCGTCAACGACCAGCGAGCGGCGGCCAAAGCTGACCTCGCGGCCGACCGAACGGCTGCTGGCCAGCGCCGCGATCTCGCTGACCGGGAATTTTCGTTCAGCCAGAATCTCGAGCATGGTTTCGCCGACGGCACCCGTCGCGCCGACCACCGCCACGCGGTAGCCGCTCGTTCCGCTTTTCATGGTTGGACCTCTTTACCGACTGCTTCGAAAACGAAGCGAAGATTAACGCAGATCCATCAGCTTTGCCGGCCGGAGGGCCGAATGGGGTCGCCTGCGGTCGATCAGCCCGGGATGCGCGGTTGTTGGGGCGGCACGTCGCCGCACTGGGCCCGATGCAGCAGGTAGTGATCCATCACGGTCAGGGCCAGCATCGCCTCGACGATCGGAATGGCGCGGATGCCGACGCAGGGATCATGGCGACCGGTGGTGATGATCTCGGCCGGCTCACCCGCGGCATCCACGGTCCGGCCGGGCAGGCGCAGCGAAGAGGTCGGTTTGAAGGCCACCGCCAGCTCGATCGGCTGGCCGCTCGAGATGCCGCCCAGTACGCCCCCGGCATGGTTGGATTGAAACCCTTCCGGGGTGATCTCGTCACGGTGCTCGGTACCCTTCTGGGCCACCGATGCGAAACCGGCGCCAACCTCCACGCCCTTGACCGCATTGATGCTCATCATGGCCGCGGCCAGGTCGCCGTCGAGCTTGGCGTAGACCGGGGCACCCAGGCCAACCGGCACGCCGGTCGCCCGAACGCGCACCAGGGCACCGACCGAGTCGCCGGACTTCCACAGCCGCTTCATGTAATCCTCCAGCGCCGCCACCCGCCCGGCATCCGGGCAGAAGAACGGGTTGGTCGCGATCACGGCCGGATCGAAATGGGCATCGCAGACTTCCTCGCCGATCCGGGCCAGCCAGCCGGTGATCTCGACGCCAAGCTTGAGTTTCAGGTACTTGCGCGCCAGGGCACCGGCCGCGACCCGCATCGCCGTCTCGCGTGCCGACGACCGGCCGCCGCCGCGGTAATCGCGGATACCGTACTTGTGGTGGTAGGTGTAGTCGGCATGGCCGGGGCGAAACTGGGCGGCAATCCGGGAATAGTCCTTCGAGCGGGCATCGGTGTTGTAGATCAGCAGGGCGATCGGCGTGCCGGTCGTGTGACCTTCAAAGGTGCCGGACAGGATCTGCACGTCTTCTTCCTCGCGTCGTTGCGAGGTCCAGCGGCTCTGTCCGGTCGCCCGGCGCATCAGCTCGGCGCGAATTTCCTCAGGGCTAATCTCCAGCCCCGGCGGAAAACCGTCGATGACGCAACCGATGGCCGGGCCATGGCTTTCGCCGAAGGTAGTCACGCACAGCACGCGACCGAAAGTGTTGCTCATGCGCCCGCTCCGTTGACCCAAAGATGCCGTGGGTGAACACCGACCAGCGCGGATGAATAGCCGGGCAACAAGTCCATCTGCCCTGCGACGAGCACGCCGCCCCAGCCCCCCCCCGGCCGGTCAGCAAAGCGCCGTTGAAATCTGCATTCATCTGCGTTCATCCGCGGTTTCCTTGGGTTCTGGCGTCTGCTCATAGACGTCTGCTCATAGATTGGAGTAGTTCGGTCCCGAGCCACCCTCGGGCGTGACCCAGTTGATGACCTGGTAGGGGTCGGCAATGTCGCAGGTCTTGCAGTGCACGCAGTTGGCGGCATTGATCTGGATCCGCTTGCCGGCCTCGTCGTCGACCTTTTCGTACACGTTGGCCGGGCAGAAGCGGGTGCAGGGATTGCCGAATTCGGACTCGCAGCGGGAAAAACAGACATCCGGGTCGATGATCTGCAGATGCACCGGCTGGTCCTCGTCATGCTCGGTCGAGGCGAAGTAGACCGAGGCCAGACGGTCGCGCGGCGGCAGCTCGCGCTCGACCCAGTCGTAGTCGAACCCGGCCTGGCCCAGCGGCCGGTACTGGGCATGATCGGCATGATTGGCCAGGGTCCGCGGCAGCTTGCCGCCGGTTGCCGTCTCGATCGCTGCGGTGGTCATGCCGCGCCACAGGCCCTTCTGGAAACCGGGCCGGATGTTGCGCACTTTTTTCAGCTCGGCAACGACGGCGGAGCTGCGCAGCCGGGCATCGAAGCCTGCACTGCTCAGCCGCTCGGCCAGATGTTCGGCGGCCAGCATGCCCGATCGCAGGGCCTGGTGGGTCCCCTTGATCTTGGGCACGTTCAACAGGCCGGCCGCATCACCGATCAGCAGGGCGCCGGGCATTTCGACTTTCGGCAGCGACTGGTAACCGCCCTCGACCAGGGCGCGGGCACCGGCCGACAGGATCTCGCCGCCGTCGAGCAGCGGCTTGAGGCTGGGGTGGTGCTTGAACTGCTGGAAGGCCTCGAACGGGCTGAAGTTCGGGTCCTGGTAATCCAGCGCGCAGACAAACCCGACCGCGACCCGGTCCTTATCGAGGTGGTAGACAAAACTGCCGCCGTAGATGTCTTTGGGCAACGGCCAGCCGACACTGTGCTGAATCAGGCCCGGCTCGACCCGCCCGGCCGGCAACTGCCAGAGCTCCTTCATGCCGATGGCGTAGGTCTGCGGGTCGCTGTCGCGATCCAGTCCGTATTTACGAATCGCGCGCTTGCTCAGGTGACCCCGGCAGCCCTCGCCAAGCACGGTGACGGCAGCACGGATCTCGATGCCCTGGACATAGCTGTCTTTTTCCTGGCCGTCGCGATCGATGCCCATGTCACCGATGATCACGCCGCAGACCGCATCGCTGTCGTCATAGACCAGATCGGCCGCGGCGAAACCGGGAAACAGGTCTACCCCCAGATCCTCGGCCCGCGGCGCCAGCCAGGCACAGGTCGCCCCCAGCGAAACAATGAAATTACCGTGGTTGTTCTGCTGCGGCGGGGTCGGCAGCTTGCGCCTGCCGGTTTTCGACAGCAACAGGAATTCGTCACGCCTGGCCGGCACGCAGATCGGCGGCGGGGTATCACGCCAACCGGGCACCAGCTCATCCAGCGGCTCGGGTTCGATGACCGCACCGGACAGAATGTGGGCGCCGATTTCGGAGGCCTTTTCGATCACGCAGACATTCAGGTCACCATTGAGCTGCTTGAGGCGCATCGCGCAGGCCAGACCGGCCGGGCCGGCACCGACCACGACCACGTCGTATTCCATGATCTCTCGTTCACTCATCGGGCAGATGCTCTCCTGCAGTCAAGTCGCCCAGGCGCCCGGGCTTGCTGCGGCCGGCCTGTTGCACGCCTTCGATCGCCAGCCAATCGGCCAGTGCCGGCCAGATCTGGTCCAGCATCAGGGGCTGGGCGGCCGCACTAGGGTGGATGCCATCGTCCATCATCATACCGGGTCGGTCGAACAGGCTTTCGAGAAAAAAGGGCAGCAACGGAATCTCATGGCGCTCGGCCAGGGTCGGATAGACCGCCTCGAAACGCCTGAGATAGGCGGGCCCGAGGTTTGGCGGCAGGCGAATCTGCATCAGCGCGACGGCCACCCCGGCAGCCTGGGCCTGCTCGATCATGGCCTCGAGATTGGCCTGCAACTGGGCCGGATTGAGGGCGCGCAGACCATCGTTGCCGCCAAGAATGATCAGCAGGCGGTCCGGATCATGCTGCGCCAGCAAGGATTCGATGCGGGTCACTCCGCCGGCGCTGGTCTCCCCGGAAATACTGGCATTGATGACCTCGTAGTCGGGACCCAAACGCAGACCGAGCAGGTGCGCCCAACCCGCTTCACGCGGCATCTGGTAGGCATCTGACAGACTATCGCCGATAATCAGCAGGCGATCGGCGGCCTCGGCCAGCGTCGGCGTCACGGCAGCAGCCGCCAGCAGCAGGCCGGCACACAGGGCATTTCGAATCATCATGAGCACTTCAAGTCAGTCCATTCTGGTTTGCCGCAAGGTGAGTTTTTCCGTTCAGGCCCCGGGTGGTCAACTCGATATCCTGAACGATATCAGCCTGGACCTGAAGAGCGGGGAAACGCTGGCCATCGTCGGCGCCTCTGGTTCCGGCAAGACCACCCTGCTCGGCTTGCTGGCCGGACTGGAAACGCCGACCAGCGGCGAAGTCTGGCTGACCGGCGAAAAACTCAACCAGCTCGACGAAAATGCCCGGGCCCGCCTGCGCCGGCGCAAGGTCGGCTTTGTCTTCCAGTCGTTTCACCTGCTGCCCAGCCTGACCGCGCTGGAAAACGTGATGCTGGCCCTCGAGATCGCCGGCCTGGAGCCCGCCCGGGCGCGCGCCCTGAAAGCGCTGGAACAGGTCGGCCTCAAGCACCGCCTGGACCATTACCCGCGTCAGATGTCAGGCGGTGAACAGCAGCGGGTTGCGATTGCACGCGCGTTTGCCGGAGACCCGGACATCCTGTTTGCCGACGAGCCAACCGGCAATCTCGATCGCCATACCGGTCAGACCATCGCCGACCTGTTGTTCGGCATCAACCGCGATCACGGCACTGCGCTGGTGCTGGTGACTCATGATCTGACCCTGGCCCGGCGCTGCAACCGGGCCGAGGAAATTGAGGACGGCCGCCTGGTTCGTTCCAACGATGCCGCGCCAGGCCGCCGCCTGCAACTGGTCGAGGGCCGACAGGGCCAGTGAACACCTTTGCCCTATCGGCCCGCCTGCTGCTCCGCCAGGGACGCTCGGGCGCCCTGCTGATCCTGGCTGCCGGCCTGATCGTGGCAACCGCCGCCCTGGTGGCGGTGGGCAGCTTCACCGATCGGGTCGGACGGGCCCTGGAACGCCAGGCCGGCGAAGCGTTGGCCGCCGACCTGGTGATCGCGAGCCGTGAGCGCGTCCCCGAGCGGTTCTTCGACCAGGCCGGCAGTCTGGGCCTGGAGACCGCCGAAGTCATCAGCGTCAGCACGGCGCTGTTTGTCGGCGAGCAAAGCCAGCTGGTCGATGTCAAGGCGGTCAGCGACGCCTATCCTCTGCGCGGCCAGTTGCGGGTGTCCGCAGACGCCGCCGAACAGGACCAGCCGAGCACGCAGGGTCCGCAGCGCGGGCAGGCCTGGATGGACCCGCGCGCCCAGCGGTCGCTGGATGCTGCCATCGGAGACCAGGCTGAAATCGGCACCCGGGTCCTGCCACTGACCGCCATTCTCGAATATGAACCCGATCGCGCCGGTGGTGGCTTCAGCTTTGCCCCGCGCCTGATGATGCACATTGACGACCTGCTCGCCAGCGAGCTGCTGGGTGCCGGCTCACGGGCCCGCTATCGCCTGCTGCTGGCCGGGGAAGAGCGTGCCCTGGACGAGTTCCGTCAGTGGTTTGCCGACGAACGCGAGGAGCGCCAGCGGCTGATCACGGTCGCCGATGCCGAGGACCGGACCGGACAGGCCCTGACCCAGGCGCGCCGCTTTCTCGGGATTGCCGCGCTGACCGCAGTCATCCTGGCGGCCGTGGCCATCCTGCTGTCTGCGCTGCGTTTTTCCACTGCCCAACGCGATCTGGTGGCGCTGCTGAAGACTTTCGGCGCCAGCGCCGGCGACATCATGCAGGCGCTCAGCCTGCTGCTGCTCTACCTGGTGGCAGTCTCGGTCTTCCTCGGTGGCGCGCTGGGCTGGGCCGCCCAGGGGCTGATTGCCCAGATTCTTGCCACCGGCCCCGAAACTGCCCTGCCCCCGGCGCGCCTGTGGCCGGTGTTCAGCGGCGGTCTGTTCACCCTGCTGCTGGCGGCGGGTTTCGCCCTGCCGCCGCTGCTCAGCCTGCGCCATGTCCCGACCATGCGCATTCTCAACCGCTCACTGGATAGCCGGCCGGGCCTGTCCGGCCTGCTCTGGCTGATCCCGGTGGCCGGCGCCCTGATGATCCCGGTCATCCAGCTCGGCGATGCGCGCCTGGCCGCGATCGTGCTCGGCGGCAGTGCTGCACTGGCCGTCAGCCTGGCGCTGGCCGGCTGGCTGGCGATGCTCGGCTCCGGCCTGCTGGCCCGACGCGCCCGCGCGGCCTGGCGCTTCGGCCTGGCCGGCCTGCAGCGCCGCCGTGGCGGCGGCATTGTCCAGGTCACCGCGCTCGGGCTGGGGCTGATGGCGCTGCTGTTGCTGGTGGTGGTCAGGGCTGAATTGATGGAGCAGTGGCGCGGCAGCCTGCCCCCGGATACGCCGGATCACTTCATCATCAATATCCAGCCCGACCAGGTCGAGACAGCACGCCAGGCCCTGACCGAGCAAGGCGCGCGCAACCTGCAGCTCGGGCCGATGGCCAACGCCAACCTGGTTGCGATCAACGGCGAACAACCGCCCGATCACCGCATGGCCGGCCAGGTCAACGTCTCCTGGACCGATACCCTGCCGCCGGCCAACGAGATCGTCGGCGGTACGTTCTTCTCGCCCCAGGCGACCGGCGAAGTCTCGCTGGCCCAGATGTGGGCAGAAAATCTCGGGGTGGAACTGGGCGATGAATTGACCTTCGAGTCCGGCGCAATGCGGTTCGAGGCAACCGTGACCAGCATCCGTGAAGTCGACTGGAACTCATTCAATGTCAACTTCTTCATCCTGCTCACGCCCGAGGCCGCCGATCTGCTGCCGCACCAGTACATCGCCAGCTTCTTCCTGGCCGATCCCGGGCAGGCCGACCTGCGCGCCGTGACTCGCCAGTTGCCCAACCTGTCGATCATCGATGTCGGTGCCATCATCGAACGGATCGGCGAGATCATCGACCAGGTCAGCCGGGCTGCCCAGGTGGTATTCGCCTTTACCCTGCTGGCCGGGCTGGTCGTACTGCTCGCCGCGCTGGAATCTACCCGCGACGAGCGCCGCCAGGAATCGGCCCTGATCCGCACCCTGGGCGCCGACAACGCCATGGTCCGGCGCGGACTTCTGATCGAGTACGGTGTGATGGCGATGATCGCGGCCTTGCTGGCCACCGTGGGTTCGGCAGTCACCGGCTGGCTGCTGGCCGCCGAGATGTTCGAGTTTGCCTACCGACCGTCACCGCTGTTGTTTGCACTGGGCTTTGCAGCCAGCGCCTTGCTGGTGATCGGCAGCGGCTGGGCCGGCAACCGTTCCGTGCTGGCCACGCCCCCGGTCCGCATCCTGCGCACCGGCAACTGAAGCCGGTCCGGCCCCAGGCGATGGCGATGCTGCGTGACGATCCGCAGGCGGACCTGATTCTCAACGGTCATCCCTGGCGGGTGGCCTGGGAGATGAGCTGGCCGGCGGTGGCCGCGATCATGCTGTTTGGCCTCAACGCCCTGCTCGATGCGGTCTACATCGGTCACCTGCTGGGCCAGCAGGCCCTGGCCGGTGCGGTCATGGCCTATCCGTTGACCCAGATTACCCTTGGACTCGGCTCGCTGGCCGGCATCGGTGGTGGTGTGGCACTGTCGATCGCGATCGGGCGGGGTGACCAGGACACCCTGCGCCGCCTGCCCGGCACGGCCCTGACCATCACCGCCGGACTGGCCCTGGTCTATGGCCTGCTCGGGGGGCTGTTCGCCGAGCCACTGGTCCATGCCATGGGTGCCGGTGATGCACTGGTGCCGATTGCCGCCGATTACCTGCGCGCCGCGGCGATCGGCAGCATCGGCGCGCTGGCCGGCATTGCGCTGAACATGCTGCTGCGCGGCGAAGGGCGGATGAAACTGGCCGCGCTGTACATGGGCATCGGGCTGCTGGTCAACATGGTCCTGACCCCGCTGCTGATCGTGGTCTTCGAGATGGGCGTGGCCGGTGCCGCCTGGGCGACCAATATCGGCAACGCGGTTGGTGCCTGGCTGGTCTGGCGGCGCTACGCCCGCGGCCAGGCCAGTTACCCGGTCGATCCCTACTACCTTGGGCTGCCGCGGGCGCTGACCGGCCGAATCCTGCGCCTGGGCACGCCGGCAATGGTCATGAGCAGCATGGGGGTGGTCCAGGCGATCGTGGTCTTCAATGTGTTGAGCCGGGTCGGCTCGGAAGCCGATATCGCCTTTTACGGGGCGGCCTGGCGGGTCATGCTGTTCATGCTCACGCCGCTGTTTGGCCTGATGCGCGCATTCCAGCCGGTGGCCGGGTTCAACTACGGGGCCGGCCAGTGGCAGCGCGTCAGGGTCTGCTTCTGGACCTTCGTCAAGGCCGGCGCCACCCTGATCGTGCCGATCTGGGCGCTGATGGCCCTGTTTCCCGGCCAGACCCTGTCGTTGATGTTGCCCGGTGCCAGCTTCGCCAGCCAGGATGTACAGTTGTTTCGAATCCTGATCCTGCCCCTGCCGCTGCTGCCGCTGGTCTTTACCGCGCTGGCCCTGCTGCCGGCGATCGAACAACCCGGCAAGGCTACCCTGGTTTCTGTCTCGCGCCAGCTTCTGCTGTACGTCCCGGTCATGCTGCTGGTGCCGCCGGTAGTCGGCGTCCCGGGAATCTACTATGGTTCGATGGCGATCGAGATGGTCTGCGCGACCTGGCTGCTGATTACCGTGTTGCTGGTGTTGCGGGGCAAGCCCGGCCAGCGCGTGGACCATCGGTGCCTCTGACCGCGATCAATCGCGTCGGGCATCGCGCAGGATGTCGAAGATTGCGAAATACTGCTGGTCACCGTCCGACTCGCGAAAGCCGCGCCGGCTGGTCTGGATATGGCCGATATAGCGCCGATGGTCGCCCGGCGGGACGTTGAAGACCAGCAATCCGTTGCCGGTTTCCGGAATCGGGTCATGACTGATCACGGTCAGCCAGGGCTGGCCGCCTATATCGGCGACGGTGATCTCGTACTGCCGATGGGCCAGCGAATCAAGATCGACAAAGGCACCGCGGTAAAAGTTGGCCTCGCCACGCTTGTCAATGCTGAGATGGCTGGACAATGAGTGGCACAGTTCATCCGCCTTGCGCAGGGTTTCTTCGCTGAGCAGGTCGGTGGGTTTGAGCCCGTCATCGTCTTTTTTCATCGCCAACCTACTCGTCAAGCTCGCGGTCGACCCGGACTCGGGTGACAAAAAGCTCGGGAGGATCATCCTCGCGCTGCCCGGCACGGGATGCCTCAAGACGTCCGAAAACCTTGCAGCCACTGCCATCGGGCCGCCGATAGACCAGCAGGGCTTGGGAGGTCTCGGCCAGGGCGAAGGGCGTGAGCACGGTTGGCCAGGGTTGATCCGGCGTCAGCACGACCTCGACCGGTCTGGCCCGCTGATCCATGGCCTGGAGGTCATCCAGCATGCCCGGCACAACCAGACTCTGGCCGCGCTTTTCGATCGTCACCGACAACGACAGGCCGCTGCACATTTCCTCTGCGCGGGCAAGCGCTTCGGCACTCATCGCGACATCGATACTGCGATCCCGGTTGATCGGCACGCCTGGCGCCTCCTGCAAGATAGAACAATCAACGGAGAATATAACGCAGTTGCCGCCCGTCTTCCATGCCTGGTCGCTCCATATGCCCAGGCAATTTTCGGTTCAGTCATGAAAACTGATCAATGCCGGGATCAGTGACACAGTACCAGCACCACCCGCATCCCCCAGCATTCTCGAAACAACAAGCATAGAGGTCTGGTCCGTTGGCCAAGCGGACAACAGCGCGTGGCTCTGACGGCCCCGCCAGACAAGGCCATCGACCATGGAGCGTTGTCGGACCCCGTCCGGCCCGGCGTCCTGCTAGTCTTGCCGCTTGACCAATATCGTTCTGACGCCGGAGGCAGGCCATGTTTCACCCATCCGAACCCAGGCATATCCTGATCACCGGTGCCGGCAGCGGCATCGGTGCCGGCATTGCCAGGCAACTGGCCAGCCACGGCCATCAACTGCTGATCACCGACCTGGATGCCGAGGCCGCCGGCACGGTTGCCGCGGCCATTGGTCGCGCTGGTGGTCAGGCGGACTGGTTCGGCCTGGATGTCACCAGCGCCTCTTCGGTCGCCGAACTGGTCAGGCACCTCGACCGTCCGGTGGACGTGCTGATCAACAATGCCGGACTGCAGCACGTCGAGGCACTGGAATCGTTTCCGATGGAGAAATGGGAGCTTCTGATCCAGGTCATGCTGATCGGCGTGGCCCGTCTGACCCGCGAACTGCTGCCGGGCATGCGGGGGCAGAATTTCGGCCGCATCATCAATATCGGCTCGATCCACTCGCTGGTCGCCAGCGCCTACAAGAGCGCCTATGTCGCGGCCAAGCACGGCCTGATCGGCTTGTCGCGGACCCTCGCGCTGGAAACCGCTGACAGCGACATCACCATCAACACAGTCTGCCCGACCTACGTCAAGACGCCGCTGGTCGAGCGACAGATCGCTGACCAGGCCCGGGTCCACGGCATCTCGGAAGAAGAGGTGATCGAAAAGATCATGCTCAAGCCCATGCCCAAGGGGGTGTTCATCAGCTTCGAGGAACTGGCCGGAATCGCTGCGTTCCTGATCTCGCCGGCGGCCCGCAACATCACCGGCCAGGCCATCGTTGTTGACGGCGGCTGGACGGCGCAGTGACGCCAGGCCGGTCCGGAGTGGGCCAGCCCGACCACAAGACATGGCAACCGGTCATTGACGATTCACGCACACCCCGGTAGTCTTGCCGCTCGCAGTGGGGCGGGGTGCGTTTTCAAGGGTCCGATTGACCGAATGACAACAGTCCCGAGCGGACCTTCGACCTCGCCGCCCCTTGCCCAGCAACTCCCCATCCATCTTGTCATCTTCGGCGCCTGGATGGTCGCCTTCGGCGCCGCCGCACTGCTGGAATACGCCCCCAATGCCAGTCTCTGGTTTCCCCCGGCGGCAATCACCTTCGCGTCGGTGTTTCTGCTCGGGCCACGCGCCTTCCCGGTGCTCTGGCTGGGCTGTCTGCTGGTCACCATCCTGGCCGACCAGGTCTTCGAACGCGGCCTGGACCTTGCCGAGTTGCTGGCGGCCGGGCTGGCCTTTGCCGCCACCCATACCCTGGTCTACGGCGCTGCCGCGCTGATGCTTCGGTCGGTGCTTGACAGCCGATTGCTGCGCTGGACGCCCGGCCAGACCGGCGCCCTGCTGGTCAGCCTTGCCCTGGCCGCCGGACTGTCGTCAGCGCTGGGCGGTCTGTCCCTGGCGGCAAGCGGCATGGCTGAACCAGCCGCGTTGCCTGCCCTGATCCGGGCCTGGTGGATCGGCGACTATGCCGGCCTGATCACGGTCGGCCCGTTGTTCCTGCTTGTGCTGATCCGGTTGTCCGAAGCACTCGACCTGCCGGTCGCGAGGCCATTCGATGCCAAATCGTCGGCAGATGGCTGGAAGGCACTATGGCCGGGACCCGTCGCCAGGCTCGCCGGTCTGGCGCTGCTGGATATTGTCCTGATCGCCATCATCCTGCTGTTGCCCGGACAAGCAGCCCTGGCGCCGATCCTGCTGGTCTGCCTGCCGGTCCAGTTGTGGATCGCGCGCAGCGACCCTCCGCTGGCCACCGTGCTCGGAGTGTCCGGCCTGACCCTGCTGCTGGCCATCGCGGTCGCCAACTCGGCCCTCAAGGAACAGGCGATGACGGTCCAGTTCGTGGTCATCGTTCTGGCGGCAGCCAGCTATCTTGGCCTGGCGGCAAGCCATTCCGTCCGGGGAAAACCGGCAACTGCCTGAAAAATTCCGGACGATCAGCCCGATCGGTCCAACCACTGCCAGATCGCATCGACACAGGCTCGACCCAGGTGCTGGCAACGGGGCGGACTCCAGCCGGTTTCGGGCATCGGGGTAATGAGCGAGTCCTTGAACGGCATCTCCAGGGTCATCGCCAGACAGCCGAAAGTCTCGGCCACCCAGTCAGTGCACTTGCGCAGATCAGCACTGCCCGGCGGGTCCACCGGATAGCCCTTTTCGGTCTGGAAATCCGGGCTGATGGTCGCCAGCAGCTGCTTGAAGTGATCCAGTTCGGCCTGGCGCTCGGCATTCCAGCTGGCCACCCCCTCCGGTCCGGCGATGAAGTTGTAGGGCAGTTCCTCGTCGCCGTGGACATCGAGCGAGAAATCGACGCCAGTCTGCTGCATGCGCTCGATCACCGAATGGACCTCCGGGGAAAACTCCGCCGACGGCTCGCGCCACTCGCGGTTGAGGTTGCGGCCATGGGCATTGCAGCGCAGATGTCCGCGCACCGACCCGTCGATGCACATGTTCGGCACCAGGTAGACCACGGCCTGCTCAAGCAGACGGCGCGAGACCGGGTCATCTTCATCGAGCAGCCGGTCGACAAAACCCTCGACCCACCATTGGGCCATGGTTTCGCCGGGATGCTGGCGCGCAGTGATCCAGAGACAGCGGCGGCCGTGCCCTTCCTCGCCGATGGTCAGCAGGGTATGGGCATGGCCGTCCGGGGTGGTGCACAGGGTCTCGGCGCGCACCCGCGGCGAGTCCAGGGCATCCGCGATCAACTGGCGGTGCCGCTCCAGGCTGTAGGGTGCAAAGTAGGCATACTCGACCAGATCGGAGACCGGGGTGTCCTCGATGATCAGCTTGTCGCCATCAAAGCTGGTCGGCACCCGGCGCCAGGTGATACGGTCACTGGAACAGACGGCCTGGTAATCCCTGAAACCAGCCGGATAGGACACCTCGCCGGCATTCTCGATGACCATGCGACAGTCCTGGCCGCCGGCATCACAAAGCTGAAAATGAAACCATTGCCTGTGCTCATCGCCCACATCGGGCCGGATCCTGAGCACGATGTCAGCGGCGCGCTCGGCCGAGACGACGTCGATATTGCCGCTGTCGAAGTGGCTGTAGATTCTGAGGGTCATGGGCAGGCTCCTGCTTGGGAAAATCGGCTGATCGGTCGGGGACCGAACTTGATTATGGCAGCGAACGGCGGCGATAGCTGACCGGCAGCGCTTCGCGGGCTTGGCTCATGACCGCGGCCGGCTGGCCGCATCCAGCTTGTCAAGCAGGCAATCCAGCGCCGAACGTTCTGCCGGCGTCAGTGCCGCCAGCAGACGGCGCTCGTAGTCCAGCGCGGCCGGGGCGATCGCAGCATGGACCGCCTGGCCTTCCGTGCTGAGGGTCAGAGGTTTGGCCCGCCGGTCGCTGTCATCGGCCTGGCGCCGGACCAGGCCGGCTTCGAGCAGGCGCCGGACTGCACGACTGATCGCGACCTTGTCCATGGCCGAGCGATCGACGATCTGGCTGGCCGGGATTCCCGGAAACCGGCCGAGAATCGCGATGACCCGCCACTCGGTGACCGACAGGCCGAAGCGGTCGGCATAGGTTTTGGCGATGCCCTGGCTGACCTGGTTCGACAGCACCGACAAGCGATAGGGCAGGAACTCCTCGAGTTTGAGCAGGGGACGATTCATGATCTCCATCGGCCTTGAAAATGGTTTCAAATGTAACTACTATCGACGCACGCTGACGATATTCTGCCTGTTCAAGGCGTCCTGTTTTGCCAAGGAGATGCACATGGCCACTGATCATCCCAACCCGCTGGGCGTGGAGCAATTCGAGTTCATCGAATTCGCCTCGCCGCAACCGGCCAAGCTCCACGAGCTGTTCAACGCCCTGGGCTTTACCGTCGTCGCCCGCCACCAAGCTCGACCCATCACGCTTTATCGTCAGGGCGGCATCCGCTTTCTGATCAACGAAACGCCCGACTCGCACGCCAGCCGCTTTGCCGCCGAGCACGGCCCGTGCTGCACCGGGTTTGCCCTGCGCGTGGCCGATCCGGCCGAAGCCCGGCGCCGCCTGATCGAGCGCGGCGCCGAACTCATCGACGAGAATGCCGGGGCGCCGGGACTGGATCTGCCCTGCATCGCCGGCATCGGTGGCAGCCTGCTCTATCTCTGCGCAGGCCCGCAAGACCTGGAAGCCGGGTTCGACTTCGATCCGGCCGTCGATCCTGAACCCGTCGGTGCAGGATTGTATTTCATCGATCACCTGACCCATAACGTCGAAAACGGCCAGATGCGCCATTGGGCCGGATTCTATGAAAAGCTTTTCGGCTTCTACGAGGTCAAGTACTTCGACATCAAGGGCGCCCAGACCGGGCTGCGCTCGCAGGCCATGACCGCGCCGAACGGGCGCATCTCCATCCCGATCAATGAGTCGGATGACCCGAAAAGCCAGATCAACGAGTATCTCGACCAGTACCGTGGCGAGGGCGTCCAGCATATCGCCCTGTATACCGACGATATCTACGCCTCGGTCGAGCAACTGCGGGCCAGCGGTATCGAGTTCCTCGATACCCCGAACGCCTATTTCGACGTTATCGACCAGCGCATCCCCAATCACGGCGAGGATGTGGACCGGATGCGCCGCAACCGGATCCTGATCGACGCCGACCGCCAGCAGCCGGACAAGCAGCTGCTGCAGATCTTCACCCAGACCAGCATCGGGCCGATCTTTTTCGAAATCATCCAGCGCAAGGGCAACGAGGGCTTCGGCGAAGGCAACTTCCAGGCCCTGTTCGAAGCCATCGAACGTGATCAGCGCGAACGCGGCGTGCTGTAGGCTTGTGGCATGAAAAAATGGATCAATCACCCCCGCATCGAGGGCACCGCCAGCCGCCAGGCCCACTGCGACCTGCCCGAAGGCACTTTCGAACGCGAGCTGGGCAAGGAGGGCTTTTTCGGCCCGGCCACCCACATGTACCACCGCCATCCGCCCACCGGCTGGAGCGATTTCGACGGCCCGCTGCGCCCGCGTGCGTTCGACACCACGCGGATCGAGGCGCATCCGTCCTCGCCCTGGCAAGCCAGCGAGCTGTTTCACAATGCCAGCACCCGGATCCGCAGCTGGACCTGCCCGGGCCGGATGGATGCCCTGGCGCGCAACTCCGACGGCGATGAACTGCTGTTCATCCACGCCGGTGCCGGCGATCTGTTCTGCGATTACGGCCACCTGCCTTTCCGCGACGGCGACTACATCGTTCTGCCGCGCGGGACGATGTGGCGGATCGAGTCCGCGAGCCCGGTCCGGATGCTGTTGATCGAAGCCAGCAACGCAAGCTACATGCTGCCCGACAAGGGCCTGGTCGGCCCGCACGCGATCTTCGACCCGGCCATGCTCAACACCCCGGCGATCAACGAGGCATTCCGCGCCCAGCAGGGCGAGGGCGAATGGCAGGTCCAGGTCAAACGGCGCAACCGCATTTCGACCATCACCTACCCGTTCAATCCGCTCGATGCCATCGGCTGGAAGGGTGACCTGGCCCCGGTCAGCATCAACTGGCGCGATCTCCGCCCACTGATGAGCCACCGCTACCATCTGCCGCCATCGGCCCACACCACCTTCGTCGGCCAGCGCTTCGTGATCTGCACTTTCGTGCCGCGGCCATTCGAGTCCGATCCGGGCGCGCTCAAGGTGCCGTTTTTTCACAACAATGACGACTACGACGAGTTGATCTTCTACCATGCCGGCAACTTCTTCTCGCGCGACAACATCCATCCCGGGATGATGACGCTGCATCC
This sequence comes from Wenzhouxiangella sp., assembly GCA_046540955.1. GTDB lineage: Bacteria > Pseudomonadota > Gammaproteobacteria > Xanthomonadales > Wenzhouxiangellaceae > Wenzhouxiangella. Next base: position 67,889 of record JBKHEF010000007.1, read on the forward strand.
GTGCGGTTTCACCCATGGCCCGCATCCCAAGGCCCTGGGGAACGCGTTCACGCCGAAAGCCGAGGCGACCGAGGAAGTCGCCGTCATGATCGACACCCGCGATGCGCTGGAGGTCACCGCGGATGCCGAGGCCATCGAATGGACCGGCTACGTCGACAGCTGGAAAGGATGAAAGCCCGACCATGAAACTCGCCACCCTCAAGCAAGGCGGCCGCGATGGCACCCTGATCGTGGTCAGCCGCGACCTGAGCCAGGCGGTGCGCGCCGTTGGCATCGCCCCGACCCTGCAGGCCGCACTCGACCAGTGGGATCACCTGGCGCCGCGCCTGAATGCACTGTATGACGAGCTCAACGCCGGTACGGTCGAGGATATTTTCGACCTGGTCCAGGCCGACCTGGCCGCCCCGCTGCCGCGCTGCTACCAGTTCGTTGACGGCTCGGCCTATCTGCCGCATGTCGAGCGCGTACGCCGGGCGCGCGGAGCGGAAATGCCGGAAAGCTTCGCGACCGACCCGTTGATGTACCAGGCGGTCTCCGACGGCCTGCTCGGGCCGTGCGACGACATCGCCATGGCCTCAACCGACTTCGGCATCGACTTCGAGTCCGAGATCGGCGTGATCACCGATGACATTCCGATGGGCGCCAGTGCCGCCGAATGCGCCAACCACATCCAGCTGCTGACTCTGATCAACGATGTCTCGCTGCGCAATCTGATCCCGGCCGAACTGGCCAAGGGGTTTGGATTTCTCCAGTCCAAGCCACGCTCGGCCCTGGCCCCGGTGGCGGTCACCCCGGATGAACTGGGATCGGACTGGCGCGACAGCAAGCTCCACCGGCCGCTGATGACCTGGCTGAACGGCGAGCTGTTCGGTCAGCCCGAAGCCGGCGAAGACATGCAGTTTTCGTTTGCCGAGCTGCTTGCCCACGCCGCCCATACCCGGCCGCTGGCGGCGGGCACCCTGCTCGGTTCCGGCACCATCGCCAACCAGGACACGGGGCGCGGGGCGAGCTGTCTGGCCGAGAAACGGATGCTGGAAATCATCGCCGAAGGCAAACCGAGCACACCCTTCCTGAACTTCGGTGACGTGGTCCGCATCGAGATGTTCAACTCCCAGGGTGAATCCATCTTCGGGGCGATCGAACAGACCGTGATCGAGTACCGCCGCTAGGCGCGCACCGGCGGATGACCAGCCAGCCGCTGATGCTGTATTCCTACTGGCGCTCTTCAGCCAGCTACCGGGTGCGCATGGCATTGCAGATCAAGGGGCTCGAACACTGCATCCATCCGGTCCATCTGGTGGATGACGGTGGCCAGCAGCACCAGCCGGAATACCTTGCCCTCAATCCCCAGGGGCTGGTGCCCTGCCTGGTCCATGGCCAGGTGGTATTGACCCAGTCGCTGGCGATCATCGAGTATCTCGATGAATGCTTTCCCGACCCGCCGCTTTTGCCCGACCAGCCCGCCGACCGGGCCCGGGCACGCATGATCGCCCAGGCGATTGCCTGCGATGTCCATCCGCTCAACAACCTGCGGGTACTGCAATACCTGGACGCCCAGGCCGGACTCAGCCCGGCAGCCCGCTCGGACTGGTATCGCCACTGGACGGAAACCGGGCTGCGCGCGGTCGAGGACATGCTCGCCAAGATTCCCGGCGATCCCACGTTCTGCCTCGGCGAGCGGCCCGGTCTGGCCGACTGCTGCCTGCTGCCCCAGGTCTACAACGCCCGACGATTTGATTGCAGCCTGACCGGTTGCGACCGGATTCTGGCCATTTGCGCACGGCTTGAAGCCGATCAGCGCATTCGCCGCGCGGCACCGGAAAACCAGCCCGATGCGGGGTAAACTATCCGCTGTGATCGACCTCAAGCCTGCAGCCAGGAGCCGCAACGCTTCATGAACCCTCGTCTGCCAATACTCACAGCCGCGCTGATTGTGCTGACGGCCTGCGCCACCACCCCGCCGGATCCGCGCCTGCTCAACAACGCCGAACAGGCCATCGTGACCGCCCGGACAGCCGGGGCCGAGGAATATGCCCCGCTGGAATTGCGTTTTGCCGTGGAAAGGCTTGAAGCCGCCCGCTTTCAATTCGAAAACAATGAGGCGGCTGTCGCCGGCCGGCTTGCCGACGAGGCCGAGATCGAGGCCCAGCTGGCCCTGGCCCGGACCCGGGCAGCCCTGGCCCGGGCCGAACTCGCCGAACAACAGCGCCAGCTCGAACGCCTGCGAGACGACCTGGTCGCGGCCTTCGGCGACGAGGTCCTTCGACCATGAGGTTTCAGCGACCGGGGGTCGTCCTGGCCATCAGCCTGCTGTTGACTGCGTGTGCGGCCCAGCCGCGCGATGATGGCGCCCTGGACAATCTGCGCGCCGATCTGGAGACCCTGCGCAGCGACGATGACCTGGCCCAGCGGGTGCCGCTGGCCCTGGCCGATGCCGAACGCGCAGTGCGCATGGCGGCCGCCGAAGGTGCCAACGAACAGGAACGGGCGCATCGCATCACCATCGCTGAGAAACGGATCGAAATTGCCCGTGCTGAAGCCTTTCGCGCCCAGGCCGCCGCGCGCCTGGAGGCCGTCGAGGCCGAACGGACCCGCCTCCTGCTCAGAGCCAGCCGGCTTGAGGTCGAACAGGCCCGGCGCGAGGCCGAACAGGCCCGTATGCTCAGCGCGGCCACCAACGAGGAAATCGAGCGCACCCGGCGCGCCGCCGTGTCGGCCGACGAGCAGCGTGAGCAGGCTGCCCGGCGCGAGCAGCAGGCGCGTGAGGAAGCCGAGGCCGCGCGCCGCCTGGCCGAGGCCCAGGCCAGTGAAATCGAACTGGCCCGACGCGAAGCCCAGCTGGCTTCGGAGGCCGCCGAGTCGTTGCGCCGACGACTGGAGTTGATGGAATTGCGCGAGACCGATCGCGGCGTGGTCGTCACCCTCGGCGATGTCCTGTTCGCAATGGGTCAGACCGAGCTGCAGCCCGGAGCGCGTGACAACCTGGCTGATGTCGTCGAACTGCTGCAGAGCGAGCCCGAACGGCGCATCCGTATTGAAGGCCATACCGACAGCAGCGGGCCGGCCAGCGTCAACATGCGCATCTCCGAACAACGCGCCCAGGCGGTGCTGGATGCCCTGGTCGACATGGGTATTGCCGCCGACCGGATCCAGGCCATCGGCATGGGTGAGGAGTTTCCCATCGCCAGTAACGAAACCGAAGACGGACGCAACCAGAACCGGCGGGTGGACGTGATCCTGCTCAATGATTGAGCCGGAAACGCCCATCGCCCGGATCCGTCCGCTTGCAGTCCACAGCGCTTTGCGCTACAACCGTTGTCAACCCCACAGGAGTTCTGCCCATGTTCGAAAACCGTCAGAAAGAACTGGAAACCCTGCTCAAGGAAAACGAAGAGTTCCGGCGTCTCTACAACCACCACCAACAGCTCGAGAAGCGAGTTCTGGCGGCCGAGAACGGCACCGCCCCGATGGAAGACCTGGCCCTCAATCAGCTCAAGCGCGAAAAGCTCAAGGCCAAGGATCAGCTCACCCGCATCATGGAGCAGGCCTACGCTGCCTGATTCTGTCCACCGCCGGCCCGCAGCCGGCAGGACAACCCCGCTGACGATCGGCCACAGCCGCCCGTGTCAACTTATGCCAACGTCCTGGAGCTGATCGGCAACACGCCGATCGTGCGCGTCCAGCAGCTCGATACAGGACCTTGCCAACTCTATCTGAAGCTTGAAAGCGCCAACCCCGGCGGCTCCATCAAGGACAGGATCGCGCTGCAGATGATCGAGGCCGCCGAACAGCGCGGGGACCTCAAGCCGGGCGCAACTCTGGTCGAGGGCACGGCCGGCAACACCGGTCTTGGCCTGGCCCTGGTCGCAGCCAGCAAGGGCTACCGCCTGATCCTGGTCATTCCCGACAAGATGAGCCGGGAGAAGATCTCCAACCTCAAGGCGATGGGGGCCGAAGTCGTGATCACCCGCTCCGACGTCGGCAAGGGCCATCCGGACTACTACCAGGACCTGGCCCGGCGGATTGCGGAAGAAACCCCCGGCAGCTACTTCATCAACCAGTTCGGCAACCCCGACAATCCGCTGACCCACGAAACCATGACCGGCCCCGAAATCTGGCGGCAGATGGACGGCGATCTCGACGCCATCGTCATCGGGGTGGGCTCCAGCGGCACCATCACCGGCCTGTCGCGCTACTTCGCCGAGGTCGCGCCACAACTCGAACTGGTGCTGGCGGATCCGGAAGGCTCGATCCTGGCCGACTACATCGCCACCGGTCATATCCGCGATGATGCCGGCGGCTGGCTGGTCGAAGGCATCGGCGAAGACTTCCTGCCTTCGATCAGCGACTTCTCCCGGGTCAGCCAGGCCTACTCGATCTCCGACCGCGACAGTTTCCTGACCGCGCGCGAGCTGCTCAAGCGCGAGGGCCTGATGGGCGGCTCGTCGACCGGCACCCTGGTCGCCGCGGCCCTGCGCTACTGCCGCGAGCAGACCCGGCCGAAAAAAGTCCTCTCGCTGGTCTGCGATACCGGCAACCGCTACCTGTCCAAGGTCTACAACGACCACTGGATGCGCGAGCATGGCCTGCTGGCCGGCAGCAACCACGGCGATTTGCGCGACCTGATCGCCCGGCCCACGGCGAGCCGCGACGCAGTCACCGTCGGCCACAGCGAGAGCCTGGCCAACGCCTACAAGCGCATGATGCTCTACGACATCTCGCAACTGCCGGTGATGGATGGCGAGCGCATCGTCGGGATCATTGACGAGTCCGACATCCTGCTTCATGTCTACACCGACGAGCGCCGCTTCTCCGAGCCGGTCACCGCGGCCATGGTCGATGAACTGGAGTTCGTGGACTACCGCGCCGCGCTCGATGACCTGCTGCCGATCTTCAACCGTGACCACGTGGCCATCGTCATGGACGGCGAGCGCTTTCTGGGCCTGATCACCCGCGTCGACCTGCTCAACTACCTGCGTCGCCGCGCCGCCCGCGCCTGAAGACGGTGCAACCAGGGTGGCACCGGTGCAGACCGCCGGCCCTGTTGCTATCATGCCCGCTTGCCTCCAGCCCGGCCAAGGCCTGCAGATGCTCTCGTGACCTCCAACACTCCGGATACCGTTTCTCGCCGCAACTGGTTCACCCGCTTCCTCGATACCGTGGAGTGGCTGGGCAACCTGCTGCCGCACCCGGTCACGCTGTTTGCCGTGCTCGCCATCGCGATGGTGTTCCTGTCCGGGCTGTTTGGCTGGTTGGGTGTGGCCGTGACCGACCCGCGACCCGGTTCGGCCGGCGCGACCATCGAGGCGGTCAGCCTGATGAACGCCGAAGGGGTGCGCCGGATCTTCGGCAACCTGGTCAACAACTTTGTCAACTTCGCCCCGCTGGGCGTGGTCCTGGTGGCCATGCTCGGCGTCGGCGTGGCGGAAAAATCCGGCCTGCTGTCGGCGCTGGTGCGCGGCATCGTGCTCAACGCGCCCAAGCACCTGGTCACCGCCGCCCTGGTCTTTGCCGGCGTGCTGTCCAACACCGCCTCGGAAATGGGTTATGTCGTCCTGGTCCCGCTGGGTGGGGCGATCTTCCTGGCCCTGGGCCGGCATCCACTGGCCGGCATGGCCGCGGCTTTCGCCGGCGTGTCGGGCGGCTACAGCGCCAACCTGCTACTGGGTACCATCGATCCCCTGCTGGCCGGGATCACGACCGAGGCGGCCAGGCTGATCGATCCCGAATACGAAGTTTTCGCCACGGCCAACTGGTTTTTCATGATCGCCAGCACCTTCCTGATCACCCTGGTCGGGACCCTGGTGACGATCTTCATCGTCGAGCCCAAGCTCGGCGACTATGACGAATCCCGGGCCGACCCCCACGTCCTCGACGACTCCAAGATGAGTCCGCTCAAACCCACCGAAAAGCGCGGTCTGCTGATGGCCGGGCTGGCCCTTTTGGGCGTGATCGGACTGATCCTGGTGCTGGTCGTGCCCGAGGGCGGCGTGCTGCGCGATCCGGCCGCCAGCGGTGAAGGTTTCCTGGCCTCATCGACCCCGTTCTTCCGCTCCATCGTGGCCTGGATCTTCGTGTTCTTTCTGGCCACCGGCGTGGCCTATGGGCGCACCGTCGGCACCATCCGCAACGATCGCGACGTCATCGACGGCATGGCCTCGGCGATTGCCACGCTGAGCCTGTACATCGTGCTGGTGTTTTTTGCCGCCCAGTTCGTCGCCTTCTTCGGCTGGACCAATCTCGGCCTGATCACGGCCATTGCCGGGGCCGACTTTCTCCAGGCCATCGGCCTGACCGGGCCGCTGGTGTTTTTGTTTTTCATCATCATGTGCGCCATCGTCAACCTCAGCCTGGGTTCGGCCTCGGCCCAGTGGGCGGTCACGGCACCCATCTTCGTGCCCATGCTGATGATCATCGGCTACTCCCCGGAAGTCATCCAGGGCGCCTACCGCATCGGTGATTCGACCACCAACATCATCACCCCGATGATGAGCTACTTCGGCCTGATCCTGGCCTGGGCGACGCGCTACGACAAGAATTTCGGCATCGGCACCCTGATCGCCACCATGCTGCCGTACTCGATGATCTTTTTCATCTGCTGGACGGCGTTCTTTTTCATCTGGGTGTTCGGGCTTGGCCTGCCCGTAGGCCCGGGATCACCAACCTTTTACCAAGCACCCTGACCACCATGCCTGAACCAACCGAAATCCGCCTTGAAAAGGGCCGAGGAATGCTGATCGTGGAGTTCGACGACGGCCAGAGTTTCGAGATGTCGTGCGAGTACCTGCGCACCCATTCCCCGTCGGCCGAAGTCCGCGGCCACGGTCTCAGTGAGCCGATCCTGCTGACCGGCAAGGAGAACGTCGCCATCGACAAGATCACCCCGGTGGGCAGCTACGCGATCTGCCTGCACTTCGACGACGGCCACAACACCGGCATCTACTCGTGGCCTTTTCTTTACGATCTTGGCGCTAACATGGCAGCCAATCAGGCCCGGTACGATGAACGCCTGCGCGAAGAAGGTCTGAAATAGCCCACTGGCCCGCCTGCATGACACCACAAGGATTGCTCCAACCATGACCGACTTCGGCTACAAGGACGTCGCTGCCGAGGAAAAGACCCGGCTGGTCGGCCGCGTGTTCGATTCCGTCGCGCAACGCTATGACGTCATGAATGATCTCATGTCGCTGGGCGTTCACCGCATCTGGAAGCGCCGCTTCGTGGCCGGCTGTCGCCTGCGCGACGGCGATCGCCTGCTCGATCTGGCCGGGGGCACCGGCGATATCGCCCGGCTGGCGGCCGCGCGCGGTGCCCGGGTCAGCGTGGGCGACATCAACCGGGCCATGCTCCGCGTCGGGCGCGAGCGGATGGATGCCGAAGGCCGGGTTGATGGCCTGGACTGGCTGCAGGTCAATGCCGAGCAGCTGCCATTTGGCGACGCCAGCTTCGACCATGTCACCATCACCTTCGGACTGCGCAACGTCACCTTCCGCGATCGGGCGCTGGCCGAGATGCAGCGGGTCCTGCGCCCGGGCGGTCGGGTCCACATCATGGAATTCTCCAAGGTCGGTCTGCCGCTGCTCGGCAAGATCTACGACACCTGGTCGTTCCAGGTCCTGCCGCGCCTGGGTGCGGCGATTGCCGGCGACAAGGAAAGTTACCAGTACCTGGCCGAATCCATCCGCCGCTTTCCCGACCAGGAAACGCTGGCCGGGATGCTGGAAACGGCCGGCTTTGAGGACGTCAACTGGGAGAACCTGACCGGCGGCATCTGCGCCATTCACCGCGGCGTCAAGGTCTAGTGGGCCGAAGCATCGAGGCCGGCCTGCCGTGAGCCGCTACATCACACCACTCCCCGGCCTGCTGGCCGGGGCCATCGAACGGACCATCGGTCAGGCCATCAGCGCCGATGAGGCGGCTGGCGCGCGCCTGGCAGCACTGGAAGGGCGCTGCATCCAGCTGGCATTGCAAGGCACCGGGCTCGACCTGTTCTTCATTGGTACATCCGAGCGGCTGCAGGTCGTGGCCGAGTCCGACCTGCCCCCTGATACCATCATCCGCGGCTCACCGGTCGCTCTGCTGGCCATGGCGGTGCCCGACTGGCTCGATGCCGACAGCGGGGTGCGCATCACCGGCGATGCCGGCAGCGCCCAGGCGCTGGAAAAACTGATGCGCCGGCTTGACCCGGACTGGGAGGGCCTGCTGACCCGCCAGCTCGGTGATGTACTGGGCCACCAGGTCTGGCGCCTGCTGCGCGACAGTGCTTCCGGCGGCCGCCGTCTGGCCGGCGTGGCCGGAGATCAGCTTGGCCATTACCTGCGCGAAGAAAGCGGCGTGCTGGTCACCCGGGCCGAAACCCAGGCTTTCACCCGCGATGTCGATGAACTGCGCGAGGCCGTCGATCGGCTGGAAGCCAGGCTGCGCCGGAAGGGGCTGGCATGATTCGCCACTCCCTGCGCCTGGTCAGCATTGTCCTGACCCTGACGCGCTATCGCCTCGACGACCTGCTGGCCGAGGTGCCACCATTCCGGATCGCCCGCTACCTGCGCCGGCTGCTCGGTGGCAGCAAGGCCATGGCGGACCTGTCACGGGGAGCGCGCATTCGGCTGGCCCTGCAGGAGCTGGGACCGATCTACGTCAAGTTCGGCCAGATCCTGTCGACCCGGCGCGACCTGCTACCGCCCGATATCGCCGACGAGCTGGCCGGCCTGCAGGATGCGGTCGCGCCGTTTCCTTCCGACCAGGCCCAGGCGATCATCGAGCAGCAGCTCAAGAAACCGGTCAGCGAACTGTTCGCCGAGTTCGAAACCGAGGCGCTGGCCTCGGCATCGATCGCCCAGGTGCACGGGGCGCGCCTGCACACCGGCGAGGCGGTGGTGGTCAAGGTGGTCCGGCCGGGCATCGAGGCGCAGATCGAGCGTGACCTGGCCCTGCTCACCAGCCTCGGCGCGCTGGTTCGCCGCTATCATCCCGAGGGCGACCGCATCCGCCCGGACGACATCGTCGCCGAGTTCGGCCGGGTCATCCACGACGAGCTCGACATGCAGTCCGAGGCCGCCAACGCCTCGCTGATCCGGCGCAACTTCGAGGATTCAGCCGAACTCTACATCCCGGCCATCCACTGGCAGTTCACCGCCAGCCGGGTGCTGGTGATGGAACGGGTCAGCGGCGTACCGGTGCGCGACATCCCGGAGCTCAAGCGCCTTGGCGTGGACCTGGAGAAGCTGGCCCGGCGCGGGGTCAGGCTGTTCTACACCCAGGTCTTTCGCGACAACCTGTTTCATGCCGACATGCACCCGGGCAACATCCTGGTCGATGCCAGTGACCCGGCCGACCCGACCCTGATCGCGCTGGACTTCGGCATCGTCGGCAGCCTGACCCCAAGCGATCTGTACTACATCGGCGAGAATTTCCTCGCCATCTTCAACCGCGAATACCGACGGGTCGCTGAACTGCATATCGAGGCCGGCTGGGTGCCGCCGGACACCCGGATTGACGAACTGGAGGCGGCCACCCGGACGGTCTGCGAGCCAGCCTTCACCCGCCCGCTCGAAGACGTCTCGTTCGCCGAGACCGTGATCAGCCTGTTCCAGGTCGCCCGGCGCTTCAAGCTGACCCTGCAGCCGCAGTTGATCATGCTGCAAAAGACCCTGCTCAACATCGAGGGCATGGGCCGCGACCTGTATCCCAAGCTCAACATCTGGGAAGTCGCCAAGCCGGAACTGGAAGGGATCTTCCGGGAACGCTACGGCCTGCCGCAGACCGCCGACAAGCTGGTCCGCCAACTCCCCAGCCTGCTCGCGCGCAGTCCCGAAGTCCCGCACCTGATCTACGAATCGCTCAAGCTGGCCAGCGCCGGCAAGCTGCGCACCCGGATCGATTCGGAGGACCTGGAACAGCTTGGCCAGGCGGTCAGCCGCCACAACCGGCGCCTGCCCGGCTCCATCCTGGCGGCCGGTTTCATCATCGCCGGCGCCGTGCTGGCCGGCTACCAGGTCCCGCCGGCGTTGGCCGATTATTCCCTGCCCGCTCTGGCCAGCCTTGGGCTCGGCCTGGGCATTGCCTGGAAGGCGCTGCGCAGCTAGCGGACAAGCCCTTGTTCGGGCGCTACAGCAGCGGGCGCAGAAAGCCCATCATGCGGCTGACGAAGGACGTGATCCAGCGCCGCTGCCAGGCCACCACCTCGGGTGCCAGACCCACGGCTTCCGCCGTCCCGGCGGTGGCGGACTGCTCGTACTGTTCAAACCGGTAGCCGGGCCACAGGTCGAGGGTCGGCAGCCTGCGCGACAGCCCTGACCCGGTCTGGTTCAACGCGCTCAGCCAGCCGCCGGCTGCCGGCCGCAGGGACGAGACCCAGCTGATCTCCGCGGCGGTAATGCGTCCGACATAGTCCAGCATCGCCGCGGCAAAATCCGGGTCATCGACCACGATGCCGTTCTCGGTGTTCCAGCGTTCCGAGCGCGGGTCGAAGTTGTGTGAGGTCACGATGGATTGGCGAGCGTCTACCACGACGATCTTGCCGTGCAGGCTCAGCCGTGGCCCCGGCATCACGCGGGTCGCCTGGCCCGGGTCGCCGCGCATCGCCGTCTCGATCCCGGCCGCGCGCTCGGCGATCAAGGCCGGATAGCGCGGCACGAACGCGGCCGGCTCGGGCGGAAAGGGTTTGAGTTCGTAGAACCGCGCGCCGGCCTGTTCGAGCAGGGCCGCGCGCTGCTTGCGCGAGACTGCATAGACCGGAAAAGCGTCGGTCGAGGCCAGAGAATTGCTGCTGATGATCAACTCGACTTCCGGATCCAGTCCCGTGAGCAGGCGACCAAAACGCCGCGACAGGACCGCATAAGGGGTCTGGATGACCACCTGCCGGGTGGCGCTGTCGACCAGGCCGTGAATGACCGCGGTGCTGTCGTCGGCCGGCGGTCGGGACCAGCGCGGCCGGTCGGACGGCAGGTCGGAGAAATAGCTCACCGATGCGACCCGGTAGGATTGGTCGGCCAAAAGCCGCTCCAGCCAGCGACCGTCGGCAAAGCGGGCCGTCATGGCGGCCAGCCGGGCCGAGCGGGTCAGGTCGACCGCCGGCAGCGGCGCGCCCAGCAGACGCCGGTTGATCCTGCGGGTATGACGCGGCGGCAAGGCCTGGTGGTGCTGCCAGAAGGCGTCAAACCCGGCAACCATCTGTCCGACCACCGGGCCGGTCACCAGCACTTCCAGATCCAGAAACACCATCCGTGTATCGAGATCGAAATAGCGTGCCGAGTGATTGCGCCCGCCGACCAGGCCATGCCGCTCGTCGACCACCATCAGCTTGTTGTGCATGCGCTGGTTGAGGCGGCCAAAGCAGCAGAATATGGCACCGATAAATTCAGGGTCGGTCAGCACTGCCTGGCCAAGCACCGGGCCGTACAAGCGCAGTTCGAAGTTGGGATGGGCCAGTTCGAGGGCGGCGAGCAACTCCTCGTCGGGCAGGGAAAACAGGCTGTCGAGCAACAGGCGCACGCGAACCCCGCGCCGGGCTGCAGCCAGCAGTTCATCAAGCAATAGCTGGCCTGAGTCATCCAACAGGAAAATGTAATTCTGGATGTCGATCGATTCGGTGGCCGTGCGGATCAGGTGCAGGCGCATGGCCAGGGCGTCGTCACCCCGCTCGATCACGATCAGGCGGTGATCTTGACCAACGACGTCGGCCAGCGGCGCCAGCGGCCAATCCGGCAGCGGCCGCGCCGGCGCCGAGTCACGGTGAGCCGCCACCAAGGCATCGACCGCCTCGCGCTGGGCCGGCGAGACCGCACACCCGGTCAGCAGGACCAGCACCAGCCCGGCGGCAAGCCCGACCAGGCCGCGATCCGCGACCGACCGCCCATGGTGCTGCTTTCTGCTCATGCCGGTCGATCGGACAGCCCTGACCCGGGCGAGGGGCCACGGCAATCCAGACAGATGGTTGCGCAGCCGGCCAACGGACCCGGCACGGCCAGCGCGCCGATCAGCGCCGCCGGCCAGGCCGGCCGGTCAAGGGTCCAGTCGGCGAGCGCCGGCCATCCGGCTGGCAAGGCAAGCGGCCGGCCGCTGGCCGGATCGAGGCGGATCTGGCCGAGGCTGGCGACCATGCTGGCACCCATGGCCTTGACCAGTGCCTCGCGCCGGGTCCAGAAGTCGAAGAAACGCTGCGAGCGGGCCGGCTGGTCCAGACTGGCGACGGCTTGCGCCTCGGCCGGCGACAAGAAGCGTTGCGCCAGGGCATCGGCCCGCGGCAATTCGCGCAGATACTCGATATCCACGCCCAGATCCATGTCCCGACCCACCGCCACGGCCAGCCAGTCACCAGAGTGCGACAGATTGAAGCGCAGCCCCGAGCCGGCCAGCGAGGCAGCCAGCGCCGGCTTGCCGGACGGGCCGCGCTCGAACTGCACCGCCTTGCCGGGACAGCCCAGGTAGCTGCCGAGCAGCAGGCGCAGGACGAAGCGCTGGCGCAGCTTGCGCTGTGACCGCCGATGAGACGGCAGCATGTTCCCGCCCGGGCCGGCCAAAGGAAGTTGGCCGAGGTCGCTGACCCAGACATCGACCCGGCCCTGGTCGGGCAGGGCGCGCCGCGCCAGCGGCAGGGTTGCCATGGTCTGCCCGCTCATGAACCACCAAAGCGGTCGGACCCAGCCACGCCGAATGCGCCGGCGCGCCGGGCTTGGGCCAGATCTTCCGGGCCGAGCCCGCCGGTGGCGAGCACCGGCAGCGGCGAGTCAGCGCAGCACTCCTCCAGTCCTGACCAGCCCAAAGGCAGTGGGTCTGACAGCGGCGAGCAGATCGGCCCGACCATCACCAGATCCAGCCCCAGGCGGCCGGCCAGGGCCAGATCCTCGGCGGTTTCACAGTCCGCAGTAGCCAGCCGGTCGGCCGCCAGCGGGCGGCGACGACAGGCCCGTAACTGGTCGGTATCCAGGTGAATCCCATAAGCGGGCAAGGCCGTGGCCAGATCCCGAGGTGGGGCAAGCAGGCTACAGCGTGCGCCAAAGTCATGCGCAAGCGTGCAACAGCGCTCGATGAGGCTGTGCAACCCGGCCGTAGCCGGTCCCCCGGCCGGCAGCCCAAGCCAGCCAAAACCGGCCTCCAGACGGGCGCGCCAATCGTCCAGAAACGCGTCTGGAGCAGCGAAGCCCGACGGATCAGGACTGATCGACAAGCGCGGATCCAGCGCCAGCGCCTTGAGCATGGGGCGATCAGCCGGCGGCATGGGCAGCCGCTGCGCCTCGGCCAGGCTCACCCAGGCCAGCGCCTGGCCTTCCCGCCCGACCGGCCTGCCCTGCCAGGCCGAGACCTCGCGCAGCAACAGGCGCACGCTGCGGCCGGGATAGTGATGGGTCAGGCTCAGCAGCGGCTCGGACTGGTCGACCGCGATGGCCAGTTCCTCGGCCAGCTCGCGGACCAGACCCTGTTCCGGAGACTCGTCCGGCTCGAGCTTGCCGCCGGGGAACTCCCAGGTGCCGGCCAGATGCTTGCCAACGGGGCGCTGGGCGAGCAGCACGCGGCCCCGGTCATCGCGCAGGACGGCCGCGACCACCGGGATGATCATGCAGTCCGTTGCGCCTGGCGCCTCAGGTCAGCTTGCCGTGGCACTGCTTGTATTTCTTGCCCGAGCCGCACGGGCAGGGTTCGTTGCGCCCCACCTTGCGGCCGTCGCGCACGAAAGGCTCGGGGGCGGCCTGACCGGGCCCGGCCTCACCGGTCTGACCGGCGGTCGGGGACTGGGCCTGGGCATGCTGGAACTGCATCGGCGCCTCGCGCCGGCGCTGGCGGTCAACCGCATCGACATCTTCCTCGGAGCGGATGCGAACCCGCGCCAGGGCCTTCATGACTTCGTATTTCATCGCCTCGAGCATGGTGGTGAACATCTCGAAGCCTTCACGCTTGTACTCCTGCTGCGGCTTCTTCTGCGCGAACGAGCGCAGGTTGATGCCGCGGCGCAGGTAATCCATGTTGGCCAGGTGCTCTTTCCACTGCTGGTCAAGGATGCTCAACATCAGGGCCTTTTCAAACTGGCGCATAACCTCCGCGCCGGTCAGCTCTTCCTTGGCCTGGAAGTGGGCGTCGACCGCCGCCATGATGCGCTCGCGCAGACCCGCCTCGTCGAGCTCGCTGTCGGCTTCCAGCCATTCGCGGATCGGGACTTCAATCCCGAACTCGCCATCCAGGGCTTTTTCCAGTCCTTCCGGGTCCCACATCTCGTCGATCGACTCGGGTGGAATGTAGCGACTGACCAGGCTGTCGAACGTCTCTTCACGGATCGAGTCGATCAGATCCTTGACGTCCTCGGCCTCCATCAGTTCGTTACGCTGGGCGTAAATCACCCGGCGCTGATCGTTGGCCACATCATCGAAGTCGAGCAGGTGCTTGCGCAGATCGAAGTTGTGCGCCTCGACCTTGCGCTGGGCATTTTCGATGGCCTTGGTCACCCACGGGTGCTCGATCGCCTCACCCTCCTCCAGACCCAGCTTCTGCATCATCCCGCCGAGCCGGTCGGAGGCGAAGATCCGCATCAGGCTGTCTTCCAGCGACAGGTAGAAGCGGCTCGACCCGGGATCGCCCTGGCGGCCGGAGCGCCCGCGCAGCTGGTTGTCGATGCGGCGCGACTCGTGGCGTTCGGTACCGATGATGTGCAAGCCGCCGGCGGCAATGACCTGATCATGACGCTTTTGCCATTCAGCTTTCAGCGCTGCGCGCTTGTCGGTCGGGATCTGCTCGCCGTGCTCGGCCAGTTCGGATTCGAAATTGCCGCCCAGGACGATGTCGGTGCCGCGGCCGGCCATGTTGGTGGCGATGGTGACCGCACCCGGACGGCCGGCCTGGGCGACGATGGTGGCCTCGCGCTCATGCTGCTTGGCGTTGAGCACCTCGTGGCGGATGGCTTCTTTCTTGAGCTTTTTCGACAGCAGCTCGGAGGTTTCGATCGAGGTCGTGCCAACCAGCACCGGCTGGCCCCGCTCGACGCAGTCGCGGATGTCACCGACGATGGCATCGAATTTCTGGGCCTGGTTGAGAAACACCAGGTCGGCCCGGTCTTCGCGGATCATGGGTTGATGGGTGGGGATGACCACCACTTCGAGCCCGTAGATGGTCTGGAACTCGTAGGCTTCGGTGTCCGCCGTTCCGGTCATGCCGGCCAGCTTGTCGTAAAGGCGGAAATAGTTCTGGAAGGTGATCGAGGCCAGGGTCTGGTTTTCCCGCTGGATCGGCACTCCTTCCTTGGCTTCCACGGCCTGGTGCAGGCCCTCCGACCAGCGCCGGCCGGCCAGGGTCCGGCCGGTGAATTCATCGACGATGACGACCTCGCCGTCGCGGACGATGTAGTCGACATCTTTCTGGAACAGGTGATGGGCCCGAAGTGCCGCATTCAGCGTGTGCATCAGGCTCAGGTTGTTGGCGTTGTACAGGCTGTCGCCAGCCGCGATCAGGCCGGCCTCGCTCATCAGCCGCTCGACCTTGGCCATGCCGTCTTCAGTCAGGTAGACCTGCCTGGACTTTTCATCGACGCTGAAATCGCCGGGCCCGTCTTCTTCGGCCTGGCGGTCCAGGAACGGCACGATGCGGTTGATCCGGATGTAGACCTCCGGACCCTCGTCGGCCGGGCCGGAGATGATCAGCGGCGTCCTGGCCTCGTCGATCAGGATGGAGTCGACCTCGTCGACAATGGCGAAAGCCTGGCCGCGCTGGACCTTCTGCTCGAGCGAGAAGGCCATGTTGTCGCGCAGGTAGTCAAAGCCGAGTTCGTTGTTGGTCCCGTAGGTCACATCGGCGGCATAGGCCTGGCGTTTCTCGGTCGGGCTCAACCCGGGCACCGAGACACCCACGGTCAGGCCCAGCGCATCATAGATCGGTTTCATCCAGGCCGCATCGCGCCGGGCCAGGTAATCGTTGACCGTCACCACATGCACGCCGCGATCGGCGATGGCATTGAGATAGACCGCCAGGGTGGCCATCAGGGTTTTGCCTTCACCCGTCTTCATTTCGGCAATCCGCCCCTGGTGGAGGACGATGCCGCCGATCAGCTGGACATCAAAGTGACGCATCCCCATCGTGCGCACCGAGGCCTCGCGGACTGCGGCAAAAGCCTCTGGCAGCAGGTCATCGAGCGACTGGCCATCGGCATGACGCTGGCGAAGCTGGTCGGTCCTGGCCTTGAGGTCGGCGTCGGACAGGGCCTGGAACTCGGGCTCAAGGGCGTTGATCGCCTCGACCGACTTCTGCATCTGCTTGATCAGCCGATCATTCCGGCTGCCGACGATTTTGGTGATCAGGGATCTGAACATGAACGGTCCAATGGTCTGTGCACGACAGGTTGCAACAACACTTGGGGGCACCGGGCGGTGCGTGCAAGTTAGCCGCTCATTCTAGCGCCACCGGGGCGTAAACTGTAGCCAGCGCAGTCAGCCCGGTCCGGAACAACACGATGGTGCAGAAAGACGAGAAACAGCCACTCGATAGCGTTGCCGGACATGCCCCGTTGCAGCGGCTGCTCAGGGCAGAACGGGCCTTCGAGGCACTGGATGCTCGAATTCAGCCATTGCTGCCAGACACAGCGCGGGGTCACATCAGGATCGCGTGCGTGGATCAATCGGTGCTCGTGATCGCCGCCGCGTCGTCGACCTGGGCCAGCCGGGCCCGGCTCGAGGCTGGCCGCATTCTCGAGGCCGCCCAGGCCCTCTGGCCTGAGGAACTGTGCAGCACAAAAGTGATCGTCAGTCCGGGCCTGGGACCCGACGTCTAGCGGACCATGCGGCTGATTAGATCGCCTGAGCGGGCTGGACGTAGGAGATCGGCGCGGTCGCCGCATCACCGAAGCTGACCTCTTCCCAGGCTCCGGCATCAGCCAGCAATGCCCTCAGCAACTGGTTGTTGAGCGCATGACCGGACTTGTAGCCGGTGAACTTGCCGATGGCGTTACGCCCGAGCAGGTACAGATCACCGATGGCATCAAGGATCTTGTGCTTGACGAACTCGTCTTCGTAGCGCAAGCCATTGGGGTTGAGGACCCGGAAATCATCGAGCACCACGGCGTTGTCCATGCTGCCGCCCAGGGCGAGGTTGCGCTGGCGCAGAAACTCGATGTCGCGCATGAAACCGAAGGTTCGCGCGCGGGCAATTTCCTTGAGATACGAAGTGGTCGAGAAATCGAGATCCGCCCGGCAGGACCCGCGCCGGATCGCCGGGTGGTCGAAGTCGATGGTGAAATCGACCCGAAAACCTTCGTGCGGCTCGAACCGGACCCACTTGTCACCATCGCGCACTTCGACCGGCTTGAGGACCCGGATAAAACGCTTGGGCGCAGCCTGCTCGGCAATGCCGGCCGACTGAACGAGAAAGGCAAAGGGGCCGGAACTGCCATCCATGATCGGCACTTCCGAGGCGCTCAGGTCGACATACAGATTATCGATGCCCAGCCCCGCCAGCGCCGACATCAGGTGCTCGATCGTGGCCACGCGGACACCGTCGGCGACCAGGGTGGTCGACAGCGACGTATCACCGACCTGATGCGGGTCGGCCGGGATTTCAGCAACCGGGTCGAGATCCACGCGCCGGAAGACGATGCCGGTATCGACCGGGGCCGGGCGCAGCGTCATGAGGACCTTCTCGCCGGTATGAAGACCGACGCCGGTGGCCCGGATGACATTTCTTAAGGTTCGTTGACTGACCAAATGCGGCTCCACCGTGCTGGGACTGCAGGAATGACGGGACGGAATATTAGCACAACCTGACGTCGCAAAAAAGTCATATTTCATCACTTTCGCAACACTTGTTGTTGTTTTGCAACATCGACTGTCGCCAGAATGCCACATTCATACCCAGCCAGCCCCGCGGTGGCCATCCACGGCCACCGCAGCGAAGCGCCCGGCCAATCCGCTCAATCGGCCTGATTGCGCAGAAAGGCCGGGATATCGAGGTAATCCAGTTCCTTCTGCTCGCCGAACAGGCGCCGGTTCTCCGGGCTCTCAGCAGTTTCGGCGGCTGCCCTGACCGGACGCTGATCCTGTTCTTCACGGGCGCGGAACACCGGCCGGTTGTCCGTCCCGGTGCGGACCACCCGCATCGGCTGCTCCCGGCGCTGTGGACGCGCCTCGCCCAGTCCGGTCGCCACCACGGTGACCCGAATCTCGTCGCCCATGTCCGGATCGATCACGGTACCGATGACCACCGTGGCGTCCTCGCTGGCCAGATCGGCGATGGTCGTGCCGACTTCCTCGAACTCCTTCATGGTCAGGGTCATGCCGGCGGTGACATTGACCAGGATGCCACAGGCCCCATTGAGATTGACATCCTCGAGCAGGGGTGAGCCGATCGCTGACTGGGCGGCCATCAGCGCCCGGTCTTCACCCGAGGCCGTGCCGGCGCCCATCATGGCCATGCCCATCTCGCTCATCACCGTGCGCACATCGGCAAAGTCGACGTTGATCAGGCCCGGCCGGGTAATGAGTTCGGCAATGCCCTGGACGGCCCCCGACAGGACCTGGTTGGCCGCCTTGAAAGCATTCAGCAGCGAGACCTCGTCGCCGAGCACGCTCAGCAGCTTGGCATTCGGGATGGTGATCAGCGAGTCGACATGATGACCCAACTCATCGATGCCCTGCTGGGCAATCGCCATGCGTCGCTGACCCTCGAAGGGAAACGGCCTGGTGACCACGGCCACGGTCAGGATGCCCATCTCCTTGGCCGTCTGGGCAATGACCGGGGCCGCGCCGGTGCCGGTACCGCCGCCCATGCCCGCGGTGATGAAGACCATATCGCAGCCAGACAGCATCTCGCTGATGCGATCGCGGTCTTCCAGGGCCGCCTGGCGGCCGACTTCAGGGTTGGCGCCCGCACCCAGGCCCTTGGTGACACTGGACCCGATCTGCAGGGTGGACTTGCCGGCAAAGTTGCGCAGCGCCTGCGAATCGGTATTGACGCAGATGAATTCCACGCCCTCGATATCGGCATTGACCATCTGGTTGACGGCATTGCCGCCGCCGCCGCCAATACCGACCACCTTGATGGTCGCCCCCGGGTTGTAATTCTCGATCAATTCAAACGGCATAACATTCGCTCCTGGCTTCAAGTCATTCAACAATCAAAGGGTGTTCGGACCGATCCCGGTCAAGAGCGGCCGGCGCGGTGCATCTCTTGCTGGATGCTTGCCGCCACCGGCCCGGGAACTGTCCACGGTCAAAGCGTTTCTCAGTCATTCCTCGACCTCTAGAATTCACCCTGGAACCAGCTCTTGATCCGGCTCCAGAGCCCGGCCCGACCGCGCGTGATCAGGCTGTTGTTTCTTCCTTCCATGCGGCTGCCATACAACAGCAGGCCGACGCCGGTGGCGTGGGTCTCGTTGTTCACCACCTCCGACAGGCCAACCACGCCTTGCGGTGTGCCCAGGCGGACCGGCATGTGCAGGATTTCCTCGGCCAGCTCGACCACGCCTTCCATCTTCGAGCCACCGCCGGTCAGGACCAGGCCGGCCGGGATCATCTGCTCGAAACCCGACTGGCGCAGGTGCTTGTGGACATGGTTGAACAGTTCGCGATAGCGCGCCTCGACCACCTGGGCCAGGGTCTGACGCTCCAGCCTGCGCGGCGGGCGATCACCGACACTGGGGACCTGGATGGTTTCATCGCTGCCGGCCATCTGCTCGAGCGCGCAGGCATACTTGATCTTGATTTCCTCGGCGTGCACGGTCGGCGTGCGCAGGGCCACGGCGATGTCGTTGGTGACCAGGTCACCGGCGATCGGCAGGCACAGGGTGTGGCGGATCGCGCCTTCGGTGAACACCGCCACGTCGGTGGTGCCGGCGCCGATATCGACCAGCGCAATGCCAAGGTCCTTTTCATCCTCGCTCAGGACCGCATAGCTCGAGGCCAGTTGCTGCAGGATCAGGTCATCGACCTGCAGGCCACACCGGGCCACGCACTTGGTCACGTTCTGGACCGCGCTGACCGCCGCGGTGACCAGGTGGACCCGTGCTTCCAGCCGCACGCCGGACATGCCGACCGGCTGGCGGATGCCATCGGTGGAATCGATCACGTACTCCTGCGGCAGGACATGGACGATGCGCTGGTCGGCCGGTACCGCCACGGCGCGGGCCGACTCCAGGACCCGCTCCAGGTCACCCTCGGTCACCTCCTTGTCTCTTATGGCCACCGCACCGTGCGAGTTGAGCGAGCGCACGTGCGATCCGGCAATGCCGGCGAACACCGAGTGGATCTCACAGTCGGCCATCAGCTCGGCCTCCTCGACAGCCCGCTGGATGGACTGCTCGGTCGACTCGATATCGACGACCACGCCGCGCTTGAGGCCGCGCGAAGGGTGCGAGCCGAGGCCGATGACCTCGACCAGACCATCGGGCTGGACCTCGCCGACGATGGCAACGATCTTGCTGGTGCCGATATCCAGGCCCACCACCAGCGTTTTCTCCGGACGTTTAGCCACGGTAAGCCACCTCCGCTTCATCCGTGTCGACCCAGCGCACCGACAGCCCGTTGGTATAGCGCAGATCGACCCTGGCAATTGGACGGCCGCGGGCGCGCAGCTGGTCATGCACCTGAACGTAGCGCTCGAGCCGGTCATGGATATGTTCACGACCCAGGGCAAGCACCTGGCCGCCGTCGAGTCGCAGCGTCCACGCCCCGCGTTCATCCAGGCCGAGTTGCTCGATGTCCTGGCCGATCGCTGCCAGGCGACGGCGCATGCGATGCCAGTTTTCCAGCATTTCCTCACGACGTGCGTCCGGCCCCTCGAGCAGCGGCATTCCCTGCAAGCTGCTGCTGCCGCCAACCTCAAAGACCTGACCACGGTCGCTGATCAGCAACTCGCGGTTCCAGCGGGCGACCGGACGATGTTCGACAACCTTGATGTACAGCGCATCGGGCCACTGCCTGCCGACCGCCGCCGTCGCCACCCAGGGCAGCGCTTCGACCGCGGCCCGCACGGCATTCAGATCGACCGCAAAAAAGCCGGCCGAGGCCGGTCCGACCGCCGCTGAGCGGATCTGGCCGGTGCTGGTCCGGTGCAAGTCGCCCTCAACATCCAGCCAGCGCACCGGCCAGCGCTCGGTGCCGATCAGCCCGGCACGCAACCAGACCCCGGCCACCAGCACCAGTCCGGCCAGCACCAACCCGGTCAGCAGCGGCCAGCGGGTCATCCGGTCCGGCTTCCGTTGAGAATCCGCCATACCAGCTCCTCGAACTCGATCCCGGCCGCGCGGGCGGCCATTGGCATCAGTGATTTTTCGGTCATTCCCGGCGTGGTATTGACCTCCAGCAACCACGGCCGCCCCTGGCTATCCAGCATGAAATCGACCCGACCCCAGCCGGCCGCACCCACCACCTCGAAGGCCTCCAGGCAGACCGCGGCCAGTTGCTCTTCCTGCGCCTTTGGCAGGCCGCACGGGCAGACATACTCGGTATCACCGGACTCGTACTTGGCCTGGTAATCGTAGAATTCGCGCCCGGTCCGCAGCTCGATCAACGGCAGAACATGACCATCGAGAACCGCCGCAGTGAACTCTCGGCCCCCGATCAGCTGCTCAACCAGCACGTCCGAATCATGCGCCAGCGCCCGGGTGATCGCCGGCGCCAGCTGCTCGACTGCATCGACCCGGCTCATCCCGATGCTTGAGCCCTCGCGCGCCGGCTTGACAAACAGCGGCAGACCGAGCGCCTGAACGATGCCGTCGGTCTGGCCGGCGGCTTTGGCCAGGCGCCAGGCCGGCGTCGGCAGATCGCACGCCTGCCAGATTCGCTTGGTCTGGACCTTGTCCATGGTCAACGCCGATCCCAGCACCCCGGACCCGGTCACCGGCACGCCGTACAGACGCAGCGCACCCTGGAGCGCGCCATCCTCGCCGCCCCGCCCGTGGAGCAGGTTGAAGACGCGATCGAAATGACCAGCGGCGACCTGCTCGAGCAGGCGCCGGGGCCCATCGACCACGCTGAACTGCACACCCAGCCGCTCGAGCGCCTGGGCCACCGCCCGCCCGCCGCGCAGTGAGATCTCACGCTCGGCGCTGTCACCGCCGATCACCAGAGCGACGTGTCCGAATTGCTCGGCAGCCGGGCGCGTCATGATGCGGCCTCCTCGGCCAGGGCGCGGAGACGACTTCCCAGCCTGCCGACATCGCCGGCACCCATGATCAGCAGCAGATCCTGGTCGCGCAGACACTCGGTCAGGCAGGCCTCGACATCGTCGATACCGGCAACACGATGCACCCTGATCTCGCTGCGCTGGCTGACCGCGCGGGCCAGGGCATCGGAATCAATCCCGGCGATCGGTGCCTCCCCGGCCGGATAGATATCGGTCAGCACCAGTTCATCGACCAGACCCAGCACGCGGGCGAAGGCATCGAACTGGTCCCGGGTACGGGTGTAACGATGCGGCTGGAACACCAGCACCAGGCGCCGCGATGCCCAGCCGGACCGGGCGGCCTGCAGGACCGCATCGAGTTCGGTGGGATGGTGGCCGTAATCTTCAAAGGCGAGAACGCGACGCTGGTCGAAGCGCAGTTCACCCAGCGCAGCAAAGCGGCGGCCGATGCCGCCGAACGCAGCGAGGCCGGCCACGATGCTCTCAACATCCAGACCCAGCTCCCAGGCCACCGCGGCCGCGCCGAGCGCATTCTGGACATTGTGCCGGCCGGGCTGGGCCAGGGTGACCGGCACGCCGTGGGCCTGGTCGGGCAACCACAATACAAAGCGCATGCTGCGCCCATCCTGGGCCAGATCGGAGGCGCGCACATCGGCCGCCTCGTCAAAGCCGTAGGTGACCACGCTGCGGCCCACCTCGGGCACCAACTGGGCGACGTGCGGATCGTCGATGCACAGCACCGCCACGCCGAAGAACGGCAGGTGATGCAGAAACTCCAGGAAAGACTGCTGCAGCCGGTCGAAACTGCCCTGGTAGGCGTCAAGATGATCGCGGTCGATATTGGTCACCACCGAGATCACCGGCTGCAGCTGGAGGAACGAGGCATCGCTTTCATCGGCCTCGGCAACCAGGTAACGGCCTTCTCCGAGCCGGGCGTTCGAGCCGAACGCATTGACCAGCCCGCCGATGATGAAGGTTGGATCAA
This sequence comes from Wenzhouxiangella sp., assembly GCA_046540955.1. Classification (GTDB taxonomy): domain Bacteria; phylum Pseudomonadota; class Gammaproteobacteria; order Xanthomonadales; family Wenzhouxiangellaceae; genus Wenzhouxiangella. Next base: position 90,969 of record JBKHEF010000007.1, read on the forward strand.
GCCCGGCATGGGCCAGAATGCCGGCCAGCAGCGAGGTGGTGGTGGTCTTGCCGTGGGTCCCGGCGACCGCGATGCCCTGACGGAAACGCATCAGCTCGCCGAGCATTTCCGCCCGCGCCACGACCGGAATACGCCGGGCCCGGGCGGCCAGCAGTTCCTCGTTGTCATCAGCAACCGCACCGGAGACGACCAGCACATCAGCCTCGCCGAGGTGCTCGGCAGCATGGCCGCGATGGACCACCGCGCCGAGTCGGCGCAGGCGCTGAACGGTGTCCGACTCGACCAGGTCCGAGCCACTGACGGCAAAGCCAAGATTGACCAGCACTTCGGCAATGCCGCTCATGCCGGCACCACCGATACCAACCAGGTGAATCTGGCGGACCCGATGCATCAGGCTGGGCGCTGGACGCTGGCCATGCTTCATTCGGTCACCTCCAGGCAAGCGTCGGCGACGGTCGCCGCTGCGGCCGGACGGGCCAGGGCACGGGCGCGCTCGGCCATGGCCAGCAACCCTGGCCGGTCGCTCTGGCTCAGCCGTTCGGCCAGCCGCTTGGGGCTCAGTGCGGCTTCCGGCTCCAGCCAGGCGGCCCCGGCATCGGCGAGATAACGCGCGTTGGCGGTCTGGTGATCATCCACTGCATGGGGGAAGGGAACCAGCAGGCTGGCCACGCCGGCCGCACACAACTCAGCGACCGTCAGAGCGCCGGCGCGGCAGATCGCCAGGTCAACCTCTGCCCAGGCTGCTGCCATGTCGTCGATGAACTCGACAATCTCGGCCTCGACCCCGCTGTCGGCATAGGCTTGTTGCGCGGCCTCAAGCTGGCGCCCGGCCTGGTGCAGGACCCGCGGGCGCTGGTCTGCTGGCAGTAGCGCCAATGCGCGCGGCACGATTCGGCCCAGGGCAGCCGAACCCTGGCTGCCGCCAAGAACCAGGATCTTGAGGGCGCCCGAGCGCAAGCGCACCCGTTCGGCTGGCGCGGGCAAGCCAAGGATGTCCTCACGCACTGGATTGCCGCAATGCACAGCCCCTTTCAGCCCGTCCGGAAAACCGCCAAACACCCCGGCGGCCAGTGGGTGCAGCAGGCGGTTGGTCAGTCCCGGGACAGCATTCTGCTCGTGGATCAGCAGCGGGATGCCCATCAAACGCGCCATCAGCCCGCCCGGGCCGGCGACGTAGCCGCCCATGCTCAGGACACAACCGGGCTGCTGACGACCGAAGATCCGGCGTGCCTGCAGCATGGCCCGCAGCACGCGCAACGGCGCCATCAGCCAGCCGGCTGCACCGCGGCCACGCAGACCGGCGATCCCGATCCGGTCCATTTCAAGGCCAGCGGCAGGCACCAGCCGGTTTTCCAGGCCACCGGGGGTACCGAGCCAGCAGACCTCGGCACCCCGGATCTGCAATTGGCGGGCAACCGCAAGCCCCGGAAAGATATGGCCGCCGGTGCCGGCTGCCATGATGGTCACTTTGGGCGTCGTCATACCGTCCAATGCTCCCGACGGCGCGGCCGGGCCAGGGTTTCGCGCTGGAGCTCCCATTGCACGCGAATCACCAGGCCAAGGCCCAGAATGGTCATGATCAGGCTCGACCCGCCGGCCGAAATCAGCGGCAGGGTCAGGCCCTTGGTCGGTAGCAGGCCAAGATTGACCCCGATGCTGACCAGCGCCTGGAGACCGATCCACAAACCCACGCCCCAACACAGATAGGCCTGGAAGGCCCGGTCCATGGCGTGGGCGCGCAGGCCGATCTGCAAGATTCGCCCGACCAGTACGCCAAACAGGACCAGCACCAGCGCGATGCCGATCAGGCCGAATTCTTCGGCCAGGACGGCGAAGATGAAATCGGTATGCGCCTCGGGCAGGTAGTAGAGCTTCTGCACGCTGGCCCCCAGGCCGACACCCATGATCTGCCCACGGCCGACTGCGATCAGCGCCTGGGTCAGCTGGAAACCCGCGTTGAATGGATCGGCCCAGGGATCAACGAAGGTCATCACCCGGCGCAGGCGGTACGGCTCTAGCGCCGCCACCGTGATCAACGGCAGGCTGGTCAGGCCAAGCACGAACAGGTGGCGCCAGGCTGCACCGGCCAGCCAGACCATGCCACCAACAATCGCCATAATGACCACCGCCGAGCCCATGTCGGGCTGCTTGAGCAGGATCACACCGAGCAAACCGGCCGCCAGCAGCGGTTTGAGGGTTTCACCGAATCCTCGCCGGTTCAGCGCCGGACGGCGGGCCAGATAGACGGCAATGAAGACGATGACCAGCAGCTTGGCTGCCTCGACCACCTGGAATCGGGCCACCCCGAGGTTGATCCAGCGGGTCGAGCCATTGACCTCGTGACCCAGCCCCGGAATGAACGGCAGCAGCAGCACGGCCACCGCTGCCACCAGGCCGTACGGCGCCAGGGTTTCGATCTGGCGGGTACCGATCAGGCGCAGGCTCCCGGCCAGCACCAGGCCAAAGGCGATGTAGATCAGGTGACGAATGACGAAGTGCCAGACCGTAACCGAGTAGCCTTCGGCAATTGCGATCGAGGTCGAGGCCACCATGACCACGCCGATCGCCAGCAAAGCGCTGGCGCAGACCACCAGCACCGGATCAAGACCGGCGCTGCGCGGTGCGTCTTTCCAGCGATGGGCCTGGCGTCGCGTGCTCATCAGACCCTCACCGGATTTTCAGCGTGGCCAGGCTGGCCAGGACCAGCATGACGGCGATGATCCAGAAGCGCACGATCACCTTCGGCTCCGGCCAGCCCTTGAGCTCGAAATGATGGTGGATCGGCGCCATGCGAAAGATACGCTTGCCGGTCAATTTGAACGAGGCCACCTGGAGAATGACCGACAGGGTCTCGATGACAAAGATGCCGGCCATGACGACAAAGACGATTTCCTGGCGCACAGCGACCGCCACCAGGCCCAGCGCCGCACCGACGGCCAGGGCGCCGATATCGCCCATGAACACCGAGGCAGGATAGGTGTTGAACCACAGAAAACCCAGCCCGGCACCGGCCAGGGCGGCGCAGAAAATGGCCAGCTCACCAACCCCGGGCACGTAGGCAATCTGCAGGTAGTTGGCAAAGACCGTGTTGCCGGTGGCATAGGCGAAAATGCCCAAGCCCGTGGCCACGAACACTGCCGGCATGATGGCCAGACCGTCCAGTCCGTCGGTCAGATTGACCGCGTTGGATGATCCAACGATGACGAAATAGGTCAGGACAATGAACCCCAGCCCCAGCGGCACGGCGACATCCTTGAAAAACGGGACGAACAGCTGGGTATTGGCGGCCACATCGGCGCTGAAGTACAGGAACGTCCCGACCGCCAGCGCGGCCAGCGACTGGGCCAGGTACTTCCAGCGTGCCGGAAGACCCGCGCTGTCCTTTAGCTTGAGCTTGCGGTAGTCGTCGACAAAGCCGATCATGCCGAAGGCCATGGTCACGAACAGGACTGTCCAGACGTAGCGGTTGCCCAGGTCCGACCACAGCAGGGTGCTGATGACGATCGCGATCAGGATCATCGCGCCCCCCATCGTCGGGGTGCCGGCCTTGAGATGATGGGTATCGGGGCCAAGGTCGCGGATCGGCTGTCCGTACTGGCGCTCGATCATGTGGCGGATGAAAAATGGCCCGATCGCCAGGGAAACGACCATCGCGGTCAGCGCCGCCATGATCGTGCGGAAGGTGATGAACCCGAACAGCGCGACGTCCAGGGCCAGCACCTGTTCAAACAGCCAGACCAGCATCAGTCTGTCCCTCCCAGCAAGCCGCTGACGATCTGTTCCATGGCCATCGAGCGCGAGCCCTTGACCAGGCAGTTGACACCGGCATGAATCTGGCCCGTCAGCGCCTCGAGCAATGCCCGATGCGAGTCAAAATGGGTCGCTCCCGGACCGAAGGCCTCGCAACTGTAGCGGCTGACCGGCCCCAGGCAGAACAGGCGGCGGACACCCAGGTCGGCCGCGGCCTGGCCCATCTCGGCGTGCAGCTTGTCGGTATCCGGGCCCAGTTCGGCCATGTCGCCGAGGACCAGCCAGCGCTCGCCGCCCAGTTCTGCCAGCACCTGCAGGCCGGCGTACAGCGAGGCCGGATTGGCGTTGTAGGTATCGTCGACCAGCGTCCAGCCCCGGGCATGATGGCGAACCTGCAAGCGCCCGGGCAGACCGGTCATTCGCTCAAGTCGGCCAATGGCGGCATCCAGCGGGATCTCCAGGGCCCGGGCGACCGCCAGCGCGGCCAGGGCGTTGAGCAGATTGTGCCGCCCGGGCAGGGCCGGACGAAAACTCACTTCACCCTCGGCCATGACGATCCGCAACCTGCCCTGCTCCGGAATGCCGCGCACATCGGCTTCGGTGTCGATGCCGAAGCTGATGGTGCGGCGTGGCGCGGCCAGCCGACGCCAGAAATCGGCGAAGCGATCATCGGCATTGATCACTGCCGTGCCATCAGCCGGCAGGGCGGCCAGGAGTTCACCGGTCGTGCGGGCCACGCCCTCCAGGCTGCCCATGGTTTCCAGATGCGCCGGACCGGCGTTGGTAATCACGCCAATCAGCGGACGGGCCATGTCAGCCAGGTAGGTGATGTCGCCGGGGCGCGCCTCGCCCATCTCGATGGCCGCGTAGCGGTGTGCCTCGGTCAACCGGGCCAGGGTCAGGGGCACGCCGATCTCATTGTTGTAATTGCCCGGCGTGGCCGCAGTCGGGCCGGCCGCAGCCAGCACCGCAGCGGTCATTTCCTTGACCGTGGTCTTGCCATTACTGCCGGTGATGCCGACCACGGTGACCGGCAGGCGAGCACGCCAGTCCGCCGCGATCTGTCCCATCGCCAGGCGCGGATCGGCGACGATGACCTGGGGCACGTCCACGCCGAGCGCCCGCGCGACGAGCACTGCCGCAGCGCCTCGTTCAGTGGCAGCGGCAGCGAAATCGTGGCCATCGCAGCGCTCGCCGGGCAAAGCCACGAACAGATCCCCGGGCCGGACCTTGCGGCTGTCGTGGCACAGGCCGTGCACTTCGACGTCATGCCCCACCAGGCGTCCAGCGGCGCACTCGGCAATGGCGGTGAGTTGCATGCGCATCAGGCCACCTCCGCCAATGCTTCGCGCACAGCGGCCAGATCGGAATGCGGATGCGCTTGCCCGCCAACCCACTGCACGGTCTCGTGGCCTTTGCCGGCCACCAGAATCAGATCGTCCGCCCCGGCTTCGGCCAGGGCGATGCGGATGGCCTCGGTACGATCGCGGATGACCCGAGTGCGCTCGGGGCATCGCATCCCGGCCTGGATTTCGCGGATGATGGTGGTCCCGTCCTCGCTTCTGGGATTGTCGTCGGTCAGAATGACCCGGTCGGCCAGCGATTCGGCAATCCGGCCCATCATCGGTCGCTTGGCCCGGTCGCGTTCACCGCCGCAACCGAACACGCACCAGACCTGTTCGGCACCGAGCTCGCGCAGGCTGGTCAGGACCTGCTCCAGCGCATCGGGTGTATGGGCATAATCAATCACCGCGCGGGTGCCTTGATCGTCGGCGACGACCTGCATCCGGCCCGGAACGGGCTCAAGCGCTGCGATGCGCGCCCCGATGCAGTTCCAATCCATGCCGCGCGCGCGCAGCTCCAGCGCGACGATCGCGAGGTTGTGGAGGTTGATTCGGCCGATCAGCGCGCTGTGCACGATCTGCTCGGCATCGCCCAGCACAAGCCGCGCCTCGATCCCTGCCAGGTCCAGTCGCAGCGGGCTCAAGTGGGCCACAGCACTGCTGCGGCCGGCCAGCGAATAGCCGAGAACGTGGCTACCCGATGCCAGGCGATCGGCCAGCACCCGGCCGTGCGGATCGTCCAGGTTGATGATCTGGCGCTGGCTGGGATAGTCGGTAAACAAGCGTGCTTTGGCCGCGAAGTAAGCGTCCAGGTCGGCGTGATAGTCAAGATGGTCGTGTCCCAGCCCGGTAAAGATGACGCTGGAAAAGCGCAGTCCGGCCAGACGGTGCTGGGCCAGGGCGTGGGAAGAGG